>CAZPZJ010000120.1:0-10988 GCA_964591055.1 uncultured Leptospiraceae bacterium
ATTTTTATCGGTCTTCTTGAGATGCTGAGCACCTTCTCTTTTTTTGCCGCTATCCGTGCAATTGACAATCCCGCGGTAGTTTCTTTCCTTGTGAACACAACTCCCGTGTTTGTAACCCTGATGAGCATTCCTTTTCTGCGCGACCGCTTCACGGCTCCGGAAATAATCGGGATATGCATAACTCTCAGCGGGGCATTCATCCTGAGCTGCACCGGCTGTCTGAGCTTCAGGGATTTTTTTATCAAGGGCGCAGAGTTCGCAATCATCTCATGCGCTCTCGCCGCTGCGGGGATTATCATTGCCAAGAGGAACATCACCTTCATCGACGCGTACATACTCTCGCTGAACAGGGTGGTCTTCATCCTGATGTTTTTCACCGCAGGCGCTTTAATCAGCAACAGCAGCTTTCATATTTCATTGCGATCATTTTTAAATATCGCCGCCGGTTCGTTTTTCGGTCCCTTTGTTGCGGCGATTCTGCAGTACAAATCCTACAGCTACATAAAGGCATCGCACGCGAGCCTTATCCAGAACACCAATGGTCTCTTTGTAATTATCGGGGTATTCTTCTTTTTTGGCGTGCTGCCCGAGGCCCATCAGATAACGGGAGGGCTTATAACAATTGCAGGCGTGATGCTGATGGTGTATGGAAGGGATAAAACCGGCGGCGCGCGGGGCTGATTATTTCAGCGACTTCATCACCATCTGTATATACTCATCAAAAAGCTCTTCCGGATTGATGCCGTATGCGTCCCGGAACGATTCCTTCCGCATTAATATAATTTGCATCACGCCGAGGATCTGGCCCCAGAGCAGGAGCATCAGCTGGCGGGCGCTGAGGCGGGTCTTTATCCATCCATTTTTTATATCGTTTTCGATCGCAGTCATGACGAGCCTGCCGTACTCGAATGAAATTTTCTGACACTGGGACTTGAAGCTCCCGTCATCGGGCTCGCCTTCCGGCATGTAGTAGCGGTGAAGCCTCGATTCGTAAATCAGGAGCAGGTTGAAGTGCTGCGGATGCTCCAGAGAAAAGCGGTAAAAGGCCCTGCCCATGTTGATCACCTGCGGAGCATCGCTTGAGGTGTTTTCACTCAACGCTTTTTCAAGCATTTCTTTGAACAGCTCCTGCCCCCGCCTGACAACGGCAAGGAACAGGTCATCCCGGTCCTTGAAATAGAGGTAGATGCTCCGCTTGGTATACCCTGCGGCACGTGCGATATCATCGACCGTGGTGCCGTCGTAACCGCGCGTAAAAAAAAGCTCCTGTACGATATCGACGAGACGGCTTATTCGCTGTTCCCTCTCCCAGGCTTTTCGCTCCTCGGTTTTCACCGCCCTTTGTTTTCGTTGACTAGTTTTCATTTTTTCTTTAAAAACCGAATTATTAGGTTGACAACTGGAATGCAATTTATATCTTGCACATATGTATAATATATTACACCATAATGTAATTAATAGCCTCGAAGGAAAACCCGGGCAGGGGTATATTCAATCGATCAACGTTACAAAAATACATCCAGTCTGTCAAGATTTCCTTGATATTCAATTCAATAATCGCATCCTTCCGTTTTTATCTCTTTCTCTGTTGGCGAGGCTGCACTTCATTGTCAAGCACATCAGAATAACTGCGCCCTTACGCTTCACGACCCGGGCGAATGTTTTTACTTTATCAACTCCCAAGGAGGATTCCCAATGAAGCTCTATTCGTTTACAAAGTCATATGAACTGTTCGAAGAGGCAAAGAAATACGTGCCCAACGGCATATACGGCCCGAGGACTCCCACGTTTCTTACCTTTGGATCATATCCGGCGTTCATCAAAAGGGGCGACGGCTGCCGGGTGTGGGATGTCGATGGAAACGAGTACATCGACTACATGTGCTCATTCGGCACCAACCTGCTCGGCCTTAAACACCCGAAAGTTGAGCAGGCCGCGAAGAAGCAGATGGAAAATGCTGATTGCTTCACCCTTCCCAGCGACCAATGGATTCCGCTCGCAAAAAAAATGACGGAAACTATTCACGAAGGCGACTGGTGCGTGTTCGGGAAAAACGGCTCCGACGTCACCTCCTATTCCATCGCCGTTGCGCGCGTGTTTACCGGAAAATGGGACATCATTCTCGCCAGGGGATCGTACCATGGTTCACACTCATGGTGCCAGCCGCACGGCGCGGGAGTTCCCGATGAATGGAAATCCCACATACACTACATCGACTACAACGATCCCGCCAGCCTGAAACGGGTTGTGGATGCCAACAGAGGAAAAATCGCCGCCATTATGCTCACTCCGCACAGGCATGACGCGATGAGAGACCAGGAGCTCCCATCCGCTGAATTCGTGGCGACAGTGAACCAGCTTGCCGCAAAGGAAAATTTTCTCATTATCATCGACGACATACGCTGTGGTTTCAGGCTTGACCTTCAGGGCAGCGCGAAGTTCTACGGGTACAACGCTGACCTTCAATGCTTCGGCAAGGCAATGGCGAACGGCTATCCGATTGCTGTAGCGATGGGCAAGGAAAACATCAAGGAATCCGCCACCAAGGTGTTTTTCACGGGAACGCATTTCTTCTCCGGCGTCCCCTTCGCCGCGGCGATTGCGACAATCGACGAGATAAAGGCGAGCGGTGCGATTCAGAAAATTGAAAAACTGGGAACCATGCTCATGAAAGGCCTTACCGACGCAGGCGCTTCCGCCGGCATCAATGTTACGCTCTCCGGACCGCCTGCGATGCCCTACATGACGTTTCCCGACGATCCCACGTTCGAGAAGAACCGCTACTTCTGCGGTGAAGCGGCCCGTCGCGGCATCTTCCTGCACCCCCACCACAACTGGTTCGTCTGCGCCGCCATGGAGGAAAAGGACATACGACATACGCTTGACGTTTCAACCGAGTGTTTTAACCTTACCAGGGATAAATTTGGAGGTTGACATGCGCTGGAACCACGTCGGCATCAAGACATCAAACCTTGAAAAGTCTCTTCATTTCTACTGCGACGTGCTTGGGCTTCGGAAAACGGACTCCGTCACCATTCTCAACAAGCACTATCAGTTCGTGGGCAACGACTCCATTTCCATAGAAATTGAGGAAGGGAATCCGGACGACACCCGGGCGGTTCCCCGTGCAATGACCGGCCTTTACCACATGGCGCTGACCGTGGACGACATAGAGGCGATCGCCGCAAAGCTGCGTGATAACAGCGTGAACTTCATAATACCGCCGGTGCAGTTGCGCCCGGACCGGAAAATCTGCTTTATTGAGGACCCTGACGGGGTGTATATTCAGTTGATCCAGTACCTCGAAACATCCGGGTCCTGATCGGCTGTGCACACCATTCGCCCTGTGCGAGCATGCAAGGAGGGGAAGATGGATATTCACGGAAAAACCGCGTTCATCACCGGCGGATCGAGCGGCATCGGCCTCTCCATCGCCGGCCTTGTCATGTCGCGCGGGGCGAACGTCGCAATTTTCGCGCGTGATAAGAAGAACCTTTCAGCCGCCCTGAAACAGATTGAACTCAAACGAATCAGCCCTTCGCAAACCGTCTGCGCTTACAGTCTTGACGTTGCCGACCACAAGGCTGTTCCTGCGGTTATCTCCAAAGCGGTCAGGGAATGCGGCGCGCCGTACATGCTCATCAACAGCGCAGGTATGGGTGGCGCCTTCCGATTCGAGGACGTTTCCTACGAACGTTTCGATCAGACGGTGAAGATCAATCTCTACGGGACGAGAAATGTAATCGCAGCCTGCCTGCCCCACATGAAGTCGGGCGGAGGTCATATAGTCAACATCTCATCAATCGCCGGTTTTCTCGGCGTGTTCGGTTACACTGCGTACAGCGCCTCCAAGTTTGCCGTCATCGGCTTCTCTGAATGCCTGCGAGCCGAACTGCGGCAATATTCCATTAACGTGTCAGTGCTCTGTCCCCCTGATACGGACACTCCCATGATGCGCAGTGAAGACCAGGCGAGGCCCGAAGAAACGAGAGCAATAGCGGGGAACGCCGGGTACGTGAGCGCGGATTTCGTCGCTGAATCCCTCTTCCGGGAGCTGGGCGCCGGCAAATTCCTCATAGTACCGGGGTTACAGGGCAAGATGATCCTGCTCATTAAACGGCTCCTGCCCCGCCTCCCCGAACTGGTCATGAACAGAACCATAAGAAAAATACAATCTTTGCGTGCTTGAAACTCCCATTGAGGATTCATGCGCGGCATTCATGTGAACAATCTTTTTCACGGGAATAGTCCGAGTCCCTATCCGGTGACAATTCAGGGGCGACGGGCAATACACTGATCCAAGACCTTTCAATCGTGCTTGTAAAAAATTCATTCCCTTATAAAAAAAAGCTTGCTTGAATCATACGGCGATGATTATTGTTCAACAAATGAATGTAGTTCATTTTTTCAGGAATTATTCCCATTTTAAGGAGGAAATAACCATGGCGCAGGTTGAATTCAATGGAAAGCAGTACGAAGTGGACGAGGATGGATTCCTTCAGGAACCCGACAAGTGGAATGAGGAAGTCGCGCAGGCGATGGCCAAGCTTGAAGGGATCAACGAGCTGAACGACAGTCACTGGAAAGTGATGAATTATCTGAGAAACTATTACCTTGAAAACGGTATCGCCCCCATGGTCCGCAAGGTGACCAAGGAAACCGGGGTAAATCTCAAGGAAATCTACGAGCTTTTCCCCCAGGGACCGGCAAACTCCGCGTGCAAATGGGCGGGTCTTCCCAAACCGACCGGTTGCGTGTAGTACCGGTCAGTGCAGCACCATGAATCCGGCGATTGCAATTGCCGGCGTCCGCGGCGGTTCCGGTAAAACGATAACCGCCGTTGGTCTGTGCCGGGCCCTGAAAAACAGGGGAATGGATGTGTGCCCCGTAAAGAAAGGGCCCGATTACATCGATCCCGCATGGCTTGGCCTCGCCGCGGGGAGAAGCTGCCGTAACCTCGATACATACCTGCTTGCCCCTTCTGTCATCGCCCATGCATTTTGCGAGATCAACAGGAAATCGGATATTACCGTTCTTGAGGGCAACCGCGGGCTTTTCGACGGCTACGACGCGGTCGGCACGCACAGCCTTGCCGCCCTGGTGAAATTCCTCGGCATTCCGGTTGTGCTTGTGGTTGACTGCTCCAAAGCGAGCAGAACCATCGCCGCGCTGGTGCTGGGCTGCCTTCGATTTGACCGCGGTGTTCCGGTTAAAGGCGTGATCCTCAACCGTGTCGCAGGCGAGAGGCACCGCGGCGTCATCACCGCAGCCATAGAGCACTACTGCGGCATCCCGGTGCTGGGTGCGATTCCCCGCCTGCAGCATCTTGATCTTCCCGAACGGCACCTGGGACTTCTCCCTACACATGAGTACCGAACGCCCGAAAAGCTTGCCGCCGACATGGGACGCGCCGTCTCAGAGCATGTCGATATTGACGGCATTCTCTCCATTGCCCGCAGGCATTTGCCGAGACGGCACATAGCCAGGCGCATGCAGGAATCACTTCCCTCCATCCTGCGCCGGTCACGCAACCACGGTGATGCCGTTGCTGCGCTTTCGAATAATGACGCAAAACGTCCCACCATCGGGGTCATCATGGACACCGCGTTCAACTTCTATTATCCTGAGAATATCGAGGCCCTGCGATCCCGTTCTGACGGAATCGTCATGATTGATTCTATGAGCGGGGTCGCCCTTCCTGCTGTTGACGGGCTGTACATCGGCGGAGGGTTCCCTGAAACACATGCCCGCGCGCTTGGCGCCAACACAGCGTTTATCCAATCGCTCAGGGACAGGATCATGGGAGGCATGCCGGTGTACGCCGAATGCGGCGGCCTCATATACCTTTCAGATTCGATCATTGCAGGGGGCGAGCGTTTCCCCATGGCGGGAATATTCCCGTTTGTCTTCGAGCTTTCAAAAAGGCCAGAAGCGCACGGTTACACCGAGTTTATGGTGGAGACGGACAATCCGTTTTACAGGAATGGAACATGCGTCAGAGGGCACGAGTTCAGGTATTCCCGCCTCGTCAACCCGGAGGTTGTGCGCGATGTCAGGACCGTGTTCTCCATGAAGCGCGGCACGGGGATCGCCTGCGGCAGGGACGGCGCCCTGTTTAAAAACACGCTTGCCACGTTCAGCCACACCCACACCCTGACCGCTAACGCCGACTGGGCGGAAGGCCTTGCGTCAACCGCTTTACGCATGAAAGTGGAATAATCCGGGCGCCGGAAACCGCCGTTTCCGGCGAAAATCCCGGCACCCGGATTTTCCTGAGGCTTTATCCCAGTACCGTTATCCTTTCAGCGTTACATACGACCCGTCAAGGTACAGGTAATCAATTTTGCCTTCGTTGCCAAGCTCACCTATCGCCTTGTCCACCAGACGCTTTTCCTCGCCGATGGCCTTCGCGACATCGCGATTCTTGGCCTTGCTTACCGTTTTCAGGTAATCAAGAATTTTCTGTTTGAGTTCTTCCGGTGATATCTCGCTCATAATGCTCTCCCTACCATCTGAATTGAGTAGTTGTACGCAGCGTTTCAGTGGCATTGGTGAAATCGTCGATGTGCTGCTCGGTGAAAGGTATTTCCGTCAAGCTGAAAAATCTCTCCCATCCAATCCGCTCGATCCACTCACCCATGCGCTCGTATTTTCTCGAGTTTTTCGCGTATACTTCAACAATTTTTTTGAGAACGGACGTCACTTCCGGCCAGCGCGGTGGATTGTTGGGTATGAACGGCACCACGAGCTTCGAGAACATGGGAGGCTTGCGCGCGTTGGATACTTTCCCTCCCACGTATATCGCGACTCCGTCTCCCACAGGGTCGGCCAGCGGCATCGCCGGGCATACAGTGTAGCAGTTGCCGCAGTACATGCAGCGGTCCTCCCTGACCTCGACGCCGTTGATGCTCTTGTCGGGATGGCGGTGGATCGCGCCGGTGGGGCATGAAGCGATGGTCGACGGGATCTCGCACACGGCCCCGAGACGGCTGTTATCGACCTTCGGCGGTTTTGTGTGAATGCCGACGACAGCGAGGTCTGAGCAGTGCACCGCGCCGCACATGTTGATGCAGCATGCCACCGCGATCCTCAACTTTGCGGTCAGCTTGAATTGCGTGAAGTAATCCTGAAGCTCGTCCATTATGGCTTTCACCAGGCCCGAGGCGTCTGTCGCCGAGCTGTGGCAGTGAATCCACCCCTGCGTGTGTACGATGTTCGAGATGCAGTCGCCGATCCCGCCGACAGGAAGACCGAGCTTTTTGATGTCCTCGATCATCGGCTCGATGTTCTCCTTTTTCGCGGTCATGAACTCAACATTGGAGCGGCTTGTGAACCTGAGGTGCCCGTCGCAATACTTATCGGCGATGTCGCAGATGTCGCGGATGAAGTCAATGCTGACCAGCCTCGGCGAGCCCGCGCGGACCGTGAAAAGCTCCGTACCGGTTTCGGAGACGTGCTTCATGAGGCCGGGCTTCAGTATTTCATGGTACAGCCATTTGCCGTAGTTTTCCTTGATGACGTCCGGAAGCATCAATCGATAATCCGGAGGGCCTATATCGGTTTTTTTCATTTTTTATTCTCCTTTGTTATGATCGATCCCTTTTAGAAAAATACGAACGGATTCGTCCTCGGATGCTTGATCATCTGCGGAACGGGCTTGATTCCGAGTGCCTTTAAGAATTCCTTGAATCCGATGCGCGAGACGGTTTCAGCGACGCGCTCGCGGTTCCGGCCGTGCTCATCCCACCAGTCCCAGATGTTCATAAGCAGGTCCTTTATCTCGGTGTAAGGCGGCTCAACCTTGATGAACGGCACAAGCACCCATGAAAGGAACGCGCCCTTGAGTATCGGCGCCTTCCCGCCGATCAGGATGGTGGCTCCCCTTTCCTGCCCGATTCGGATTGCCTTTGTCATCTTGTTGACGCAGTGCATACAGCGCACGCAGTCCTGCGCCTCCAGCTTGAGCTCGCCTGTTTTGTCGTCATAATCGAGCGCGGAACCGGGACACTTCGCCACGATGTCTGATTTGATGTCCATTCCCTTCGCCGCGTATTCTTTCACTTTCGCCTGATCGATCCTGAGGCTGTCCTTCCACGTCCCGATGATGGTAAAATCGGCCCTCGCGATCGCCGCCACGCAGTCATTGGGGCACGCTGACGCCTTGATCTTGAACTTGTAGGGCCATCTCGGCCTGTGAAGCTCGTCCTGGAACGACTGTGTGAGGTCGTAGATGAGCGCCGGTGCGTCAAAACATGCCCATTCGCACCTTGCCGGGCCCACGCAGCCCGATGGGCTTCGCAGCACCGAGCCCGAACCGCCGAGATCGAACCCGTGCTCGATAAACTCATTGAACGCCGGCTGGAGGTTTTCAGTGCGCGTTCCCAGCAGGATTACGTCGCCGGTCGAACCGTGCATATTGGTGAGGCCGCTGCCGTGTTTTTCCCACACGTCGCAGATTGTGCGCAGCGCCTTGGTGTTGTAGAACCAGCCGGATGGATGGTTGATGCGCATGGTGTGAAACTGCTCCGCGTTGGGGAACTTCTCGGGAACGTCCGAGTACCGGCCGATGACTCCTCCGCCGTACCCGGTCACTCCCACGATGCCTCCATGCTTCCAGTGGGTGATCTTGTCCCTGTATGAGAGCTCAACCACGCCCAGAAGGTCTTTCGCCGCGTCGTTTTTTTCCGCGGCCCTTTTAATTTCCTTTACAAAACTTGGCCAGGGGCCTTTCTCGAGTTCGTCAAGAAGGGGGGTATCATCAGCCATAGCTACCTCTCTATCGTTTATTTTATTTTGCCTTTAAAAAATATTCCTTATAATTAGAGCGGATCACTCACATCACGAACGCAATCTCACCGCACCTCGCTTTTTTACCTGATCTCGACGTCTCCCCGTGCGTGGCATGTACCGCAAAACGCCGCTTTTCCGCCTGTTGCCGCGTTTTCATCATGGCACTGGAAACAGTTGCCGTGCATCGCTTCCCTGTAGCCCCGTACCGACATGTATGTTCCTGTTTTCGCTTTGTAATCAGGATGACATGTTGCGCATGCAACCGTGTTTTCAGGAGACTTGTCGCCGCTGTGGCATTTAGCGCACGAGTCGTGTTTCGGATAGCGTGAAATATGCGCCTGGTGATCGAATATTGATTGTTTTCCCGTCATCACCGTGTGGCAGCGGGAACACGATGTGATATCATTTCCCGGAAACGCAAGATGGTGGCAGAATGCGCATGAATCATCCCCCTCTCCCGCGCGCCCGAAGTGCTTTTTATGCGTGAATCTGACAGATCGCCCGTTTGCATTTCCATCAATCTTCACCAGCTCCCACCCCGAAGGGCATACTACCGATCCACCGAAAATGGGCCGTGAGCCGGGATAAAAAAACGCAAAGGCGAATGATGCAGCCGCAACCACAATCATCGATGCGGCTGAAGATACTGCGCGCATATTAATATTCTCTTTTTTCATTTTCATCTTTCTTCAACCGTTACAGAATATCTCTGCTTCTTTTACTCCGGACACTCCAATGCAATGCATCAGGAATCAGCATTGTCATGCGCCTCCTCCACGGTGTGCCCCGCGCTCGAAGGGAAACCCCACCCGGCGAGCGTTACAAACCTGGCAAACGGGAAAAGGATCGCGTGAGAAAAACGTGTAAACGGTATTGACGCCATCAGCAGGTTTCCAAGCATCGAATGCGCGATCATGCCCGTTTCGTAGCTCACGGGATTATACGCGCTCGCGGCCAAAAACCCCGTGGCGAACACAGCCACGACAAGCGCGGTTGACAGGTAATGGGAAAGCCGGCTGACCATCCTCCCTGCGGCGGGTAGAATCCGGAACCCCATAAGAATCAGTCCTGAAATAATGACTGCAAACGTGAGCGCGTCCGCCGCGATTCCGGGAAGCGGCGGCCACCCGAAACCAGTCGCCCTCTTAACAAGTATAATGTGCTCCAGCAGAAACAGCGGAACGATGAGAATCCCTGCGTGAAACAGAAACGATACCGCGCTGAAAAAGTACCCGGACGTATTGAACAACCTCAGCGGCAGAATCCACTTCATTGTTTCCGCCGCGCATTCAACTTCGCCATTGCCCGCCTTGTTCGCGAGCCTTTTCATCCTCATAGTGTCAGCGACAATCATGATGATGAGACGAACCGATCCAAGCACCATAAGCGCGAAACATAGCCTGAACATGGGGCCCCGGGAAAATTCAAGAAGCTCATTCATCTGCGTGCGCCCCCTTCATCACTATCGCTTTGAAAATAAGATCATGCAGGCCCGCGTGCTGCACAGGAAGCTTGTTATGCGTGATCAGCTCGCCGATCTGCTTTTTACAGTTCGCGCACGGCGTAATCACTATGTCCGCACCCGTTTTCACAATCTGTTCCGTTTTCTTTTTCCCCGCAACGCTCATGCGGTAATGCTTCAGATCGCTCACGGTGACCGTCCCGCCCCCGCCGCCGCAGCAGTAATTATCAGAACCCGCAGGCGTCATCTCCACGAAGTCGTTGATGAAGGAGCGTATGACCGAGCGGGGCTGCTCCACGATCCACCCCTGCCTCGCGATGTTGCAGGGATCGTGGTAAGTGACTTTTTCGGCGATCGCGCGAGTGTCGAGCGTGATCTTTTTTTCGGCGATCAGCTTGGAGGTGAGTTCGATGATGTGCACCACCGGAAGCTCTTCCCCGCGGTTGAACATGGGAAGAAATTTCTTTGCGCTCATGAAGGCGTGCCCGCACTCGCCGATCAGTATATTTTTCCCCTTCAACCTGCGGACTTCGGCTATCATGTTGCCTATGATTGTTTCAAGGTGTTCGTCATTGTAAAAGAGTCCATAGTTGATTGCGTCATAGTTGCCGGTTGCGATGGTCCAGCTCACCCCGGCCTCATGAAGCACACAGGCGATGCCCATCAGCGTTTCCGCTTCCACGAGATAGTCGCTCACAGGCGCGAAAAAGACGTACTCCGCACCCTCGACATCCAG
>CAZPZJ010000121.1:0-7318 GCA_964591055.1 uncultured Leptospiraceae bacterium
ACCTCGCGGCCGCCAAGGCGCTTGACGTGATCGTGGGCGCCGACAAGCTCACCCCGACAGGCGAGAAGATGAGAAGGCTGATGCACCACGGGCAGATGTTCCAGTCCCACGCGCTGCACTTCTTCCATCTGGCGTCGCCCGATCTTCTTCTGGGATTCGACGCGGATCCCGCGATACGCAACGTCATAGGCGTGGCGTTGAATTTCAAGGACCTCGCGGTCCAGGGCGTCATGATGAGGAAGTTCGGCCAGGAAGTCATACGGGCGACCGCGGGAAAGAAGATCCACGGCACCGGCGCGATACCGGGCGGCATCAACAAGAACCTCTCAATCGCCGAGCGCGACGAGTTTCTGAAGGGCGCCGATCCGCTCAACATCGACAGGATGATCGACTGGGCGCAGGGGGCAATCGACCTGTTCAAGGACTTTCACTCAAAGAACAAGGCGTACATCGACGGCTTTGCCGAGTTCCCGTCAAGCCACCTGAGCCTTGTTCGCAAGGACGGAGCGATGGATCTTTACGATGGCGTGCTGCGGGCCGTTGACACGAACGGAAAGAAGATACTCGACGACGTCAATTATCAGGACTATCTGAAGTACGTCGGGGAGGAAGTGAAATCATGGAGCTACATGAAGTTCCCGTACCTGAAATCCCTGGGCAAAAAGGACGGATGGTACACGGTTGGTCCCCTGGCCCGCCTCAACACCTGTGATTTCATCCCGACCCCGAAGGCGCAGAAGGAGTTTGAGATTTACAAGGCATACACCGGCGGCAAGCCCAACAACATGTCGATGCACATGCACTGGGCGCGCCTGATCGAGCTCCTGCATTCGGGCGAAGTGATCAAGGACCTTTTGAACGATTCCGATCTTCAGAAGAACGACCTTGTCACAAAAGGCTCCAAGCGCAGGGAAGGGGTCGGCCTCGTAGAAGCTCCCCGCGGAACGCTGTTCCACCACTACAGGATCAACGACGACGACCAGATTGAAATGGCCAATCTCATCGTGTCCACGACCAACAACAACGAGCCCATGAATAGGGCGGTCAACGTTGTTGCGAAAGCGGCGATGAACGGCCAGGCGCAGATTTCCGAGGGCATGATGAACAAGGTCGAGATGGCCATCCGCGCATACGATCCCTGCCTCTCATGCGCCACGCACGCGATAGGGCAGATGCCTCTCCATGTGCAGGTTGTCGACGCACACGGGAGCGTTATCGACGAGAGATTCAAGTAGGAAAATGTATGAGGGTGCTTGTATACGGATACGGCAATCCCGGAAGGCAGGACGACGGTCTCGGCATCGAGATCGTCGTCCTGCTGGAAAAAGAAGGGCTGGCCGGAGTTTCAACCGACGCGAATTATCAGCTGAACATTGAAGACGCCGCCGCGCTTGCGGGCATCGACGCGGTCATCTTCGTCGACGCCTCGTACATCGCGGCAGAGCCGTTCGAGTTCAGCGAAATATTTCCCGCGGAAGAAATACGATTCACCACGCATTCCATGTCGCCACAGTCGGTGCTTGCCCTCTGTGACGACATGGGCATTGCGCCCCCTCACGCATTCATACTCGCAATACGCGGTTACGAATGGGAATTTTGTGAAGGATTGA
Organism: uncultured Leptospiraceae bacterium; assembly: GCA_964591055.1. Lineage (GTDB taxonomy): Bacteria > Spirochaetota > UBA4802 > UBA4802 > JAGODF01 > CAZPZJ01. Next base: position 1,611 of record CAZPZJ010000121.1, read on the forward strand.
GTCCGGGCGCAGCGTCAAACCGCGATGCGGCTTTCTCCTTTCTCAAAAACCTTTTACTGAGTCCATCGACAGGTTCATTAAAAAATGCTTGCGGGATGCGCAAGTCCGCGGCGAATCTGTAATCGGGTGAGGCTGCACGCCGTTTTCGCCCCACCCTCTTTCATCACACCATCTGGCGGCGTCATTCATGCACGAGTTGAGCATAATTCAGAACATTATCACCATCATCGAGGATATCGCGCAAAAAGAAGGCCTCGTTAAAATCACCAGGGTTGTGCTCCAGGTCGGGGAACTGCGCCAAATCGTACCTCACGTCATGCAGTTCGCGTTCGAGGCCGCATCAAAGGACACAATGGCGGAAAAGGCCGCGTTGGAACTTGAAACCATACCTCTCCTGGTCCGCTGCAAAGCCTGCGGCAGGGAGTCCGGAGTGGAAAACAACGTCTTCATCTGCGCACATTGCGGCGATACCTCCCTCGATGTTATTGAGGGAGAGGAGCTGATCATCAAACACATCGAAGGAGAAATCTAAGTGGAAATCAAGGTCCTGAAAAACATCCTGGAAGCAAACCAGGACAAAGCTGACGAGATAAAGGAACTGCTGCAACGTGAAAAAGTCCTTATGATCAACATGATCGGCTCCCCGGGCGCCGGGAAAACCACGGTTCTTGAAAAAACCATCGAACGCCTGAAGAACCGCTATTCCATGGCCGTCATTGAAGGCGACATAGCCACCGATATTGACGCGCGTAGAATCCAGAAACACAATGTGCCCATCGTGCTGATCAACACCGATGGCGCATGCCACCTGGAGTCCATCAGCATTCAGGAAGCGCTTTCGGAATTTGATCTGAAGAAGACGGACATCATATTCGTGGAAAACGTCGGCAACCTCGTCTGTCCCGCCGAATTCGACATCGGCGAGTTTGCGAAAGTGGCGGTGCTCTCGGTCACCGAGGGTGAAGACAAGCCGGCAAAATACCCGTTGCTCTTCAGGGAGGCGAAAGCGCTCGTGCTCAACAAGATCGACCTCATTGAGCACACGGACTTCAATAAGGCTGCATTCGACAAAAGCGTGAAGGAATTAAACGGCCCCCTTCCCGTGTTCGAGATTTCGTGCAGGAAAGACCAGGGCATCGATCAGTGGATCAATTGGCTTGAAAAAACCTGCGGGGAGACAATCCGTTGAGGTACCGAAGGAAGCCCCGCTGTTACGGCGGGACTTCCTTCCGCACATGATATCCTACAGATAAAATGTTACACCTAAAATCGCACTGGCCGCAGTGAAGAATTTTTCCTTGGTTGTGCGATCAGTTGTCTTCGTTCCGCTGCTGTTGAAGTACCTGTAATCATATTCATGTTGCAGATAACCGAACCCGAAATCCCCGAACACGGCGAAATGGTCGTTAAACATGAATTTCATGCCGAACACCGCGCTGATTCCCCAGTAATCGCCTTTTCTCTCCGTTCGGGAGCTGTTTTCATTGTTGTACGACGTCACATCCTCGTTCATGTAAGACGCACGCGGGCCGACGTAAAGGTAGAGATTGCCGCCCAGGTGGTTGTACAGGAACACGCCGATGCTTCCTCCAGCGACCGTGGAGCGGTCCGAATCGACGTTGCCCGAGATATTGTTCTCCTCGTCCTGCTCTATCCGGGTGAAGAAGAATCCCGGCTCAATCGCGATAATGCTGACCGGGTGGTAAATCAGATTGATTCCGAAGCTCCGTGTCATGTTGTATTCCATCGGCTCGTACAGCACAAAGCCGGTATAGAATGAAAACCCGAAATCATTGCCCTCGATGTAGGCGCGCTCAGCCTGCGTCTGTGCTGCAAGCGGAATCGCACACAGAACAAATAACGCCGCTACAAGAAACTTTTTCATGTTTCCTCCTTCGTTTATGCAGAATGCGCATTTAAACCGCAGCGGATTCTACATCGGCATCAGGGCCCGGGTCAATCACAATTGGAAGGATTTATTACGCTTGTGGTATCGTGCTGAGATCACGGCTCATTCAATGAGAGGGCGCAATCCTGTCCCGGAGATGGTGCCGTATTGCCCATGCCGCCCTGAACTCACGCATCCGGGCATGGCTGTCATCCGCAACAACTCCTTCCGGCATGAAAAGCCCCCTGTCGAGCAACGCCCTGATGCGCTTCTTTTCCGACTTGGGAAGCGGGCTCAGGGAGTTCAGGGCTTCGCACACCAGTCGATTGTCGTCATGGACCGCCTCAATCATCCGGTCGATTTCCGAGGTGTCCGGGCGATGCGACACGCGTCCCCCGGCGACGAGCGTATCTGCATGTTCGAGAAAGACGGTGCGAACAAGCTCAAGATCACGGATGAGCTTCGGCAGGGAACACTGCGGCAGCCCGCAGGCCCCCGCCATACTCTGCCGCGTCGCGCCATCGTTCGTTACGGCAAGGCTCTCCATGAACAGCACTCTCTCGTTGACCAGCACCGCCGCCACATGCGCGGGCGAGTGCCCCTTGAGCGGCATCGTCCCTATTACGAGATTGTCGAAGCGGAAAATGATGCCCGGCCTGTACGGCTTCGTCTTTTTGCAGGGGGCGAAGCCGTTTGCCTCTGCTATTTTTCTGACTACCGTAAATCTCATCGCTTTCGAATAACCGAATCCTTTCGAGTAACGTTTCAGATCAACACAGTACTCCGCCTCAGACCTCGGCGCGTTGATGACGGCGCCTGAGCGCTCCCACGCGTGCAGATGCGCAATATGGTTGAGCTCGCCGAACGTGCAGATGTACTCTTTCACGCTCCCGAATGCGGCGACGAGCGCTTCAACGAACTGCGGCTCGACATTGACGTCTATGGCGATCGGATTTTTATTGCGCCCCTGTTTCGCGGCGACGACGAGCCCGCTGCAGCAGCTCATCGGCCCTGAGGTTTTTTTCTGGTTCACCAGAAAAACATCTTCCTTGACAGGGCTTATGTCAAGGCCTGGAATCTCGGGAGCATGCATGGCGTTTCCTCCGATCGAAACATGCCGGAACACCGCAGCAGGCCGCCCTGGGCCGACGACGTCCGGAACACGCGTGATGATAATGTCATGCCGGGCGCGGCGCTGACAAACGGGCATCTCTGACGGACAGCTATCCGCCGTGATCACCGCACTGCCGCGCATTCAGAAAAGAACATCCGCCAGGTGGTGGCGTATCATCCAGTAATCCCAGAGAGTATAGATGTCCACCATGAAGCTGTACGCCTTTTTTTTGGGGAAGAAAAGATCGAGCTTCATGAGCTCGATGAAAGTTTCTTCCTTCGAGTGAGGGAGGGGATCGATCCGCTTGAACGCGGAGTCCACCTTCTGCTGGTTCTGCCTGATTTTTTCTTCCATGTAGTCGAACGGACTCATGTCCGGTTTTTCCACAAGGTAACCGTGGCTTGCCGTCATGAAATGGGCCCTGTCCGTGTAGACGGAGCGGGCGTTGTCGATATCACGGAAATAGCGGTTGAGCGAACATTGCCTGTATCCGTAGAATGGCCCGGTGCCGTCCGCCCCGGGAGACGACCGGTCGAACCCGAGGTTTCCGATATGCAGTATTTTTTCCTTTTCGAGCAACACCCCGACGCTCGCCCGGGAATGCCCTTTGTACAGCATCGTCTCCATCTCGAGGTTTTCGATTTTCAGACGGTCCCCCGGCTTGAAGGCCCTCACCCATTTGCACTCGTGGTAACCGTTCATTCTCGCGAACCGCTGGATCGAGCTGTATTCCATCACGTCGTTGAACCCGAAACCGAGGTAGAACTGATTGAGGTCTGTCAGATAATTCGACTCGGGGAAGGGAGCATACACCTCGGCGCCCGAATCCTCCCACACGTACAGGTGCGCAATGTGGTCCATTTCGCCGTGAGTACATATGTAGTTTTTCACCGGCCCGAACTCGTCAATGATCTGCCGGATCAAAACGGGCTCTACATTCACGTCTATCGCGATGGGATTGCGATTTCGACCGTCTTTGGGGAGCACAATGAGCCCGTCGCAGCAGCTGTAGTCCTCAAGCGGATTGTTCTGATGGAACAACAGCACGCCGTCGTTTATATGCGTGAGTGTCGCGTTTTCAAAATTTGGAAGATTCATGGTATGGCTCCGCTGTTATTACCGGTTCGCATGAAAAGCAGGCCGTGTCAATACAAATCCGGCCTTCCCGCGAATCCGGGGTAAAATAATGCCCTGCCATCATTGTGCGCATTTTTATTCGCCTTGTACATAATTTTTTTTCGATTCCCCCGCCGTGTGATTATATAATGAAAGTGACATTTAAATAATATTGTCCGGCGATCACAATGAGCGCGCACGAACAGCTCTACACACAGATTTATCAGGATGACCTCCCGGAAGCTGAAAAAAGGGAAATCGTGAGCCTGTACGCTCTGAAAATATCCAAACTATGGCAATACTACCACGATGCGGTGGGCGAGATTGGGACGCTTTTCAGGCTGGGAGAATTAAGCAAAAACGACGCGCTCAACCTCATCTCCGCCGCCCACGACCATTCAAACCGCCTTCTCGCGCGGCTGCTGATTGAACAATACTACAACACCGGGGACACCGACATGTTCGACAGGGCGCTGAGCCTTGACGAAGGCGTGCAGCTTTCGAAAGTGTCGCTTGTCGACATGAAAGAGCTGGACAGCCCGTCAGGATGCGAGAGCGGAAAGCCCCACTCCCTGGTAGTGTTCTTCAACGGGATGTTTTTCGACCTGAACTCATTCGTTGCTGAAGAAGAGTCGTGCAAACGGCACCTGAAGATGATCATCCGGGACGAGCACACGGTCGCGAGCATCAACCGCAAGCTCAACCGCTCAAGAAGGATTCTGGAAATCGACGAAATCACCCTCGGAAGGAAGTACTACGACGGCCTGCACCTCAGGTCCCATTACTACTGACAAAAATCCCCTTCCGGAAGGAAGGGGATTTTACCATGCTATTTCAGCTTAATCTGCTTTTCACCCTCCCAAAGTCCGTGGATGTTGCAGTATGACGTGGCGTAGAGCACGCCCGGCTTTTTTGTTTTCATTACCGCGACAGCAACCGGTTCGCTGTACACGGCGCCCGTATTGGGCCCCTCAACCGACTCGCCGTGGGCGGTGAACTCGAAGCTGGCGACATGATAGGAAAACTTGTCTCCCTCGGGCTTGAAGTAGAGCTGTATCCACCTGATATGGTGTTCCGTGGTGTTGGGGTGAGCGATTTCCTTTCCCACGCCAAGCCTCACTTCAAACGCGCTGTCCGCCGCCACCTCGTCGGGGCATTCAATGACAGGCACATGCTTTTCCTTTTTCCAGTCGGCAGTCTGAAACAGATTGCTTATGCTCATAATTATCCTCCATGAAAAAATCTAAATGATCCCGAACAATACTCATGTTGACGCTACACATCTCTTACCAGCTTGATTCTGTTCAGCTCGCTTATCTTTCCGATCAGGATTTCATCGGTTTTCGCGAGCCTCTGGGCGAGTATATGCACCATCTTCGCGGCAAACGCCGGGTTCCTCAAGAGGAACGCCTTGAGTTCATCGAGATTGTCGATGTATGCAAGCTGCACATCCCCCAGCGCGGTTACGGTCGCGCTGCGCGGCGTATTGTTGAAGAGAGAAATTTCGCCGAAAAAATCGCCCTTCCCCATCTCCGCCACCTGGACGAGGTTGTTGCCGTCGGAAAGGGTGATGCTGACCGATCCATTCAG
>CAZPZJ010000121.1:7418-10969 GCA_964591055.1 uncultured Leptospiraceae bacterium
CCCGCGTGCAGGCACTTCGGTGAATGCGGGGGATGCATGTTTCAGGACATTCCCTACGAAAGCCAGTGTTCGCTGAAGATTGATTACCTGAACACGATCCTCGACGAAATCCACCCGGTAACGACCATTATCCCCTCGCATCCGCTTCGGTACCGCAATCGGATGGACTATGTCACCGCGTTCGGAAAGATAGGGCTGCGGCAGGCGGGGAGATACAGGCACGTCGTGGACATCGAGTCATGCGAGATACTCCAGGAGCGCGCCAATACGCTGCTCAAACAGGCGCGCTCCCTGCTCCCGGCCGTGGAAGGATACGATTACCTGACGCACAGCGGCTACCTGCGCTACTGCGTAATCAGGCAGGCCCGCTTCACGGGGCAGGTCATGGTGAATTTTGTCGTGGCCCATCCCGAAAACCGTCTTTCTGACTCAATAGAGCCCATCGTCGAGGCCGCCGACTCGGTGTCAATTCTTCTCAGCGACGGCATGGCCGACCTCAGCTTCGGCCCCGTGCTTGAAACAGTCAGGCTCGGCTACATAGAAGAGACGTTTGACGGCATTCGCTACAGGATAACGCCCAACTCCTTTTTCCAGTCCAATTCAGAGATTGCGCTGGCGCTCTACCGCGCAATCCGCGACGAGGTGGACGGGGAGCGGGTGCTTGACCTGTATTCCGGCGTGGGAAGCATCGGCCTTTATGTCGCTTCAAGGGCGAAACACGTGACCGGCGTCGAGATTCTCGGCGAAGCGGTCTCGTGCGCCGAAGAGAACAGGCGACTGAACTCGATTGAAAACGTCTCCTTCCTGTGCGGCGATTCGCTGCAGTACCTCAAAGAAAGCGGGGAGACTTACGATACAGTCATCATCGACCCGCCGAGGGCGGGCATCCACCCGAAAGCCGCCGGGGCGCTCAATCAGTGCGGGGCCGCAACAATCATCTACGTGTCATGCAATCCCATCGCCCTCCGCAACGACCTGATCGCCCTTGACAACTACGCGATCCGCTCGCTTGAAGCCTACGACATGTTTCCGCAGACTCCCCACGTTGAAACGCTCGCGATACTGAAAAGGAAGCAGCTTTCGTGAAAGGCCATGGATTATTCTGAAAAAGGAATCACCCGAAGGATACGCCGTCATATAGGCGCCGGGACACATTCGTTCTTCGCGGTCACACTCCCCGGCTTTGAGGCGACATCCGTCAGCGAGCTCGAGGAAATCGGCATTGCGAACCCGCGTCCCGAACCGCCGGGAGGAATTTCCTTCGAGGGCTCCATCAGCGACTGCTTCCGCGTAAACCTCCTCTCCGGCACCATCACCCGGATACTCATGCGGGCGGGAGTTTTCAAGGCGATTCACTTCGACGTGTTGCGGAAGAAAGCGGCAGGCCTGCCCTGGGAACTCTATCTCGGCAACGGCTCCCCCCTTGCGTTCAGCGTTGCCTGCCATCGCTCCCGCCTGCGGCACACGGAAAGGATCGCCGATGAGCTCTTTGAGGCTATCAGGTCAAGGATGGAAATGTATGGAAGGCAGGCAGGAAAAGCGCACGGTAGCGAAGACATGCCCCCGGCGCAGCGCGTGTATGCCCGCTTCGATGACGATGTCTGCACAATCAGCATAGACACAAGCGGCGAGCCGCTGTACCGAAGGGGCTACAAGGAACATGTCTCAGGCGCCCCGCTCCGTGAGACCATCGCCTCGCTCATTCTCCGTGAATCGGACGCGCGCTCTTTCAGGACAATCATCGACCCGATGTCAGGCTCGGGAACCTTCTCCATAGAAGCCGCGACCCTTGTAACCGGCGCTCCTCCCGGCGCCCGGCGCAATTTCATCTTTCAGACGTGGCCGGGATTCCGCCCGCGGGCATTCGCTCACCTCAGGGACAGGCTCCTTTCGGAGGTAAAAAATCCGGGGGAAACTGGCGTAACAATTCTCTGCGCGGACAAAAGCCCCGAGTGCGTCCGTGTTGCGCAGGCAAACCTGGAACGAAGCGGTTTCGCCGAATATATTGTTCCGGAAACGCGCGACTTTTTTTCCTTGCCCCCGTTCCCTCTCCCCGACGGGCGATCTCTCTTCGTCATCAATCCGCCATTCGGCAAGCGCATTGCATGCGGGCGCGAATCGCTGAAACTCTACCGGCAGATCGGCGACACCATGCGCTCCGCGTATCGCGGCTGTCATTACGCGATCATCGTCCCGGGCAGGGAGCACGAAAAAGCCCTGAACCTTCCCGCGGATAAATTAATTCCCTTCAATTTCGGAGGGATCAACGTCACATTGACAATCGGTTGTGTACGATAACAGGGGGGAGAAAGGCCCCTGATATCTCCCGGCGCATCGGCCGGGAGATATCAGGATTGCGCGCGGACACGCAGAATAACGACCTTAGCGGGGATGGCACCCGCTGCCCCTGCACATCCTGTTCGCGTCCACCTTCGCCTTGGGATAGCTTCCCTTCTGGCGGGGCACTTTCGCGTCATTGTGGCAGTAATTGCAGTTGATGGCCTTGCCGTCCTTCTTCATGTTCTTGTGCTGTGAAGCGAGGCGCGGATTCGCAGTCAGCGTGGAGGCGATGAAGAGGCCAAGCATTACCAGCGTGAGAATAATTTTTTTCATACCAGCTCTCCTGTGACAGGTATACGGATTTTTGACTAGTGAATCCCTCCGCATGTTGAGCGTCAAGCACATTGTGCGGCTTCATGACGTCATCGCCGCCCCGCCTGTTGCGCGCATGGCTCCATATTCATGGGAAATCATTTGACTTTTTTTCTCTTCAAAGGGCATGTATGCCTTACAGAGCACTTATGGAGGCCGAATTCATCGCATGCCCGGCATCATCACCCACAACTTCATCCTGCATGAATCGATCGCGCACCTGAGAAAGAAGAAATTCCGCAGCTACCTTTCGAAATCGGTTGAAACGCTGTTGCACGATCCGTCACGCCGGAAGGCGGCGCTGTTCGGCTCAATCGGCCCCGACATCTTCGACTACAACATCCTCAGGCGGAACTCCCCGTTCGGCTCCCGGATGTCGTTCATCCTTCACAACGGCGGAAGCGCAAAGCTGCTGGGCTCCATGCTTGACCGGATCATCGCGCACACCGATCACAACACGGAGTGGGCGTCCACACAGAGGGCGTTTCTCTACGGATACGTTTCTCACATTATCGCCGACTCCCTTTTTCACCCGTACATGTTCTACTGGTCCGGGTTTCCCCATACGGGGCTGAAAAAGGACCGGTATCATTTCCGCGAACAGAACCTGCTTTTCTGCTATAACCTTGACCTGTTCTTCCTTTATTACTACAGGGACACCCGTTTCAAATTCGACCTCGACGAGATGCTTCCGTTTCTGAAAGGCCTTTCACCGCGCAAGCTCGATCCCGCGGTCAAAGATATCGTCCTCGGCCCGCTTTCTGAATCATTTCCCAGGAACGCGAACCGATACGTCCTGAGAAAGGGATATTCCAGGGATACGCTTTATTCTGCAAGCATCGGGTACCTGGACTTTTCCGCGTGGCTGGTCCGCATGGCGTTCCGCCTGAAATTCACCA
>CAZPZJ010000122.1:0-3597 GCA_964591055.1 uncultured Leptospiraceae bacterium
CCGCGGCGTACCATATTTTCTCTTCTTCACTCGCCCCATCGCCGACCGCCTCCGACGCGTATTCGCCACACCATGAGAGCGTTATCCCGGGATCACTGAAAACAAGGTCTGCAAAGGGGAAAAACACGCCACGCCCTTCGCCATACACAAAATCTCCCCTCCAGAAGTAGCTGCTGAAATAATCAACTCCGGCAACAATACCAATACCGTCGCGTTCATTTCCCGAACCTGTCGTCGCGATCATCATCGCTCCAATAAAGGTTGCGCATACCGCTGCAATTCCTCTCATTTCATCCCCCGGGCGATCTGTGTCACGCGGACCTGCCGCCGCGCCGGACATCGCCAATCCGGACATAAAAATCCATGACCGCCGCAAAGGCAATTACTTTGTGTCACTTTTTCCCGATCGGAAGGAGATAGAGCGCATCCTCGCCCGGCCGCATTGAAAGGACGCGCCCCACATCCGCGTCCGAAAACGCGCCCACTGCGACCGTGCAAAGCCCCAGCGATTCGCACTGAAGGTAGACGTTCTGCGCCGCGTGCCCCGCCTCGAGATGGACGTAGCGCACCGCGCGCTCTTTGTATCTCGATTCCGTCCGCCGGTAGACACCGGCTATTGCGATGACTGCCGGCGCGTCGGCGACGCATTTCTGGCCAAGCGAGGCGAGCGCGAGATCGTACCGGACGTCCCCCTCTTTCACCATCTCAATGGAGTGTGAGCGGGGCAGATAGCGGTACACTCCGGCCGCAAGGTCGCGCACCCTGCCCGCCGCGACATACACTTCAAGCGGATAGAGCGCGCCGGCGGAAGGGGCGGTCCTGAGCTCTCCCTCAGCGGTGACGCCCTGCGCGGCCCAGAGAAGCTGCGAGACATCCCCGATTGAAAGCGTTGAATCCGCGAATACGCGCCGCGACCTCCTTGATGCGAGCGCCTCTTCCACCGACACGGCCCCCTTTAATTTCGGAGACGGCAGCTCAATCACCCGGCCTTTCCCGATCATGGCAACACCTCCGCACTCGCTTCCGCACTCAAGCTGGAAAGCGCACAGCACGGCAAGCATGGCTGTTTGCACCTTCTGACGCCCGCGCACAATTCCCATATCAGCAATTCTTCCCTAAAGCACACCACCGGACTGAAGCTCCCGATGCAACCGTGCACGTTCCCGCCGATGGCGTTTAAATCCATTGCATAAAATATACAATTATTCCCCTTTCAAGTCCTTCCCCTCACGCAGGAAAAATTGTATTTGCCATAATACTACTTCAAGATGATAATCCCCTGAAAACCATCAGGAGACAGGGTGACATGAAAAAAGGCGGAATTGCACTACTCTCGGTTCTGACAGCATCTCTTATCCTATCAAACAGCCTCTTCGCCCGCAACGCCCCTTCGTTCGCGCTGTTCGACACACAGGGAAACCTGGTAACGCTCAACTCGTGCCTGAAAAAACAGAGGCCTGTCGCGATCTGCTTTTTCGCAAGCTACTGCGCCCCCTGCCGCCGGGAAATTCCCGAGGTGATGAGCATCAAAGATCGCTACAACAGCTTCGATCTGCTGCTCGTCAATATCGACCGCGAGGGGAAGGAAAAAGCGCTGGAGTTTTTAAACGGCATCAACGTCACCCACGAGTGCCTGCTGGACATCTACCAGGAGACGGCGAAGCGCTACATGAAGGAGCCGAAAGTGCCGGCGATGTTTTTGCTCGATAAAAAGGGCGCCATCATCTTCGAGGCCGTCGGCAACCACGATGACACGATGCGGCGCTTTGAAAACAGGGTAAAATCACTCCGGTAACACGCTGAATCCGGGGACTCGCGCCGGCCGGAAGGAACCGCTTCCGGCATCCCCGTTTCATGTAATCCTTGACTCGCAGGTCCCTTTATGGTATGGGTAATCACTGACCATACTATCGAATTCAGGGGGCACATTATGGCGCTCACACGTGTAGGCATTCTCACAGGAGGCGGCGACTGCTCCGGGTTGAACGCGGTGATCAGGGGGGTGACGCGCGCGGCCATCATCGGGCACAACGCCGAGGTCGTCGGCATTGAGGGAGGATTCGAGGGGCTCATCAGCGGGCAGACGCAGCAGCTCACCATCCGCGCCACCAGGGACATCCTCACGCTGGGCGGCACCATCCTCGGCACCACCAACAAGGGCAATCCATTCGAATACCGCGAGCTGCAACCGGATGGCTCCATCAGCGTCAGTGACTACTCGGACAGGGCGATCGAGACCTACAGATCGCTGGGCCTGGACTGCCTTTTCGTCGTGGGGGGCGAGGGCACTCTTGAAATCGGGTACCGCTTTCACAAAAAAGGGGCGAGGGTCATCGGCATCCCTAAAACCATCGACAACGACCTCGAAGGCACCGACTACACGTTCGGCTTTCAGACCGCCGTCGAGGTGGCCTGTGACGCGCTCGACCGGCTGCACACCACGGGGAAGAGCCACCAGCGCGTAATGATCCTCGAGGTGATGGGGCGCACGGCCGGCTGGATCGCGCTTGAGTCGGGGATCGCCGGCGGGGCGCACATCATTCTCATACCGGAAATACCCTACAACATAGACCGCGTGGTGGAAAAGATCAAATTCCGCGCGCAGGGTGGAAGCCCCTTCAGCATCATCATGGTCGCCGAGGGCGCAAAGGAGGAAGGGGGAGATGTGATCACGCAATCCTCGGCCTCGACCCGCCTGCAGGGAGTGCCCCAGCTGGGCGGCGTGGGAGCGTATCTGGCCGACGAGATCAAAAAGCGCATTGACCTGGAGGTGCGCTGCACCGTGCTTGGACACATCCAGCGCGGGGGATCGCCGTGCGCCTTTGACCGAGTCCTGGGCACAAGGCTCGGGAGCGAGGCCGTTCGCGCGGCGGCCGAGGGGAAGTTCGGCACCATGGTCGCGCTGAAAACGCCCGACATCGAGCTGGTGCCGCTTTCCGAGCTCGCAGGTAAAGTGCGCACCGTGCCGGAGACCTCGCAGCTCATTCAGTGCGCGGAGTTAATCGGCATCAGCATGGGTCGATAAACGCCGCGGCGTCCGGAAAGCGCATCGCCCGGCACTCCAAAAAAAGTCCCCTGTGTATCGACAGGGGAATACGGTAATGGAAGAATTGTAACATTAACAAGGGAATAAATATGGACTTCAGCCGGTATGGCCGAAAACCGCACCGGCGTTTTTAATAGTAGCGTCAATTTAACATTAATCAAATTTATGTTTACTTTTTTCACATAAATCGGCGTTGATGACGGAGAACATGCTTGAACGGAATGCCGCATCGCAGTATTTTGAAGGCGGGAGCGGCGATTGACCGCCCATGAGCCATTACGCCATGAGGTCGGAGAAATGATCAGCGCCTGTTTTGAAACCATCATCGACCAAAGCCCATCACGCGGCGTGGCGCTCAAGCAGACCGAAGGCGTCCACATCGCGATCGCGGATGAGCACCCCGGCGAGAGCGATGAAACCGAAACGCGGAGAAAGCGCGCCATCATCTGCCGGCGGTGCGGCCACACTGTCACCACGAACGAAGCGATGACGCAGGTGGGCGGCGCCCACCGCCACGTGTGCACCAACCCCGCCGGCATCACCTTCATCAT
>CAZPZJ010000122.1:3697-7343 GCA_964591055.1 uncultured Leptospiraceae bacterium
AGCGTTCCCGCGGCCCTCGGCAGGTTTTTCACGCGCCAGTCGATGGCGCGCCCCCCGAGGTGTTTTTCGGACCGCTCGCACAGGATTCTGAAGGTGGAGCGGCCGGGATCGGCAAGCACTATTTTTTTCACCCCGGCCTTCCTGGCGCGGCGAAGCAGGTTGTAGAGCGGGTCCACCAGCTCGTCCCAGAAGCAGATGTCGGCCCCGACCATCACCTCTTCCCGCTTCAGCCTGTCGGCCTTGAGCTGCTGGAACTTCCATTGCTCGGTTGCGATGCTCACTCCGTTAATCCCGGCGTGGAGCTTCAGGAACGGAAACACGTCGGCGTCGGCGTCGATCCCGGTGACGCGCGCGGAAAACTCCCTTGCGCAGAAAATGCCGCCGATCCCCCACCCGCAGCCTATATCAAGCACCCTGACGCCTTTCCTGAGAGGATTGGCAATCAGGTAGTCCATGATAAGGTAGCTCGACCCCCAGAAGCGGTGGCCGTGAATGGACGGCGCGATGTTCTCCCTGCCCAGCCTGCGGATCTCGCGGTGTGACGAGGTGAGGATGGTCACTCCAAACACCGTTTTGCTGTATCGGTCGGAAAACGAACACGGGTTCTTCACCCTGGACACGGCTCCCTGCTCAGTCATAGCATGCCCCCGGTTGCGTCTGGCACTGCTTCTCCCGCGTCTTCAGCGCCAGGCGCGACTCCTTGCGCCGCAGCGCCTCGTGGTTTCTCCGCCGGTCGTCCTCGGTCTCGAGCACCAGCGGCGGGACCTTCGCGGGCGTGAAGTCAGGACCCATCGCCACGAAGGTCAGGTACGCCGACGCGATGTGCCTCACGGCCGCCGCAAGGATGTCCTCGGCCTCGACGCGCACCCCCACTTCCATCGAAGTGTTGCCCACCATGTTGACGCTCGATTTTACGATGAGGAGATTGCCCACAAAGACCGGGTTGTGGAAGTCAAGTCGGTCGATGGACGCCGTCACGCAGAACATGCGCGAATGCTTGGCTGCGGCAATGCCCGCCGCGTTGTCAATTTCCTTCATGATCACGCCGCCGTGCACGTTGCCGGACGGGTTCGCGTCCTGCGGGAGCATCATGCGGGCGATTATATTTTTACTCTGCTTGATGGCCTTTCCTTCCATGTCGCGCTCCTTGCCTTTGGTCAGGGAATGCTGCGGAAAGCTCCTCCCCGCGTCAATACCTTTTCCCCCGCAAAGCGCATGAACGCCGGGTAAAATATCGGCGTTTTTCATGCTGTGCAAAAAAATGTACTGGGGAAACGGGGTTGAAAGTCCATTCTGCGCCCAAACAGCATCATGGAGGCCGATATGAGAGTCCATTACCTGCAGCACGTTTCCTTCGAGGGCCCGGCGAAAATCGCCGAATACGCACGCGACCTGGGGTACGTCGTCACGGGAACGCGCCTTTTCGAAGGAGCAGCCCTTCCCGATCCCGCATCGTTCGACGCCCTGTTCGTGCTCGGCGGCCCCATGAGCGTGCACGATGAAAATGCGCATCCATGGCTGATCCGTGAAAAGAAGCTCATTGAAGAGTGCATCACCGCGGGGAAAAAAGTGGCCGGCATCTGCCTGGGCGCACAGATGATCGCGCAGGTGCTGGGCGGGGGGGTGCGCGCCAACCCGCACCGGGAAATCGGGTGGTTTCCGGTTACAAAAACCACCGAAGCGGATTCCTGCGGGGCGGGTCGCCTCATGCCGCCCGTCTTCGCCGCGTTCCACTGGCACGGCGACACCTTCAGCGTTCCATCCGCTGCGGTCCGCCTCGCGCAAAGCGAGGCCTGCGAAAACCAGGCATTCGCGTACGGCGAGCATGTGCTCGCACTCCAGTTTCATCTCGAAGCCGGACCGGAAAGCATACGGCTCCTCATGGAACACGCGGCCGGCGACCTGAAACCCGGCCCGTTTGTGCGCGATCCATCTTCAATGCTTGACGAAATGCTCATAAGGGAGTCAAATGATCTTCTGAAGCCGCTCCTCGCAGGCTGGCTTCCGAAACCGCCTTAGGGAGAATCGCAATGTCCACCGACCACGTTAAAATGCTCTGCGACATCGGGGAGCTCAACAGGCTTTTCGAGGAGAGCAGCATCGACGATTTCCTCGCCAGGACGGTGGACATGGTGGCGACCCACATGAAGGCGGGCGTATGTTCAATCTATCTCTACGACGAGGGAGGAGATGAGCTGGTGCTCAAGGCCACGCGCGGCCTTGCCCCCGACTCCGTCAACCGCATCCGCCTGAAACCCGGAGAGGGCCTTGTCGGTACGGCGCTTCTGGAGCGCAAAACCGTCCGGGAGAAGGTGGGCAGTGAAAATCCCAGGTACAGGTTTTATCCCGGCAGCAACGAGGAGCTCTTCGAGGCCTTTCTGGCGATTCCCATCGTGAGGGGCGCCACGCCCATAGGAGTCCTGGCGGTGCAGCGGGAGCGCGACGATGATTTCGACACGCAGGACGAGCTGGCGCTCAGGGCGACGGCCTCCCAGCTCGCCTCAATGCTTGAGCACATCCGCCTGCTCATGTCCATGCGCGAGGGGCTTTCCCCGCGCAGGAAGGACATCGATTTCACGAAGCTCACTTTTCTCAAGGGAAAATCCGCGTCCTCCGGCAGTGCGATGGCCGGCGCGATCGTGTTTCACCGCACGGGCGCGCTCGACCATCCGGAAGGCGGTCACCCGGAGCCGGCGACGGCGGAGGACTTCGAACGGGCGCTTCTTGAAACAGAAAGGGAGCTCGAAGAGCTTCAGCAGAAGGTGGAGGCAAAGCTCTCGGACGCGGCGTCGCTGATTTTCGCCTCGCACCTGCTGATGATCAAGGACAGCGGTTTCACCGGGGGAATGAAAGCGCAGATCGCCGGGGGCGTCGAGCCGCGCCGGGCCGTGCGCAGCGTCTTTGAGCACTACAGGGACATCTTCCGGGAAAGCGAAAATCCATTGATCCGCGAAAAGGTGCAGGACATAGAAGACCTCGCCGGGCGCATCATCGCGCACCTCAACGGAGGTCCCGGCGCGTCATGCTCCTGCCGGGGACGGGTGGTGATCGCACACGACCTGTTCCCTTCCGACCTTCTGAAGCTTGCCGCCGAAGGCGCCGCCGGCATTGTGCTGGTGAGCGGAGGCGTCACCTCGCACGTGGGCATCCTGGCGCGCTCCCTGGAAATCCCGACTCTCTTCATCGATGAGCCAGCGCTCATAGACCTGCCGGACGGCACTCCCGTGCTGCTCGACGCCGACGTGGGAAACCTCTACGTCAGGCCCGGCCAGGAAGTGCTGTCACGCTTTGAGGCGCGCGATCGCGCAGGCGATGCGCTCGTGTTCGATACGGGGATGCTTCGCCGCCCCGCCGCCACGTCCGACGGGACCAGGATCAACCTTGCGATCAACATCAACCTGCTCAGCGACGTTTCACGCGTGGGGCAGGCGCAGTACGACGGGGTGGGGCTTTACCGCACGGAGTTTCCCTTCATGATCAGGAGCACCTTCCCCTCTGAAGAGGAGCAGTTCGTGATTTACCGCAAACTCATCCACGACGTGAAGGGCCTTCCCGTCACCTTCCGCACGCTCGATATCGGCGGGGACAAGGTGCTGTCCTACTACCAGGGCGTGCGCGAGGAGAATCCCTTTCTTGGCATGCGCTC
>CAZPZJ010000122.1:7443-10918 GCA_964591055.1 uncultured Leptospiraceae bacterium
TGCTGTCCTACTACCAGGGCGTGCGCGAGGAGAATCCCTTTCTTGGCATGCGCTCGATACGCTTTTCGCTCAGGCATCCCGACATCTTCCGCCAGCAGATAAGGGCGATCCTTCGCGCCGGCCACGGAAGCCCGCTTCGCCTGATGTTCCCCATGATTTCGTCGCTGGACGAGCTTCGCGAATCGCGGGAGATGGTGGGCCGCTGCATGGACGAGCTCTCGGCGGAAGGCGTAGAATTCAACCGGGAGCCGCTCATCGGCATCATGGTGGAAATTCCATCCGTAATCCCGATCATCCGCGAGCTCGCCGCAGAATCGGGCTTCTTCTCGGTGGGCACCAACGACCTCATACAGTACACGCTTGCGGTGGACAGGACCAACGAAAAAGTCGCCGACATGTATGTCCCTCACCATCCGGCCATTTTGCGCTCCCTGAAGGCGATCGCTGACGCGGCGATCGAAGCGGGCATCGAAGCCTCCGTCTGCGGCGACATGGCGATCGAGCCGCGGTACATTCCGTTTCTGCTTGGCATCGGGTTGCGCTCCCTGAGCATCGACCCGCAATACATGCCCGCGATCAAGAAGGCCATCGCAGCCGTATTAATCGATGACGCCCGTGCGCTCGCAGAGGCGATGCTTGGCGCGCCAAGCCTTCGGGACGTGGAGAGCCTTCTCGAACAGGCGGGCCCGGCCGCATGAGAAAAGGCGCATGCGCCGGCAGCGCTCCTGCCGGCGGGCGGGAGGTTACTGCATCATGTCGATCATGCGGTTCACCGTGCGCGGCAGCACGGCCAGGCGAATCCTTCGAAGCACGGAGTTGAAAATGCCCGGCCTCCTGAGGTCAACAATCCCCGCGACGATCCCCGCAAGCGCTCCCGAAAGCGCCGCGGGAATCCACGGGCCGATGACGGGAGATTCCAGGTACAAACCGGAGAAAAGCGCCCATCCCGCTGCGGCGGCCCACCACCCCGTTAGAAAGCCAATGACCGCGTCAAGGACGCGCTCGCGCATGTTCGAAGCGGAAATCATCCTGACCGCGGCGAGCACAACCCCGAGTGCAACGCCGAGCTGATACAGGTGAAAGGCGATTTCAACAGACGCCCACAGGCTCGCCCCGAACATCGCGCCCAGAAGGGCCGGCATCGCCACCCTCGCCGCGTATACATGCGGAGACCTCCTGAGCGCGCTGCGCGCGGGGGCATAGCCCGGATCGAACTCGAGCGCTTTCCGGTAGCTCTCCCTGGACTTCGCCTTTTCCCCCATCGCCGCCTGGGCGTTGCCAAGGTTGTAATACGCCAGCACATAGCGCCCGTCCACTTCAAGCGATCTCCTGTACAGCTTTTCCGCTTCCCCGTAATCACCGGCCTGGTAGTGCCAGTTTCCCAGGTTGTTGAGCGCATTGATGTTTGAGGGATTGAGCTCAATGGCCCTTGAAAGGTGCTCAAACGCCTCTTTTCGTTTCCCCATGGCGTTTTCAAGGTTGCCGAGGTTGCAGAATGCGAAATCCCTCGTACCGTCGATGTCGATGATCCGGCGGTAATACGGCTCGGCACGTTCATACTCGGCGATGTTATAGTAGAAATTTCCAATGCGGTTGAGCCGGTCAATTTTCCGCGGTGCCGTGTCGCACAGATCGATACAGCGGGAGAAGTACTCGTCGGATTTTCTCACGTCACCGGCCTCGCCCGCGATGCTTCCCAGATTGTAATACATCTCTGGGGTTTCCCATCCGCGCTCGATCGCCTTGCAGTAGTTTTCAACGGCCCTCTCGCAGTTTTCCATGGAGAGATACACGTCGCCCATCACCGCGTACACCTCTCCGTCGCCGCATTTGACTTCCGTTGCCCGCTCAAGGTAGAAGAGGGCGTTGTCACAATCCCCCGTTTCGTGCGAAATGATTCCGAGTTTTTTATAGGCGGGGAAGCACGTCTCATCGATTTCAATGGCCTTCTGGTAGTGCTCGGCGGCCGATGAGTACTCGCGCTTTTCGTAATGAGCGTCTCCGAGGGAGAGGTATTCCCGAGCGTCCTGTTTCATTGCACTGTTACCCCGGATAATGTTCGCGATACATACAAATCCAGGTTACATTGAACGGAGTGGACGGCAGCGGGTCAATTACAATAAGTGCTCCAAACAAAAATTATGTGTATCAATCGTTACCCAGAGTGGACTGGCTGACATCGCTTCCCCCTCCACATGAAAACCGTCACATCCCTCAGGCCCGGGACAGCAACGCCGTCATTCCCCGGTCATCACAATCAGCATATTCCCCCGACCCGGGGAGCCAGTTCACACACCCCTTCCGTCATCGCACGCGTCTTCAATTTCACCGTTTCGCGCCATTTCCGCATGCGGCGCGTTCACACAGGGTTCAAGCGGTATTTCTTCCATTTTCCCGCCGCAGCACCCGGGCTCTTCGTGAATTCCCGCAACAGTGACGGTCCGGGAGCAAGTTGTGCAGGCATATTTTTTATTGTAGGGTTTCATCTCTTTCTCCAATATTAAGAAATAAAGAATATACTAAAATATAATGATTTTATCATCACCCGTCAAGCATCCCTATAAAAAAGTGAATAGTTATTGATTTTATGCGGAGGACTGGTGATACAGTATCAACATGCCGATAATGAAACTGTAACTCTACGATATAGGAGCATGCCCATGCGCGCTGTCAGCGAGCTTTTTACCTACAACTATCTTGCGGATTATGACACCCTGATAGGGAAAGTGAACGTGCCATCGATCAGCAAGGAGGAGGCCAACGCGATTCTCGACTTCATCGTCAGCGAAACGGGCAAGCAGCATGCGCACACCGGCTACCTGCTCGACGTTATGGCGGTAACCGGGGTGTCCAATCCGGTGATCGGCGTTCTCATGAAATCCCTTGAGGTGGTCAGGAAGGTAAACAACTACATGGTGCTCGTCATGAGCGAGCAGCTGCTCAACGACATCATGCTTGCCCATCCGGAAATGTTCGACTACTACGCAGTGTTCCACAGCACGGGAGACGCGCTCAAGTTCATACAGAAACACCGCGTGTAGGCGTTTTCCGAAAGCTCATTATTCCACTTTGAAAAATTTGTCCCTGGGAGCGTTGCACACCGGGCAGCGGTCCGGCACGTCGCCCTCGCTGACAAATCCGCACACCGAACAGACATTGTATTCCACAAACTCCTCCTCGGTGAGGTGCTCCAGGGCCTTGCGGTAGAGTTTCGCGTGGACGCCCTCAACGTCCTTGGCCTGCGAAAATACCAGCGCGGCGGCCTTTTCTCCGTCATCCTCGGCTTCCTGTATCATTTTGGGGTAGTAATTGCCGTTGACGGCGTTTTCCTGCTGGAAGGCGTATTCCATATTGGTCTGCGTGTCTTTGATCACCTCAAGCAGGCGAAAGTGCCTTCTTGAATGGACGCCTTCCGATGCTGCGATAGCCCTGAACAGGTGCGCAATCTGCGGCAGCCCCTCCTTCTCCGCTTTGT
>CAZPZJ010000123.1:0-3664 GCA_964591055.1 uncultured Leptospiraceae bacterium
GGGACAGGACGCTGATCGACGTCAGGGAAAAGCTGAAGGGCGACTACCTCATCGCCGGCATCATGAGGGGGGACGATTTTATAGTCCCTTCGGGGCAGACGGTGATCCGGGAAGGCGATAACGTGTACCTTGTGGCCTCGACGGAAAACTTCGAGAAAATATTCTCAAACATCGGTTTTGCGAAGGCCGAATTGAAGGACGTTGTTATAGTCGGCGGCGGGAAGATCGGGACGTACGTCACCGAGCGCCTTATCCGCAGGCGGAGGATAAAAATCATCGAGAGGGACTATGAGCGGTGCAAGGCCGTCGCGGAGGAGTTTCCGGATGCGATTGTGATCAACGCCGACATCTCCGATGAGGAAATTTTCGATGAGGAGCGGATACAGGATTCCGACCTGATCATCACCACCACCGACAATCAGGAGCTCAACATCCTCGCGGCCGCGTACGCGAAAGCGAAGGGCGTCAGGCGCGCGATCGCGCTTGTCAACCAGCACAGCTACCTGAATATCGCCACCAGGCTGGGTATCGATTCGACCGTCAGCCCCAGGTTCAGCACCGCGGATACGATTTTAAAGTACATCCGCGGCAAGAACATTGAAAGCGTCCACAGCATTTTTTACGGCAAAGCGGAAGTCATTGAGATGAACGTGCAGCCCGGCAGCCCCGTGTGCGGCAAGGCGCTCAGGGACATCAGCCTGCCGGGCAAC
Organism: uncultured Leptospiraceae bacterium; assembly: GCA_964591055.1. Lineage (GTDB taxonomy): Bacteria > Spirochaetota > UBA4802 > UBA4802 > JAGODF01 > CAZPZJ01. The sequence goes on from CAZPZJ010000123.1 coordinate 711, forward strand.
TCGCTGATCCTCACGGTGACGCGCCACCCCGACCTCTTCATTCCGGACGGAAGCACGGACCAGAAGATATTCATTCCCGGTGGCAACTTCGTCATCAGGGACGGCGACGATATTCTGATTATAACGGGGAAAGAGAGCGTTTCGGGAATTGAAAAGCTCTTTTACAGCGGCTCATGAACCCGAAACAGGTGATGAAGACGATCTCAATTCTGCTCGCCATCCTTGCGGGTTTTATGATCATACCGGCGCTGATATCGTTGTACTGCGACGAGGGGATCGGCGTCATGGCGTTCGCGGCGCCCGTGCTGTCAATGCTTGCGATCGCCGCGCTGTTTCTGACGCTTTTCGCGAATGAGAAAAACGACACTCTGTCAACCAGGGACGGGTTCCTCTTCGTGACGCTGAGCTGGATCATGGCGTCGCTGTTCGGTGCGATGCCGTTTTACCTTTCGGGCTCCATTCCTTCGTTTACCGACGCCTTTTTTGAGACGATTTCCGGCTTCAGCACCACGGGAGCTTCCATCCTGACCAATATCGAAGCGCTGCCGCGCTCGCTGCTGTTCTGGCGTTCGCTCACCCACTGGCTGGGCGGGATGGGCATCGTGGTGCTCACTGTGGCCGTCCTTCCGCTGCTCGGAATCGGGGGGCTGCAGCTCGTCAAGGCTGAGGCTCCGGGACCCACGGTGGACAAGCTGACGCCCAGAATCACCGAGACTTCGAAGATTCTCTGGTATATCTACACCGGGCTCACCGTTGCGCAGGCCGCGCTCCTCATGCTCGGCGGGATGAGCCTTTTCGACGCGCTGACGCACACGTTCGGCACGCTTGCCACCGGGGGATTTTCAACGAAAAATGCGAGCGTGGGCCACTACAACTCGGCCTACCTCGACTGGGTCGTGACGGTGTTCATGATCCTCGCGGGAGTCAGCTTTTCCCTCCATTACAGGTTTATGAGGGGCGGGTTCAAGCATCTGATCAGGGACACCGAGTTCAAGGCGTACATCGCGATTTTTCTGGTCGCCACGGCGATCATCGCATTCAATCTGAGGGCGGAGGTCTACGGATCGCTCGCCGATTCGTTCCGGTATGCGGCGTTCCAGGCGGCATCGATCCTCACCACCACGGGATTTGCAACCGCCGACTTTGAGCGATGGCCCTTCCTGTCGCAGTTCATCCTCTTCGCCCTGATGTTCGTAGGAGGATGTTCCGGCTCGACCGGGGGAGGGATCAAGGTGATCAGGATCGTAACGCTGTTCAAGCAGGGCCTCAACGAGATGAAATACCTCATCCACTCCAAAGGGGTGTTCATCCTTAAAATCAGCGGCATGGCGGTCAAGAAAGACACGGTGTATGCGATCCTCGGGTTCTTCTTCATTTACATCTTTATGATTCTCCTGGTCGCCTGCGTGGTTGCGACCGCGGGACAGGACATCTCAACCTCGCTGACTGCCTCGCTTGCCACCGTGGGCAACATCGGGCCGGGCTTCGGAAACGTGGGGCCGGGGGACAACTATGCGTTTTTCCCCTCCTATGTCAAATGGGCGCTCAGCTTCGCCATGCTTGTGGGGAGGCTGGAGCTCTACACCGTGCTGGTGATACTGACCCCTGTGTTCTGGAGAAAGTGATCTGTCCCGGGCGCGGAAGGGCCGGATTGCCGCGCATTTTCCTGAATTATTCCATGGAACGGGCTATTTTTTTATCATATTTTCTTGACAGATGCGGCCCTGGCTGAAATGAATGTGCATCTGTCAGGCACTGTATGACATTTGAACGGGGAAACACGGGATACTTTCTTGCCTTCATCATTATCGGGGGCATTCTCGGATCGGCGCTCGGAACGCTTGCCGTAAGGCTTCTTCCGTCGATGTCGGTGCTGACGCAGAACCTGACATCCGCGATCGGCTTCAATATCGAGATCCTCTCGATCAGCCTGAGGGTCAACATCGCGGCGATCGTCGGGATGGGTATCGGATTTTTTCTGTTTAAAAAGGCGTAGAAGCCGCACCCGCGGCCATCACGTGCGTCCGGAGAGCGCAATTCCGGAACGCATAAAGATCTAAACCGGACGGATGGGCCGGTTGCCGCCTTCCAGGGTTACTGTGAAAAGCAGTCAGGAACTATACGCCTTTCTCTATTGTGTTTGTGTGTGAAGACGCGACATTGTTTGTGACCTTTGTAAACAAATACACTCATTTATACATCCAGCCCCGGAAACGGCCCGAGGCCGCCGGTGGCGTGTACCGTCAATTAAACTTACAAGAGCAGGGGGTACCCTAATTGTCTATCGTATCTATGAAAGCATTATTGGAATCAGGCGTTCACTTCGGGCACCAGACCAGGAGATGGAATCCCAGGATGTCGCAGTTCATCTTCACCGCGCGCAACGGGATCCACATCATCGATCTCCAGAAGACCATGCAGCGCATGAAGATCGCCTATAACGCGATGAAGGAAGTGGCGGCCGACAACGGCAAGGTGCTCTTCGTCGGCACAAAGAAGCAGGCGCAGGCGGCAGTGATGGAGTATGCGCAGAAGTGCGGCATGTACTTCGTGTCCGAGCGCTGGCTGGGCGGCCTTCTTACCAACTTTGAAACGGTCGGCAAGTCAATCGAGCGGCTCAAAACCCTCGAGCGCATGGAGGAGACCGGCCAGTGGGACGCCGAAACGAAAAAGGAAATCCTCGACCTCACGCGCGAGCTTGAGAAGAAGAGGAAGGTGCTTTCCGGCATCAAGGACATGGCAAAGCTGCCGGACGCGCTCTTCATCATCGACCCCAAGAGGGAGGACATTGCGGTGCAGGAGGCCAAAAAGCTCCGCATCCCGATATTCGCGGTGGTGGACACCAACTGCAATCCCGACGACATCGATTACCCGATACCGGGCAACGATGACGCGATCAGGGCGATCGCCCTCTTTCTGGACGTGATGGCGCGTGCCATCGTGGACGGCAAGTC
>CAZPZJ010000123.1:3764-10854 GCA_964591055.1 uncultured Leptospiraceae bacterium
ATGGAGAAGGCCGTCGATTATCTGCGCAAAAAAGGGCTTGCCTCCGCGGGCAAGAAGGCGGGCCGCGAAGCGAAAGAAGGGATCGTGGCTTCGTACATCCACCTGAACGGCAAGATCGGCGTGCTCCTTGAGCTCAATTGCGAGACCGATTTCGTGGCGAAAAACGCCGAGTTCCAGGCCCTTGCAAAGGACCTGTGCATGCAGGTCGCCGCAGCGAACCCGCAGTACGTGTCCGAGGACGAGGTTCCCGCCGAGAACGTGCAGCGCGAGCGGGAAATATACCGCGAGCAGATGAAGGACTCCGGAAAGCCCGCCGAAGTGCTTGAAAAGATCATCGACGGCAAGATGAAAAAGTACTATTCGGAAGTGTGCCTGCTCGACCAGGAGTACATCAAGGACCCGAAAGTCATCATCAAGGATCTGGTCAAGAACCTCATTTCGACGATCGGTGAAAACATCACCGTCGGAAGGTTTAGCCGTTTCCAGATAGGCAAATGAGCATGACAGCGGAGTCCGGCAACGATTCGCCGCGGTACGGGAGGATTCTCCTCAAGCTGAGCGGCGAGGCGCTCGCGGGGGATGACCGGTTCGGCATCAACCCGGGTGTCGTAGGCAGGATCGCGGGAGAAATTGCCGACGTCTACCGTATGGGCATCGACGTCGCGATCGTCGTCGGGGGGGGCAACATCTTCAGGGGCACCATCGGCAAGGCCCTGGGGATGGACCGCTCAACCGGCGATTACATGGGAATGCTGGCCACGGTCATCAACGCGCTGGCCATGCAGGACGCTCTCGAGAAGAAGAACATCCCCACCAGGGTGATGACCGCGCTGGCCATGCAGGCGGTCGCGGAGCCATACATCAGGAGAAAGGCCATACGCCATTTGGAAAAGAAGCGGGTGGTCATCTTCTCGGGCGGCACGGGTAATCCTTTTTTCACCACCGACACTGCGGCAAGCCTCCGGGCGATCGAGATCGGCGCGGACATCCTCCTCAAGGCGACCAAGGTGGACGGCGTGTATGACATGGATCCCGTCGGCAACCCGGACGCGAACAAGATCACGAAAATCTCGTACATCGACGTGATCAAGGGCCAGCTTCGGGTGATGGACCTGACCGCCATTTCCCTGTGCATGGACAACTCGCTGCCGATCGCGGTATTCAACCTGTTCGAGGAAAACTCCATCAGGAACGTGGTGTGCGGCCACAAGATAGGTACCCTGATTTCATAATTTCATTCAGGAGGAAGTATGGTCGAGGATATCATATCCGACGTTGATGAACGGATGCAGAAGAGCGTGAAGAACCTCGAGAAGGAATTCGCGGCGATCAGGACCGGAAGGGCCAATCCCGCTATATTCGACGGCGTGCGGGTCGACACCTACGGCTCCATGATGCCGCTCAACCAGGTGGCGACGATCTCGTGCCCCGAGCCGCGCCTGGTGGTGATCCAGCCGTGGGACCGCTCCAATCTCGTCCCCATCGAGAAGGCCATCCTGAAATCGGACCTCTCGCTCAATCCGAGCAGCGACGGCAATCTCATACGCATACAAATCCCCGAGCTCACCGAGGAGCGCAGGAAGGAGTACGTCAAGTCAGCGAAGGGCAGGGCCGAGGACTGCCGTGTGGCCATCAGGAACGTCAGGCGCGACGGCAATGACATGATCAAGGAGCTCGAAAAATCAAAGGACATCTCCGAGGACGACTCCAAAAGCGCCTCGGCCCGCATACAGAAGCTCACTGACAAATACATCGAGGAAGTGCAGGGCCTCATCAACAACAAGGAAAAGGAAATTCTGAGCGTGTAGCCGCTCGCGCTCATGCCGCATGGGAAGGCCACGGGCATTGAAGAAAAATTACAGGGAACTGATCGATCCGGGCAACATCCCCAGGCACGTCGCGTTGATCATGGACGGCAACGGGAGATGGGCCAGCCGGCGCTCGCTGCCCCGGATGGAAGGGCACCGGAGGGGGGCGGGCGTCATCGAGCCCCTCATTGACGCCGCGCTCGATCTGCGCATTCCGGTGATATCCCTCTTCGCGTTTTCCACCGAAAACTGGACCAGGCCGGCGGCGGAGGTCCGCGGCCTGTGGGAACTGCTCGAGTATTTTTTCAGCGCGAAGATCGACCTGATCCGAAGCCGCGGGGTGCGGGTGCACGTGTCCGGCGCAAGGACCAGGCTCCGGGAGAGCACCCGGAGCATCATCGAGTCGGTCACCGCGGAAACGGCGAAGTTCAAAAACATCACCCTGAATTTCTGCATCAACTACGGCGGCAGGCAGGAGATCGTCGACGGGGTTAATCGCTGGCTCGAGGATCGCAAAGACGGCGAAAGGCTGACGGAAAAGAGGATGGCGGGGCTCATGTACACACCATCGCTGCCGGACGTCGACCTGATGATCAGGACCAGCGGCGAGTACCGCATCAGCAACTTCATGCTCTGGCAGCTTGCCTACGCGGAGCTCGTGTTCATGAAGGTGCTCTGGCCCGATTTCAAGCCCAGGCACCTCTACGAAGCGGTGTACGAATATCAGCAGAGAGACAGGAGATTTGGCGCGTTATGAGCGGAACGAAATCGGCAACCATGACCCGAATCCTCAGCGCGGTGATCGCGCTTCCGGTGTACGTGTTCGGGCTTTATACGGATGTACTGTACTCCCTGCCGGTGCTTATCGTGTCGGCGGTGGTGTCCGTGGTCTGTTTATACGAGTATTACCAGATAGCGGGCAGGGGCGAGGGGAGCGATCCATTTGTCGCGCTCGGAATTGCGGGCGGCATCGCCGTGAACGTGGTGATGTACCTGTACGCGTTCGGCGGTTTCAACGTCAAGCCGTTCGACGCGCGCGTGATGTTCGCGATGATCGCTCTGTTTTTGACCGCGGTGCTTGCTGCGCAGACGTTCAAAAGGCCCATCAAGGGGGGCATCTACTCGCTCGCGGTCACCGTGTTCGGCATCGCCTACATCGTGTTCTCGTTTTCTCACGTCATTCTGATCAAGGCGCTCAACTGCGGGTTCTGCTACATCCTCCTGCTCAACGTCGTCGTCATGATGAACGACACCGGCGCGTATTTCGGAGGCGTATATTTCGGCAGGCATAAGACCAATTTCGCGGTGTCCCCCAATAAATCGTGGGAGGGCTACTTCACCGGCCTGCTCTTCAGCGTGCTGTCCTTCATCATCACCAACCACCTCATACTGCTGTTCGCGGGGGTGATGCTGTTCAGCATGATCGAGGCGGTGCTTCTCGGGATAGCGCTGAGCGTGCTCGGCCATGTCGGCGACCTTGTGGAGTCCGCCATCAAGCGCGACGGCGCGATCAAGGACTCCGGCTCCATCATCCCCGGCCATGGCGGCATGTGGGACGTGTTTGACGCGCTCATCTTCACCACCCCGCTCTTTTACTACTATCTGATGCTCAGGAGCCTGGTGTAGGCGACCGATGGCCACCGTCACAATTCTCGGCTCGACCGGCTCGATAGGGCTCTCCGCGCTCAGGGTGATGCGGGCCCTGGGCAGGGAGTTCGATGTGTACGGTCTGGCCTGCCGTTCCAGCGTTGCCGCACTGGACGCCCAGATACGCGAGTTCCGGCCATCCGTGGTCGCGGTCGCTGCTCCCTCCCCCGGCGAGATTGAAGAGCTGCGCAGCGCCCACCCCTGCGTGGAATTTCTCGGCGGCGACCGGGGAATCATGGAGCTGTGCGGGCGTGAGGTGGATGTGCTCGTTTCCGCCATTGTGGGAGCAGCGGGGCTTCGTCCGGCCGTCACCGCCATCCCGCACATTAAAAGGCTTGCGCTCGCCAACAAGGAGACGCTGGTTATGGCGGGCGACATCGTCATGGAAATGGCCCGCAATTACGGCGTGGAGCTGGTTCCGGTTGACAGCGAGCACAGCGCGCTTTTCATGCTGCTGGAGGGCCGCAGGAAGGAGGATGTGTCCAGGCTCATCCTGACCGCGTCGGGAGGCAGCCTCCGGGATCGGGCGGCGGATGAGCTGCCGTTCATCACGCCCGGGGAAGCGCTGGCCCATCCGACCTGGGACATGGGCAGCAAGATAACCATCGATTCCGCGACCCTTATAAACAAGGGATTCGAGGTGATCGAGGCACATCATCTCTTCGGAATCGATTATGATCGTATTGACGTGGTGATCCACCCGGAAAGCATCATACACTCGATGGTGGAGACCGTGGACGGGGCGATATACGCGCACATGAGCGTCACCGACATGGCGCTTCCGATACTGAACGCGCTGGTCTACCCGGTGAAGCGCGAGCACCCCTTCGGCAGGCTTGACCTTGCGGCGGCCGGGCGATTGTCCTTTCAGCCCTACGATCCCGTCCGCTTTCCGGGACTTGACCTGTGCAGGGCCGCGGGGCGCGCCGGAGGGACGGTGCCCGCGGTGCTGAACGCCGCGAACGAAATCGCGGTCGAGGCGTTTCTGGGAGGGGCGATACGGTTCACCGATATCGTGCGGGTGGTGGAGCGCGCGCTCAGCGTCCACGAACGGGTGGCGCAGCCCGGCCTCGACGAGGTGTTCGAAGCCGATCGCCGCGCGAGGGACGACGCGCGACGGTTTGTCGGATCGCAGGCGTGAGGACGGTGGAAGCGGAATGTAACAGATCGGGCGCCGAACGCTCATACAGGAGAGTGCGCCGCGGCGAAGAGGCCCCGACACAGCGGATTGAAAAAGCGGCCGGATTGTGGTATAATCATCAAGTGAGGTTGATATGAACATTTCGTATGTGCTGACCGTGATCTTCGGGTCTATCGTGCTTCTTGGCATCTGTATTTTTATTCACGAGCTCGGCCACCTGCTGGGCGGCAAGATGGTGGGCATCAGGGCCAGGGTGTTCTCCCTGGGCTACGGAAAGGGCGTGCTGAAGAAGAAATTCGGCGACACCACCTACCAGATCACGCTCATCCCCTTCGGAGGGTACTGCCAGTTCTACGGTGACGAGCCCGGCGAGGAGCGGAAGGGCGAGTCGTGGGAGTTCCTTTCGGCGCACCCGCTCAAGCGAATCGTTCCGGTTGTCATGGGGCCGCTCTTCAACCTGTTCCTCGGGATTGTCATCTTCTTCATGATGAACCTGATCGGCTACCAGAAGGAGTCCAACCGCGTGGTGCTGCTTGACAACTTCCTGACGGAGCAGCGCAGCGGCTACGTCACACCCGCGAAGAGGGCCGGGATCGCAGACGGGGACCGCATCGTCGAGATCGCCGGGGAAAAGGTGATGAAGTTCACCGACATCCAGAAGGTGGTGTTCTTCTCGCACGGACGTCCGCTGGCGGTAAAGGCCGAAAGGGGCGGGCAGATGATGTCCTTTTCCGTGACCCCGGAGGAGAGCGCCGAGTCGAAGGGGCGGTATTCCATCGGGGTGATGCCCTTCGTCAGGGGAATCCAGGTCGGCAAGGTTATGGAGGGCGATGCCGGAGCGCGGGCTGGACTCAGGCGCGGCGACGTGATACGCACGATCGACGGCGGCCGGATGGTCAATCCCGCGGCCTTCACTGCGTATATACGGGAGCGCCAGGGACGGCCCGTCTCGCTTGTGATTGACCGGAACGGAAGCGCGGTCGAAACCACGGTAGTTCCCGCCCTGCGCGAGGAGTTTCACATCCAGCAGTTCAAGGACTCGAAGACAAGGGGCGACGAGTACAACGTTACGCTCGCCGGAGCGCAGGTTGAGGACCTGAAGGCGAATATCGCGGCGGGAAAGGTGCGGGTGAATGACGCGCCGGTTGCTTCCTACGAGCAGCTCCTCGCAACGGTGAGGGCCGAGAAGAGCAACATCCTGAAAATCGAAAACGGAGCGGCGGCGTACCGGGGACTTGTTGAATACAGGAGCTTCGGATTCATCGGTGTTGAAACCGGCATCGCAGAGGAAAGCGTCGAGGTCCGCTACGGCCTCGTCGAGAGCTTCGCGCGGGCCTTCGTCGAGCCCTATGACTTCATCGTGATGAACCTCAAGGGCATCGGGATGCTCTTCTCCGGGAAGCTCAACGTGCGCGAAAACCTCTCGGGCCCCATATTCATCGCCAAGATCGCCGGCGACGTGTTCTACTACCGGGGGCTTTCGTCGTTCATCATCCTGATGGCCCAGATATCGATCATCCTCATGGTGATGAACCTGCTGCCGATCCCCATGGTGGACGGGAGCTACATCGTGCTCTTCTTTGTTGAGTGGGTTCGGGGCAAACCGCTCAGCGACAAGGTGATGGAGAAGATACAGCTTGTCGGCATGGTGCTTCTCATCCTGCTGGGCGTGTTCGTGGTGTTCAACGACATCGCGAAAATTTTCAACTTCATGTAACATCGTTGCGGCAATCGGGCGGCGCGGGCTGTAAACGGCGCCCGCACTGCGCTTCGCCGCGGGGCGGAAGGCGGAAAAGGAAACAATGGCGTCCCGGATCGTGATTCACATCGGTGGACACTGCGTGGAAACGGGAGCGAAGCGTGAGCTGAAGCGCCTGATGGACGCGTATTTCGACGGCGCGGGAGACCCCTCGGATATTGAAGAATCGATCGAGCTTGTGCGCGAGTTTCTTGAAAGCGCCGATTTCAGCGCGCTTCGCAGCTCGGACGAGCGCCTTGACGGGACGGTCGAATCCCGCGTTGAGCTGGGCCGCGACAGCTCGGGGAGCCCTTCCCTGAAAATCCTCTGAAAAAGCATCTTTTTATATTGACGAAAGGGCTATCGCAGAGTATATTGTTAACTAAATAGTTAGTCTAAATAACCGTTTGGATTCTGGAGGCGGCGGTGACACAGGCAACGACAGAGGAGAAAATTCTGGAAGCGGCGGTCGCAGAGTTTGCGAAGTTCGGGTTTGAAGGCGCCAGGATTGACCGGATTGCGAAGAAGGCGAAGATCAACAAGGCCATGATCTACTACCACTTCAAGGGCAAGGAGGCGCTCTACCGGCGCACTATCGGCGATATTTCCGCCAGGATATACTCGTTCATCATGGACTCGATGCCCGGGGAGGATGATCCCCTGCGAAAGATCGAGACGGTGATGTCGCGCTTCATCCAGTATACGCAGAGCGTCGATGTCAGCATCGTGCAGATCATCCTTCGGGAGCTGGCGAAT
>CAZPZJ010000124.1:0-10615 GCA_964591055.1 uncultured Leptospiraceae bacterium
CCGCGCTCCGGTGTGGTATGAATGAGCGTGATGGACAATGAAAAAAAACGCGTAGAGGATCTGCAGGCCGAAATCGACCGGCTCAGGTCGCGTCTCTCCGAGCTTGAGAAGCGGTGCGCCGGCCAGGGTGACGCCGTGTGCTTCGGCGAAGATTCGCTGGTCAGGGGCATAATCAACGCCTCGATGGAAGGCGTTTTCCTCGAATCGCTCGACGGCTCCATAATCGACTGCAATGAGCTTGCCCATAACCTCTACGGTTACACCAGGGAGCAGATGCTCGCGCTCAATGTCCGCGACCTGCTGCCCGGGGATCAGGCGGAGAACTTCAACTTGCTGGCGGACGAGACGCGGCAAAAGGGAATGATACGGGTAAAAGCGCAGGGCAAAAAAGCCGACGGCGCCATCTTCCCCGTCGAAGTGAGCATCCATCTCGTGTTGCTCGGATCGGGAGAGTTCTCGATCGTTTTCGTGCGCGATATATCTCCGCTGAAGCGCGCCTCTGATCGGGCCGAGAAAAGCGAGGAGAAGTATCAGCGGCTTGTCGAGGACATCAATGAGGTAATATACACGCTCGACCTCGAGGGGAACGTCACCTTCCTCAGCCCCAGAGTCCGCGTTCTGCTGGACTACACCCCGGAGGAGCTTGTCGGCAGGCATTTTTCCGCGCTCGTGTATCCCGACGATCTCCCCTTTATCCAGAAGGAGTTTCAGGAGCTGCTCGACGGGAATTACAGGCCGAGCGATTACCGGCTTGTGAAAAAAAACGGCGAGCCCGTGTACGTCCAGACCTACAGCACTCTCATCAGGCGGGACGGCGTTGCCGTCGGCATCACGGGAGTGCTCACCGACATTCACGCCCTCAAAATGACCGAGGAGAAGCTTCGCCAGCAGAACGTCATGTACGAGGCGCTCAACAGGGAGCTCACCGCCGCCAATGAGGAGCTCGAGGCGATGTACGAGGAGCTGCTCGCGACCAATGAGGAGCTGGAGACCACCAACCAGGAGCTTACGGGCGCGCATCAGACGCTGATCGAAGCCAATATCGAGCATGAAAAAAGCGAACAGCGCTACCGGGCCCTCTTTGAAAACAGCCCAACGCCGCTTGTGGAGTTTGACGGAACGGCGCTCAAGCAGCATCTTGACGCCCTTAAGGCACAGGGGAAGCGCGATGTCATGGAGCGCCTCGCGGAGGATCCGGGGGCCAAGAGCGAGTGCCTTGGGATGCTGAAGGTCCTTGCCGTCAACAAGGCTGCATTGGATTTGCTTGGATTTGACCCCGACGACCGGAACGTCTATCCCAATGAAATGTTTTTCCCCGACCAGTCGTTCGGCTCGTTTATCAGCCAGATGGCCTCGCTTTACAGCGGTAAAAAGCTGATCGATGACGAGGTCGAGTTCCAGACGCTCGCCGGCAGGCCTGTCACGGTCATGCTCAGGGTGTCGGTCCCGGAAAACCACAGGGAGGACTGGTCAAGGATCATTCTGAGCGCGATCGATATCACCGAGCGGCGCAGGCTGGAGGAGCAGGTGCGGCAGGCGCAGAAGATGGAGGCGGTGGGAAGGCTCGCCGGCGGTGTGGCCCATGACTTCAACAACCTGCTGACTGTCATCACCGGGAACACGGGAATTCTGCTCAATGACGAACACTGTTCCGAGAGCGTTCGCACCATGATCGAAGAAATACAGATTGCGGGAGAGCGCGGCGCGGATCTGACGCGTCAGCTCCTCGCGTTCGGACGCAAACAGGTGCTCCGGCCGAGCCTGCTCAACCTCAATGACATCATCGCGAGCATAGAGAAGATGCTGCGGAGGCTCATCGGGGAGAACATCGTTTTCACAACTGAATACGACAATTCCCTGTGCTCCATGAAGGCGGACGCAGGACAGATGGAACAGGTGCTGATCAACCTCGTCGTCAACGCAAGGGACGCCATGCCCGAGGGGGGTTCCCTTGCCATCACGACATCCAACGAGGATTTGGCCGTGGACATGATAGGCGATTCCGGCGTCATACCCGCGGGCCGTTTCGCGGTGCTGTCGGTGGCCGACACGGGATCGGGCATCGACGACCGGATACGCGAGCATATATTCGAGCCCTTTTTCACCACCAAGGAGGTGGGCAGGGGCTCGGGCCTGGGTCTTGCCACCGTGTACGGTATCGTCAGGCAGAGCGGCGGCCACATCGACGTGAAGAGCGCCCCGGACAGCGGATCCACGTTTAAAGTGTACTTCCCCGCGGTCGAGCGGGAAAAGAGGAGCGATCTTCCGGGGGCCAGGCCCCCTCTGGGACTGAATGGCACAGAGACCGTGCTTGTCGTCGAGGACGATCCGATGGTGAGCGACATGATCAGGCGGGTGATGGAGCATTACGGCTACGCCGTGCTGCTGGCCGAGCATCCGGACGAGGCGATCTCGCTCTGTTCATCTCATCAGGGCCCCATACACGCGCTCGTCTCCGATGTGATCATGCCGGGGATGGACGGTTTCGAGCTTGCCGCGAAGCTCAGGAAAACAAGGCCGGATCTGAAGGTGCTGTTCGTATCAGGCTACTCGGAGGACTCTTTCCCCCATTCGTCGGGGGAGATCAAAGGAGACGGCTTTTTACAGAAACCATTTGCGCCGGATGACCTGCTGGCCCGGCTCAGGGAAATGATTGATGGAGGTCGCCGGGGAACATCATCCCCGCGATGAAACGCAACGCGATGGCCGACAGGGATACCCTTGCCGCGAAGCTCGCAGCCAGACCCGGATGGCCGCTGGTCGCGGGGAAAAAGCACATCTTGAAGAACCTGGAGCGTCAGTTGCAGGAGGGGGAGGAGATCGCCGATCTTCTTGACGGCCTGGTTCCGGGGGAGGATGGCGCGTCTCCCGGCGTTGAGGGAGTGCTCTTTCTCACCGCCAAAAGGCTGCTTTTCATTCCCGGAGCGGGGATGAAAAGCGCAGCGGTTTCAATCCCCCACAACCGGTTGCGCGAAGCCGCATGCCGGAGGGGAGTGTCTTCGTTCACCGTTACTTTTTCAGGAAGGGACTCGCGCATCGCGTTCGCCACGTTCGCGGGTGACTCAACGGTGAGGGGATTCCTTGACACGCTCGTCGGGTTCAGCGGGATCGCGGGTGTCACGCAGTCCCGCGCTGATGCTCCCGATACCGCGCTCTGGGACATGACGGGCATCCGATCCATCCACGGCTCAAGTGCGGGAGAGGATGCAAAACGGGCGACAGGCGAAGGCGCTGACCCGGTGCGCGAAATCGAGCTTCAGAATGTTCTCTTCGCCGAAGCGAAAAAAGCGAAATCATTTTTCGACGGGCTTGATGCGCTCAGAAACAATCACCGGCTGAAAGAGCTGATCGCCACCGATGTCCTTCGCCTTTACGCCCTCGCCCGCCCCGAAGGGGGCTCCATGAGCGAAGCTGAAAACCTTTTCCTCGCGCTTGTCATGCTCGCGCTGGGCGCGCCGGAAACCCCCGATGTCGCGCGCCTTGCGTCGGATGTGTTTGTGTTCAACTCCTTTCCCCTCCACCTCAAAGACGAGGTGCTGCGCTCGTGGGACGCCGCGTTCATGGCGTACCGGGAGAGGGCATCGGCCGCCGGGTACGTCTCGATCGAGGCGCTCGATGAGCTGCGGGCGCTGGACGCGGTTCGGGGAGCATCTCTTGCCGACGGGCTCGCGTCACTGTATTACGCCATCGCCCAGTGCGTGATGAAGGCTGACGGGACCATCACTCCCGCCGAGGAACTGCGCCTTCGTGAGTTGAGCGCGCTGGTCCGCCGCACGGCGGAACCCGGCGGAGCTTCGGCGCCGGGAGCTCCGGCAGAAGGCGGGGAGACGCTGGAGCAGGTGCTGGAGAGCGTGAACGCGCTGGTAGGGATGGAAAAGATCAAGGAGCAGATGAAAACGCTCATTAACTTCATAAAGGTGACGAGGGAGCGTGAGGCGAGAAATCTTCCCGCTACGCCGCTGACCCTGCACTGCGTCTTCTACGGGCCGCCGGGCACCGGCAAGACGACCATTGCCCGCCTCCTGGGGAGGGTCTACAGGGCGATGGGGCTTTTGCAAAAAGGTCACCTGGTTGAAACCGACAGGGCCGGACTCGTCGCAGGGTACGTGGGTCAGACCGCCATCAAAACCGACGAGATGGTGCAGAAGGCGCTTGACGGTGTGCTGTTCATCGACGAGGCGTACACGCTCGCAGCGGGTGAATCGGGAAGGGATTTCGGGCAGGAGGCCGTGGATATCATCCTCAAGCGCATGGAGGACTGCCGCGACAGGCTGGTTGTCATCGTCGCGGGCTACCCCGACGAGATGAAGCGCTTCATCGAGTCCAATCCCGGACTGAAGTCGCGCTTCAGCAGGTATTTTTTCTTCGACCATTACGGGCCCGCAGAGCTCATGAGCATTTTCGACATCTTCTGCCGCAACTCCGCCTTCGAGCTCGCCGACGCCGCGCGCGCCCGGCTTGTCCGGCTGGTTGAGGAGCTGCACGCCGCACGCGACAGGCGTTTCGGAAACGGCAGGCTCATGCGCAACATCTTCGAGCGCGTGGTGGAGCGGCAGGCCAACCGGATCGCCGGGACACTGCCGCTCACCGACCGCCTTCTGTGCTCCATCGAGGAGCCGGATATCCCCGATATTGAAGATATGGCGGGGTGATTCTCTCACATGCGGAGCGAAGAATGAAGAGCTCGGTTTTCCAGTTTATCGCGTCGCTTGAGCGCGATCTCGCCCTGTTTTACGACAGGCTTCGGACGCTGCCGCGTCTTTCAAAGAGCGGTGAGCTGTTTTCCTTCATGAGCCGGCACTGCGAAGACCACGCCCGCGCGATCGAGCGGCTTTCCGGCAAGCACCCGAAACCTGGGCTGGAGCAGCGCTTCCTGCTTGATGTGCATCGGCAGATCAGGCAATCGCTGCTGGAGGAGGTGCGGGACGCGGAGGATGAGGTTGATGCGCTCCAGAAAATATCAAAGGCGGAAGAGCTCACGGGGAAGCTCTACAATGTGATCGCCCGTCATTACCGCGAGAAGGCCGAATGGTGCCTGGCTCTCGCCGCCGAGATGGATGAAATAGCGGAAGAGGAGTTTGCGCATCGGGACATGGTGCTCCGCGAGAACAAGAAATACTGACATGACGGCTTTCCGGATATGAGACGAAATGAGCGCATGAACAGGACTTTAAAAACATACTGCGCCGGGAAGGGGCCGCGCGCCACAAGGGCGCGCGCGATAGTGGCGGTTTTGTGCGCATTATCAATCGCGGGAGCGGGTTGCGAAGGCGACCCCAGGCGGCAGTGGGGCGGGAAGTGGGTTCCGTGCGAGGGAGCCAAAGGTCCCGTCATCGAGCTGTATGACAGCGGCGCGCACTATGAGATGCGCATTGATGACACCGGGCCGGGATTTTTTGAGTACGATGATGTCGCAAGGGAGTTTCATGTCGCGCTTGACGGGAAGAAGTACTATGTGCGGTTCAGGCCGGGCGGGATTTTTTTATTTGAATCGCATGAAGGGCGAAGTGTCTGTTTCCGGAAAAAATAATCCATAAATTCACGTGAATTATTGTAAAATGCTTGAAGAGAAAAAGTATTTATAAAAAAATGTATTATAAATTTTACAAAATATATCGAATAGTTATTAAGAGATGCGCCAGCCGGTGCGAGAAAAAATTCTATCAGGAGAACGGCAATGCCCAAGTGTGCAGCCCCTAAAAAGGAAACTGTAAAGAAGGCTACGAAGGCGAAACCCGCCGACAAGGCAAAGAAGCCCGCGGAAAAGAAGAAAGCCGCGAAGCCCAAGACAAAGGCGAAGTAAGATCTGCTCTATAGTCGCAGCTTGAAGGCGGGGAAACCCCGCCTTATTTGTTTGTGCGTTATGGTTTTCAGTGTTCCTTCTCTTACCGCCATATTCCCCCGAACTTCCATCCCGGACTCTGCTCAATCCTGTTTAACTTTTCAGGAAGCGCCTTTTCGCTGTGCTCAGGATAAGATGCCGCCGGGTTTGTTCCCGCAATGCTCATCAGCCTGTTGATGCGCTCGGCGGTATGCGGGTGGCTCCTGAGCAGGGAGGGATCGGGAACCCGTCTGCCGGGCAGCAGCACCATGTCCCAGACCCTCATGCGGTAATGCTCCAGCTTCTCAAGCGCTGACGCAAGTCCCGCGGGGTCGCCGGTGAGTTTTACGGCGTTCAGGTCGGCGTCATACTCCCTGGTACGGGAAAGTGCGAGCTGTAAAAAGAGGCTCAGGGTGGGGGCGAACGTGAGGATGAGAATGGCCGTGAGGGAAAATGTTCTGCCGGTGAGGATTATAAACGGAAGGTATAATACAAGCATGAATATTCCCGCGTGGGAAAGCAGGTGCGTGAAACGGCTGAGCGTGTCGGCAAGTCCCATTATTTTCAGGTCGTTGTGAGCGATGTGGCTTACCTCGTGGGCGAGCACGCCGGTCAGCTCCCTCCAGTTGAGTGAGCGAAGTATGCCGTCGGTAAGCGCGATTGCTGCACGGGAGGGGCTGCCCACGGAAAAAGCGTTCATGACCCTGCTGGGAATGTAGTAGAGGTCCGGAACGAGCTCCAGGCCCGCCTTCACGGAAAGTTCCCTCGTCACTTCGTGAATGCGCCATGACTCAAAGGGCTGCAGTTTTCTCGCGCGGTACATTCTGAGCACCAGCGCGGGCGACGCCCTTGGCCCCACGGCAATAATGACCAGCCCGGAGATGATCGCGACAACAGCGCCCGCAATCCCCGCGAGAAGAAAACCCACCGCGGCCAGAATTGCAGCCATCAGCGCAACCAGCAAGGCTGATTGCAGCCAGTTGCGGAACCGCTGGATTGTAATTTCGCGTGTCATTGGGCCTCCCATTCCTTTCAGACTGTCGTCTGCCGATCCGGGTTACACCCCAGCGCCGGGTGAATTGCTTCAATTTTACACTATCATAGCGATGAGGAACATAAAAAAAGAAAAACCATTGATATTGGCGAAAATTTGTTTACACAATACAAACCTTATTGCCTTACAGTTCCGCATACCCGGAACAGTGTTTACACGGCGCGTTGTGTTTCACGTGCGCTTGGAATAGAAGCCCCTCGGGAGGTATCCGCAGCATGAAATCGGAGCAACGGAAAACGCAGATACTCGAATGCGCGAAAACGCTTTTCTCGGCAAAGGGATATTACCAGACACAGATAAGCGATATTCAGCAGGCGGCCGGAGTGGCAAGGGGCACAATCTACCAGTATTTTAAAAACAAGGACGATATCTTCGTTACGCTGCTTGAAAACCTGTACAGGGACTGGCGCGCCGAGCTTTCAGGGCGGCCCGAAAGGAATGCAAAGGCGTATGAAAACGGTTTCGAGGTGTTCAAATTCAGGATAAGGCAGACATTCAAGTTCTTTGCGGAAGATCCAGATTACTGCAATATCCTGCTCAAGGTGGGCTTGGGCCTGGGAGGGGATTTTGACAGGGTAATAGCGCAATTTGACAGGCATCTGGTGGAAATGACCAAGTACTATCTGCTTTCCGGCCTGAAAATGGGGCGAATCAGGAGCGACATAAACATCGAAATGGTCACCAACATGATAGGCGGGGCCTTTATGCGGATGGCATTCTACTACGGGGTCACCAGGAAAAAAAGGCCCAGGCTCGATTTCGACGCGCTCACGGAGGATTTCGTCAGGACATTCGCGTACGGTATTTTTCCCGAAAATCATTGACACACAGCCTGTTACGGAAAATATTGGACTGACATGTCAGTTTTTTGGTTTCGGTTCCCTATATCCCGGTGGCGGGCGGGAAATCGTCAATCATCTTTTTCAGTGAGGTTGTGTTATGAACGGCTCTCATTTGTCCCGTATGATTCTGGATCAGTGCAAAAAATATGGTGAGCGGGAGGCGCTCGCAAGCAAGTCCGGCGATTCGTGGAAAAAAATATCCTGGAGGGACATGGCCTCAAGCATCGAAGGGGCCGGCATGGCGCTGATTGCGAGTGGAATCCGGAAGGGTGACTCCGTCGCGATTTTCTCCCCCAACAGGCCGGAATGGGCCATTGCCGACTATGCGATCATGAGCGCCGGGGCCTGTACAGTGCCGATTTACGCGACCAGTTCATTGGAGCAGGCGGAGTACATCATCAACGACGCTTCGGTCCGGATTGTGTTTGTCGGCGGAAGAGAGCAGCTTGACGCGGTGTTGAAATTTTTCGGGAAAAACAGGCACCTTGAAAAAATTGTGGTTTTCGACCATGACGCGCTGAAAGCAGGCACGGAGAAGACAGTCAGATTTGACGACTTCATCAGGTCGGCGAGCCCGCTTACCTGGTACAGGGAGTTGCAGTCAAGGCTGGAGGCTGCCGGCGGAGATGATGTGGCTACCATCATTTACACATCAGGCACGACAGGAGAGCCGAAAGGGGTCATCCTGACGCACGCCAATTTTTTCAGCGAGTTTCGATGTCTTGACGAAGGGTTTCCCATGGACGACAAAAATGTGGCGCTGTGTTTTCTGCCTCTCAGCCACGCATACGAAAAGTGCTCAGATTACTGGGTGCAGACCCATGGCGCCTCGATATATTACTGCGAAGATCCATCGCACATTATCGAGTACTTCCAGGAAGTGCGCCCCACCTACATGGTCGGCGTTCCCAGGCTGTACGAGAAGATGTACGGTGCGATTTACGACAAGCTCGAACAGGCTTCCCCTCTCAAGAAGAAGCTGTTTAACTCCTCGGTTGCCGTGGGAAAGGAGTACAATCTGCGCAGGCTCCGGGGGGAGTTCATTTCCCCGCTGCTCCGCCTGCGCTACGTTCTCGCCTATGCGCTGGTGCTGAAAAAGATCAGGGGACTCCTTGGCGGCAGATTGAATTTCTTCTCCGCAGGGGGTGCGCCGCTCTCCCACACCATCGAGGAGTTTTTCGTGTCAGCGGCGATATTCATCGGGCAGGGATACGGGCTTACGGAAACAGCGCCATGCATCGCTGCCAACAACCCGGGCAGGTTCAAGTTCGGATCGGTGGGGCCGCTTTTCTCATGCAATCGCGTGAGGATCGCCGAGGACGGTGAAATACTCGTCAGGGGCGAGAACGTCACACGGGGATACCACAACAAGCCAGAGCAGACACGGGCCGCGTTCACGGAGGACGGGTGGTTCAAGACCGGGGACATCGGCTTTGTCGATGAGGAGGGATTTCTGTTCATCACCGACAGGAAAAAGGACATCATCGTGACCGCGGGAGGCAAGAATGTCGCCCCGCAAATGATCGAGTCCTGCCTTGGAAGCGACTTCTACGTGGAGCAGGTGCTGAGCATCGGCGACAGGAGGAAGTTCATCTCGGCGCTCGTGGTGCCGGCCTTTGATGCGCTCGAGGACTACGCGCGCCGATCGGGCATTTCATTTGCGAGCCGTGAGGAACTGGTGAAAAGGCCCGAGATCATTGAATTCTACGCCAAACGTTTTGAAGACGCGATGGCCGGACTCTCGCACGCCGAGAAGGTGAAGAAGTTCACACTGCTGCCGAAGGGATTCACCATCGATGACGGCGAAATCACGCCAACCATGAAGATCAAGCGCAAGGTGGTCGAGGAGCGCTACAGGGAGATCATAGACGCAATGTACGCGGAGTAATGCAATTATCGCACCGGCCCGGTGACGCTGTTGAAATGCGGGACCGTGTCACTGTAGAACCGGGAGGGAGGGGGCCCGCTACCCCCCGTCCCCTCTCTTCCCGGCTGTTTGTTTATCTATTTTATAATGACCTCCGAAGTTTTCACACTTTCGCCTGGTTGAATAAAAGATCCATCATATCATCAGCGCCGCCCCGAAGTACATGAATGCGCCGGTCAGGTTTGCGGTGAAGTTTGAATCCTCCGCGTTTTGTAACGCAATGCCTTCTAATTCGAACTTATCAAAGTGTACGTACCGCCCCATGACGCCTGCGTACAACGCAACCATTGTAAACGTATAGTCGAATTCCAGCCGCGCGTGATAGCCTATGGCCGATGATTCGTATTCAAAGCTGACATCCTCACCGTATAACGAAGAAATGGTGATATTGTCGACATACTGTCTTTCGAGTGTGGCCCTGTAGTAGCCGATACCCGCACCAAGCAGGAAGAATGAACTGTCGCTGAGTATCGAGCGGTAATAGAGCGTCCCCAGGATCGGTATAACCGAAAGCTTTGTGCGGAATTTCGCGTTGTCGCGCCAGTGTTCCGATGTGATCTCGGATGAGGCTTCAGCGGCATGGTAGCCCGCCGAGAGCGAAAATCCGAAACTTTCGCTCAAAAAAAACCTCGGCTCGATATCGAACCCGAAATTCCAATCGGCTTTTTCGTTATGGCTTTGAAACCCTCCCTGAGCGGAATGGCTCGCCGCGAATGCGTTGACGCTGTTGGCAATATAATTTCCCGGCACGGATACGGAGTCGTTCATGTCCGGGTTGGACGCATACCCGAACCCGAGCTGTGCGGCGATGTGGAAGTTTCGGCTGTTTTCGGCAAATGCCCCCCCTGCGGTGGCGAAAAAGCAGAGCAGCAGTGCACAAGCCTGTGAAAAGCGTTTCATTGAGTCCTCCTGAGATGATGATGTGTAATAATGACCGGTGACGGAAAACCCTGCGGAATGACAAAAATTTT
>CAZPZJ010000125.1:0-3682 GCA_964591055.1 uncultured Leptospiraceae bacterium
AGCCGCCCCTCGTAGAGCATAATGCCGAAATGAGAAATCAGGCAGCGCGTCGACAGGAGCGTATGCGCATACGTGCGGTCAGGAAGGCGCGTTCGCTTCCCGTTGCAAATCATCATCGAAGCGCTCCCCTGCAGCAGCGCGCATGACACACCTTCCGGAAGCGAATCGATCACCAGGCGCGCGGTTTCCTCCCCGCCGGTCATGCCGGCATAGAGCGCAATGTCGATCTCTTTCGACGGCACGCTGTCCCCTAAATGCCGCAGTTCCGTCATGAAGGAATACCCGTACAGGAAATGCCCCTTTGCAGCCGGACGATCGGCGCATTCTGAACGCACGCAGGGAAGGATATCACAGACATAATCCGCGCTGCTCCTCCCCTCTCCGCAATCGTCGATCACCAGCACCGGGGCTGTTTTTTTCAGATTCAGAATTTCACGTTCCGTTGAATCGCGCATGTCACGAACAATGAGGTCGGGCTTCCACGAGAAAGAGGAATGGCGCAGACGCACTGCATCTTCCGGGAGAAACTCCGGAATCAACTCACAGCACAGCTCGGATTCGGCCCAGATGGTGCGTTCAAGCGCGGTCACCAGGGTCGCCATTCTCTGCGCATGCCCCGTGCCGAGCGATTGCCCCCACCCTGTGAGGATGCTGATTTTTTTACGCACCACCCCGCTCCGAGTGGCGCATTGTTCTCTGCTCGACGTGGCGGTTGATTTCGATCAATGCAGGATTATTTTCCAGAAAGGCGAGCACTTCATCGAGCGGGAACGGGCGGCCGCCGTGGAGCGCGTCGTAAAGGCGGGAGGCAAGCCGGAAATCCTCGTCGGTATCGACGGTGAGGCGGATATCCTGAAACGGGCTTCGACACCCTGTTTTGAAACGCACGATGGAAAATCTTTCCGGGCGCTCCTTGATGAAAGGACTTACATGCTCACGATGGTGCGGCTCGCCGGCTTCAATCCACGCGCGCTCGAGCGCCGTGGATTTTATCACCTCCACGGCCGTCCCGAGGGGAAGGTCCGACGGGGCGCAGAGATCGGCGGAAAGTCGAAGCGCTCGCCCAAGGGTTTCAGAAGCGTGGCCCGGGTCGGTGAACGGATTATCGCCGGTCACACGGACCACGTAATCGGCGTTGAAAAGCTTCATTGCCTGATAGTAGCGATCGAGCACGTCCTCCGCAGAGCCTTTGTATATTTCGGCACCGGCCTCCCTGCCCGCCCGCTCGAGACCGCCGCTGTCCGCATCATCAGGTATGGCGAGCACGACCGCGCAGACACCGTCGATCATGCGCGAGCGCTCGATGACATGAGCGATCAGCGGCCTTCCGGAAAGCGGCAACAGTGACTTACCGGGAAGCCTTGTGGACTGCATGCGGGCCTGTATGATGGCGACTGCTCGTGGAAGGGCCATTGGCGCACCATTCATTATCGACGTGATGAAGGCTCTTTACATGTTGAACGTGTACCACTCGTCGCACGATGCGCAGTCGGGCGAGGAGGGATACTTACCGGAGTAGTCGCGGATAAACGCGTCCTTCCCCTTCTCGTAGATGTCCCGGAGGGAGCTTTCGCGAAGCGTTCCCCGGGGCCACGTTCCCTCAACATCCTGCTTGCAGAAGGTGACTGTGCCGTCGGACAGCACGTACAGGTCCCGAAGCATGTGCCAGCACGGAGTCCGCTCAAGCGGGGAGAGATCGGAATACCGCCGGTCCGGTATCCTGCCGAGATACACGTTCTGCTTCTGGAGGATGATGGGGATTTTTTTTGCTTCCCAGAAGTCGTAATAGCTGTCAAGGAACGGATCGGTCTCATTTATTTTCATCACCTGCAGAAAAAGACCGCCCCTGCCGCCCAGCACGGCGTTGAGCGCATCAACGCCGGCCGATACTTTTTCAAACATGTCCGCTCCATGCAGGGCGGCGTATGTCTTTGCATCGTGCCCGCAGATGTTGACGATCACCCTGAGTTTCCCGGCGGCATGCTTTTCGCAGTACTGCACAAAATTCGAGTCGATGCTCGTTCCGCTCGTTTCAACGACGAGCGCCTGCACAAGCTGCTCGCTCAGAACCATGTCCAGCACGCGGTAGAAAGAAGGGTGCACCATCGGCTCGCCGGAACCCCCGAGACACACTGAATACGGAAGGTCGAATTCCCTCATGCCAAGAAGCGCGCTTTTGAGCACGTCCATGTCCATGTCCGGGTGTTCATGCTTTAATGTGTTCCGGTAGCAGAAAACGCAGTCCAGGCTGCAGCGTCCAGTGAGCTCAACTTCAAGGTATGAGGGCCCCACATACAAAAGCTCCGGCGACGAGTTGATGATTCCGCGTATCTCACCGTAGGACGGAACGCACCCGTGGCGGGCGACCATGTTCTCCATTACCTTCCTGTCCCTCTTCGACGATGAGCGGAAGCTCATTCGGCTGTCCCGCACGTCGGGATCACGGTAAAATATTTCCACATCGAACTGGTGCAGGTGCGCCCTGACCACCTCGTTGAGTGTTACGCCCTCAGCAATGTCGCCGGGAAGGGATTCGACAATCTCCCCCGATATGATCTCCGCGGTGAATCCCTGCGGCAGGTTTTCCGAGTAGGTATATTCCGGCAGGCATGAAAGATGGACGTCCAGCATTTCCTGAATGACCGCCGCGTCCAGGAAGGGCGAGTCCGCGAATACCTTGACAATGTGATCGGCGCCGGAGTCGTCGAAGATTCGCTTAATCACTTCCGTCTCCGGCTGCCCTTCCCGCCACAGGATTTCGGTTGAATCGGGAAAGGGCCCTTCATACGAATCGTACGGGCAGAAAATCACCGGCTCAATCCCGTCAACGCCTTTCAGCCGCTCCACAACCATTTCCAGAACAGGCCGTCCCATGAACTCAGGCGCGCCACCGAAAGCTCGCGCATCACACCATACGAGGGCGGCAACCTTCACTCGCGTGCTCCTACTGTTTTACATAATTATTCATGAATATTTTAATGTCAGATTCTTTCTTTTTTCTGACGGCCCAGGATTCCACCTGCTTTCCGAGGTTCTGGCTGTAGAGGATATTGAAAATGATGCCCTTGACGGATTCATACGGCACCACCCTCTTGCCGAGCATCTTGACGATGTGATAGCCGTCGCCTGATTTAACTACGTCTGAAACCTGGCCCGGCCTGCTCATCATGTAAATCTGCATTGCCAGGAAGCGGTCGATGTCCGAAAGCTTTACCCATCCCAAACTTCCCCCGGAGCCCTTCGTCTCGGCGTCTTCGGAGTACTGCTGCGCCATCGACTCGAATGACGCCCCCCCGCGAATTCGCGAACGGATTTCATTGAGTTTCTTGCTGACCTTCTTCTCCTCGGCCATCGACGCGCCCCGGGGCCGCATGAGAATGTGCTTCACATTGTACTCGTAGCCTATTTTGCCCCTGTTCTTCGCGTACCACTGGCGTGCGGCGTCCTGTGACGGAGGGGCAAGCCCCACCGCGATCGACATCACAAGCTCCCGTGTCATTGAACGCCGGAGCTCGTCGCGGTAATCCTCCCAGCTTATCCGGTCCTGCGACTGAAGTTTCTTTTTAAACTCATCGACGGTTTTAATGTTCATGCGCTTCATCGCCGACTCGATGAAGTTGTCAATCTTCTTCTCGCTGACTATGATCGACTCCTCTTCGGCTGTCTGCGCAAAGAGGGCGTC
>CAZPZJ010000125.1:3782-5266 GCA_964591055.1 uncultured Leptospiraceae bacterium
CCTGCTGCCGATGATCATTTTTTTTATTTCCGAACCGTTTGCACCGAAGAAGAGCTCCTTGAGCATCTGCATCGAGTCGGTGATGTCGGACGCATACAGCTCTATCTGGCCTTTTTGCGCTGAATTTGCAAGATTTTTTTCTTCGAGAATGAGTTTCACTTCCTGCGCGACCTCAATCCCGGAATCTATGAGCATGAGGTCGGGATACACGTCATGTATCGCCTTTTTCAACAGCGGGAAATGCGTGCAGCCGAGAATCAGCGTTCTCACTCCCTGTTCGTACATGTCCTGAATGTACTTTTTCGCGGTAAGCCGCGTAATCTCGTCGTCAAGCCACCCCTCCTCCGTAAGCGAGACAAAAATCGTCGCATGACGCTGGATCACGCCGGCTTCCGGCATGATAGACCGGATCGCCTTGACATACGAACCGCTTTGCACCGTCGCGCGCGTGGCGATAACCCCAATAGTGCTGTCGATCGCCGCGGCGCACGCAGCTCTGGCCCCGGCCTGGATCACCCCGACCACGGGAATGTCGTTTTCGCTTCTCAAAACGTCGAGAGCCGTGGCCGACGCGGTGTTGCACGCGATCACGATCATCTTGACGCTCCTCGATTTGAGATATTCGGCAATCTCCCTCGAATAGTGCACGATCGTGTCAATGGACCTCGTTCCATAGGGGAAGCGGCCCGTATCGCCGAAATATATGAGCCTCTCACCGGGCAAAACGTCGCTGATGGCCTTGCACACAGTAAGCCCGCCGACCCCGGAGTCGAATATGCCTATGGGATCGGAGCTCATTGTTCCGATTCCTTCCGGCCGAGCGACCTGCGCAACAGCATGTATTCTATGCCGTCAACCAGCGCCTGCCATGACGCCTCGATGATATTCGCGGACACTCCCACAGTGCCCCAGTGATCCGGGCCCATCTTCTGGTCGACAAGCACGCGGACGATGGAGCCCGAACCGCCCTTCTCGTTGAGCACGCGGACCTTGAAGTCGGACAGGTGTATCCGGGCTATCTCCGGGTAGAACTTCAAAAGCGCTTTTCTGAATGCGTTGTCGAGCGCCTCGACCGGACCGCCGCCATTGGCCGCCGTGTGCTCGATCACCCCGCCCACTTCCACCTTGATGGTCGCTTCGCACACGAAATCATTCTTCTCGTTTTTTTCGGTGATGACGCGAAATCCCAGCAGGTTGAAAAACGGGCGGTATTCCCCCGATGATTTGCGAATCAGAAGCTCGAACGACCCCTCGGCCGCCTCGAACTGGTAGCCCTTATCCTCAAGGCATTTGATCCTCTTCAAAATATCCCTGGAGAATTTCGCGTCACCGGGCAGTTCGATTCCCATTTCGCGGGCCTTGAACTCGATGGTGCTTTTGCCCGAAAGCTCCGAGATAAGCACCTTGCGGCGGTTGCCCACCTGCGAGGGATCAACATGCTCGTATGTTTTCGTGTCCCTGGAAAGCGCGGAAATGTGGATACC
>CAZPZJ010000125.1:5366-10600 GCA_964591055.1 uncultured Leptospiraceae bacterium
GCCATGACCGCCGCCAGTGAATTCGCCACCGCGACGCCTGAATCGTTGTGGAAATGCACGCCGATCGGCGTTTTCGTTTCCGAGACCATCGAGGCGGTTATATCCCGGGCGTCGTGAGACAGCGTTCCTCCATTGGTGTCGCAGAGCACTATCATATCGGCCCCGGCCCTCTCCCCCGCGCGGATGGCGCCGAGCGCGTATTCGGGATTGCGGGCGAAACCGTCGTAAAAATGCTCCGCGTCAAGAAACACCTCGAGCCCCCGGTCCTTCAGGAAAGCGACGGTGTCGAAAATCATGTTCAAATTCTGCTCAAGCGTGATTTTGAGCGCCGAGGTCACATGGAAGTCCCATGTTTTCGCCACAACCGTCACGGTTGAAGCGCCACAGTCAACAAGCGCGCGCAGCAGAGGATCTTCCGAGCAGTCGATTCCGGGCCTCTTGGTCGATCCGAACGCGGCAATCCGCGTGTGGGAAAGCGGCGACTTTTTGATCTCACTGAAAAAGAGATCGTCCTTGGGATTCGATCCCGGCCAGCCTCCCTCAAGGTAATCGATTTTCAGGCGATCAAGCTCATGGGCGACGCGCATTTTGTCCTGCAGCGAAAACGATATACCGACGGTCTGTGCGCCATCCCTGAGCGTCGTATCGTAGATGATGATCACGGGTTTCGACATGAGCAACAATCACTTCTTAAAGGGGATTATTTTCAACACATTTTTCACAATGCTGTTATAAGAGTGTTTCGGCGGGAAAATGTAACGAGAAAGGCGCCGTCGGGGGCGCCTTTCTCGCGTTTTTATCCAGTTTTCAGGTGCGGCTACGGCATCGTTTCTCCTGTAAGCGGATCAAGCCGTTTCGGCTGCCCGTTGGTGTAGACGAGCAGAGAGTTGTCCCTGATCTCGACCTTGCCGTCGTTTTTCATCTGTTTTCGCCACTTCACCGGGCCTTCCACCGAAGCGCTGAACACATAGTCCTCGGAAGCAATGTAAAGCGTATTGCCCTGGATTGCAGGAGCGCTGACCACCTTGCGCTCTATCATGACCGCTCCGTTTTTGATGAAGTAAATCTCGTTACGCGTCACCAGCAGGCTGCCGTCGGGCTCCGGAATCCGGCGCTCGCGCTGCACCGCCACGCGAATCTGCTTCACAACATCGGGCTCACGCTGCTCAACGTTGATCACTTCCTCACGCTCGTTGGTGAAATCCTCGATCCTGAACTGCTGGACCGCCTTTTTCTCGATAACGACGTCGTTTCTCACTTCTTCGATAAGGGCCGCATTGGTAATCCCGGTCGCACCCTGCTCCTGAGACTGAAGCACCTGCTCAACCTTCCTCTCCGCGCGCCTTACTTCCTCTTCGGTTATGACCACCTTCTGGTTTTCCTCAAGAGGAGTGGCCTGTTCGAGGATGTTCTCAATGCCAACCTTCTGCTCCAGCTTGTCGATTCTCTTAACCACGTTGACCTTGCCGTCAAACACCTTGATCCTTGTGGTCTTCTGAGTGTCGGTCTCCACGATAAACTTTGTTCCGCGCACACCAGCGACCGCGGTGGGAGTCCGCACGATGAAAGACTCGTTTTTCATCAGCTTTTTCGGCTTGCAGAGCAGCTTGCCCATATCAAGCCCAAGCGCCACACTTTCCGAACCACCCTGCTTGAGCAACGCCGACACGAACATGACCGATTTTTCTTTCAGTCGTATCACCGACTCTCCCAGCCGGACATCGCAGGAAGCGCTCTCACCAGTGACGATTTTATCGTTCTCACGGAGCACATCTCCAATGGCCACGTCGGCGCCATTTTTCTTGACCTCGCCCACAAAAAAAGTAATTGTCGCGAAATCCTCAACCGGCCGTGCTTTTGAACAGGCGAAGCCTCCTATCATCACTATGGCCAGGAAAATTACCAATTTTTTCATACTGATCCCCCGGATTGTTCAATCTTGTGCTGATACCCAATATAATCTGAAGTACCCGAGAATGTCAGTCACAATGCAACTTTTTTCAAAAAAATTAAATGCCGGAAAGGAAAAAAGGCAGGAGGTGTTATTTCGCTTTTAAAAGCCTGTACGGGTTTTTATGCGATCCGTTGCTGATTATCTCAAAATGAAGATGCGGGCCGGTGGAATTGCCGGTGTTACCGCTTTTCGCGATTGCCTGTCCCTGTTTGACATACTGCCCTGTGCGTACGCTTATGCGCGAAAGATGTCCATAGAGCGATTTCCAGTTACCCGGATGCGAGAGGATCACGGTATTCCCGTACCCGCCAAGCCAGCCCGCATACGTGACCTTTCCGTACTTCGAGGCCTTGACCCACCTGTAACTGCATCCAAGATCTATCCCTTTGTGAAAATCGCTGCCGCCGAAAATCGGGTGCCGCCGCCAGCCGTAACCGCTGGTGATATGGCGCTCGGATACCGGCCAGATGAATCCGTTAAACACATTAAGCGGCTTGGCGTCAGGTATGAAAATTTCATGCCCGGTATTGAAAAAATCAGGATTGCGCATTGAGTTGGCCGCCAGCACCTTATCAAGCGAAACGCGGTATCTCTTGACCACCTCGACTATCTGGTCACCGCTTTTCAGCCGGTATACAAGGCCGTCCCTTGAGGGAACCTTGAGCTTCATGCCGACATGAATGAGCTCGTAGGAGGTGAGGCTGTTGCTGCCCGTGATGGACTCCATCGAAACCCCGTATTCCTTGGCGATCTTTGCGATTGAATCGCCTTCCCTCACCACGTGCTCCCTTATGTTCACGGCCCCATCCTCACCCGAAGGATCGGTATACTCCGTGGTCTTTGATGTCAGAAGCTGTATTTTTTTATCGTCGTCAGTAAGGAGCTCGGAGCTGTGGTCGACCGGGGCCGGCCCGCTGATCAGGGAATACGCAATCAGCATCATTGCGAACACAACTGATGCCAGCAGGGGTTTTTTGAACCGGAACAGCCAGGCGGAGTTCATTTTCCGGACGGTAACCTCGTCCTTCCCTTTGTAGAGAATAATGATCTCATCCAGCAGAATTGAAACGCTTACTCTCCCCAGCCTGTATGTTCTGGAATAGTGTCTCTTCATCCGATCAATCCGTAGCGTCTTTTACACGGTATATATTTATTGTCGGTCCGTCCCGTCAAAATACTTTACACTCAACTTCCGCTCTGTTTTCCCGGGCCGTCCCCGTACGATTCCTCAATCAGCTTTTTCACGTCCTTTTTCTGTCCGCCCGTAATCGTGACCGCACCCTTCGCGATCACCCCTTTCTGGATGGAGAGAATCGGTGTGGTAATATCGCCCAGCACCCGTCCGGTTTCAAGGAGTTTGACCTCCTCTTCTGCGTTGATGTTGCCTATGATCGTTCCCGCAACCACGACCGACTTGGCGTTGATATTGGTTTTGACCTTTCCGGTTTCACCGACAACGAGCTCTTCATCGGTTTTTATTTCGCCTTCGAATTTGCCGTCGATCCGGAGCGATCCGCTGATATAGAACTTTCCCTCAAAAATCGAACCTTCTCCGATGGTGCTGTTCACCCCATCACCCTTGCCAGCCATAGCGCTCTCCTTTCACAGAAAAAACATGAAGCATTTAACGATAAACACAGGACCTGATTCCTGGAAAAATAATTCCAACCCGATAAATAATAGCAAGAACAAAATACCGAACAGACTTTTTTTATTGAAAACCTCCCTTTTGCAGGCGCTCAGCGTTACACGCTGATGAGCAGGGGGATTTTCTCCTTCTTCTTCAACTTTCCCATGGACACGAGCGTCATTGTATTGTTGTTGAGAACCGATTCGCACACGCGATGGAAGTCGTCCATGGTCACCGAATCGATGATTGCGACTATGTCTTCAAACGTGAAATGCCTTCCATACGACATTTCGTTGCGCGCGAGCTGCCCCATGCGCACCTCGGTAGCCTCCAGGCTCAGCGCAATGTTGCCCTTCATGTACGCCTTCGTGTCAGCGAGCTCCTCTGCGGTAATCCCGTTTTTCACAATATCCCGGGTATCCTGCATGATCAGCTCGAGCGCCCGGGCGTAGTTCTTCGGAGACGTGCCGCAGTAGATGCCGAACACGCCCCTGTCGGTGTAGGAAGAATGGAAAGAGTAGATCGAGTAGCACAGTCCTTCCTTTTCCCTGATGTTCTGGAACAACCGCGACGACATACTGCCGCCCATAATGGTGCTCAGGGTGTACAGCGCCCAGCGGTCCTCGTGGTACTTGTCAAGGCCCTCGACGCCAAGGCAGAAATGCACCTGCTCGAGATCGCGATCGATGTGGTTTCGCATAATCCTCGCGCCGTTCCCCCCGGGCTGGCTTGCGCACGGGACCGGGCGGGGACGCCTTCCGGAAAAACACCTGTCAATAATTTGTTTCGCCTCCTCGACGTCGAAACGGCCGGCAATCGCAAATATGCTTTCACTGTCCGCGTACCATTCGTTGAAAAAGGAGAGAATTCTCTCCCTTGAGACGTTTTTCACGCTTTCGACGGTCCCTATGATCGGATGGCCCAGCGGATGGTCGCGGAACATCGACTCGATGAAATAATCGTGCACAAGCTCGTCGGGAGTATCCTCGTACATCCTGATCTCCTCGATGATGACGTTTTTCTCCTTGTCGATCTCGGACTTGTCGAACAGCGAGCGGTAGTACATATCCGCAAGAATTTCAATGGTGAGGTCGAGATAGTCCGCGATGACGTTGATGTAATAACAGGTGTATTCGCGGTTTGTCGCGGCGTTGTGCTGTCCTCCCACGCGGTCAACCAGCCGGGCGATGTCCCTGGAGCTGTAGCGCTCGGTGCCCCTGAACAGCATATGCTCAATGAAATGAGCGTACCCTTCCTGGCCCTTCGTTTCATTTCTTGAGCCGGTTTTCACCCAGAGCCCCGCCGAGATCGAAACGACCTCGTCTATCGGTTCAAGAAGAATCGTCAAGCCGTTTTCAAGTGTATACTTTGTTATCATCAGCAGTGCGGTAGCCAAATTTGATGGGAACTCACGCGACACGCCGGCAGGCGCGCCGCATGGAAAAGAACACAGCGCTCGAAATTACGAGCGCGTGATCATCAGTGCTTCATCTCGTCAAGCGCGTCCTTGCGGCTCAGGTCGATCCTGCCGACCTTGTCGATCCCGACGACTTTCACCGGGATTTCATCGCCCTCCTTGACGATATCGCTGACCTTGTTGACCTTGCGGTGGTCAAGCTTGGATATGTGCACAAGCCCTTCCTTGCCGCG
>CAZPZJ010000126.1:0-10570 GCA_964591055.1 uncultured Leptospiraceae bacterium
GAATCGAATCCCGCGTTTTTCAGCTTTTCGGTGGAAGGGTAGAGCGGCACGATGCGCCCGGTGTTGATGGACTGGATGCGCGAGTCCTCGTCAAGGAAGTCGAAATCGGGGTGCACGATCTGCAGGCCGCGGAAGAGCTCTACTTTTCCGGAGAAGAGCACCTCCTCGCCCGGGACAAACATTTTCTGCAGGTAGTGTATCCCCCCGAAGAACACGCCGTGCAGGGAGGCCGTGCCGTCGCTGATGCGCACCTGCAGGAAGCGGCGCCCCTTTCCGACGACCGCCGCGCCCGCAATGGTCCCCGCGACGGTGACGACCTCGCCCGGCTCGCAATCGACGATGGGCTTCATGGTCGAGCGGTCGAGGTAGCGGCGCGGGGCGTAGTAGAGAAGGTCCTCAACGGTCTCGATCGACGCCTCGGCTTTCAGGACTTCGGCCTTTCGGGGGCCGATGCCTTTTAAAAACTGGACGGGCGAATCGAGCACGCTACTCCTCTTCGGCGACGTACCAGACTGACGTGGGTATCTGCACGTACTTGCCTTCCCTGGTGAAGAAGTAGGTGTAGTACTGGCGGTCGGACCCAGAGGTGATCCGCTGCACGCCTGTCCACCGCTTGACGATCTTCCCGTTGTGGTCAAACACGGTAACGGTCATATTCATACCGGTGACCGAGGCCACGCGGCGGCGGAAGATGTTGCGCTGTTCATAGGAGAAGAAGTACCTGAGGAACAAAAAGCCCGCGAGCGCGACGAGAATCACGCCCGTCCCGATGAACAGCTTGGTTTTGATTGACATCGCGAGGCCTCCGGAATGCGGTTTTCGCATTATAGGGCGGCCTCCCGCTATTATTGCAATTCAATTTTCCGGCCTCCCGGATTTCGGGAAATTAACAGAATCTTCATATTTTTTCCATATTCTATTCATGCGCATGCCGCACATTCATGCAGGAAATGCCGCCCGTATCAGGAGCGGCGCTCATGTAAAGGAAAAATGAATGGATTCGCGGATGGATTACAAAATCAGCGTGGACGCTCTCACCTTCTATTACGGGGAGAAGCCGGCGATCAAGAACATTTCCCTCACGGTCAGGCCCAATACGGTGCTTGCGCTCATAGGGCCCTCGGGCTGCGGAAAGTCAACGTTCCTTCGCTGCGTCAACCGCATGAATGACATCATTCCCAACACGCGGACCGAAGGTGACATACTGATCGATGACGAATCGATCCTGGGGCCGCGCTACGATGTGACGGGGCTCCGGAGGCGCGTGGGAATGGTGTTCCAGAAGTCAAACCCGTTTCCCAAGACGATATATGAAAACATCGCCTACGGGCTCAGGATCAACGGCGTGAAGAACAAGTATGAGATCGACCGCGTGGTGGAGCAGTCGCTCAAGCGCACGGCCCTGTGGGACGAGGTGCGCGACAGGCTGAACGATTCGGCTCTGGGGCTTTCCGGGGGGCAGCAGCAGCGGCTCTGCATCGCGCGCACCATCGCGGTGAAGCCGGACATCATTCTCATGGACGAGCCGGCCTCCGCGCTGGACCCCATATCCACGCAGAAGATCGAAGAGCTCATCCAGGACCTCAAGGACAACTACACTATCATCATCGTGACGCACAACATGCAGCAGGCGGCCCGCGTGAGCGATTACACGGCCTTCTTCTACATGGGAGACCTGATCGAGATGAACAGGACCGACGTCATTTTCACAAAGCCCGAGGTGCGGATGACGGAAAATTACATCACGGGAAAATTCGGTTGAGGAGATGCCGATGACAACGCATTTCGAACAGGACCTGGAAGGAATCAGGATTAAATTTTTCAAAATGGCCGATTTCGCCATCGACGCGGTGTACCAGTCGGTCGAGGCGCTCAGGCAGTCGGACTCGCGGCTGGCCAGAAGCGTGATCGAAAACGACAACCTGCTTGACGCGCTTGAAAAGGAAATAGATGAGGACTGCATACGCTTTCTGGTCACCCGCCAGCCTGCCGCCGTTGACCTGCGCTTCGTGCTCGTCATGCTCAAGTCCAACACCGACCTTGAGCGGATAGGGGACCTCTCGTCCAATATCGCGAAGGAGTGCATAAAACTGGGCGGGAAGCCCCCCATGAAGGCGCTGGTCGACATCCCCCGAATGGCGTCAATTGCGGTTGAAATGGTCCGTGACACCTTTACGGCCATCGCCGAAAAAAACTCCATGCGCGCAAGGCTGGTCGTGAAGCGCGACGATGAGATCGACGAGCTCAATACGCAGGTGTACCGCGAGCTGTTTTCGTACATGATGGAGACACCGCACACCATTTCGCAGGCGCTGGGCCTCATCATGGTGTCGAAATCGCTTGAGAGGATCGGCGACCATATATCGAACATCGCCGAGCGCGCGGTTTATTACATCGAGGGAGTTGACATACGCCATTCCATGATATAAAATCCCCTGCGTGGTCAGTCAGTAATCCTGCAGGCGCGGTGGAGAAATGAAAAAGAAGATATTCATCGTTGACGACGAAAAGGACATCAGGGACATTCTTGCAATCAACATCGAAAAGGAAGGGCACGAGGCGATGGCGTTTGCGTCCGGGGACGAGGCATTCGCCGCGCTGGAAAAGACCGTGCCCGATCTCATCGTGCTTGACGTGATGATGAGGGGAATGGACGGGTTTGAGTTCTGCCGCATGGTGCGGGGTAACAGCCGGTTCCGCCGCATCCCCATCATTTTCCTCTCGGCGAAATCGGAGGAGTTCGACAAGGTGCTGGGGCTCGAGATGGGGGGCGATGATTATGTGACCAAACCGTTCGGCGTCAAGGAGCTGATGTCCCGCGTCAAGGCGGTGCTTCGCCGCGCGGAAGGCGCCGAGGCCTCCTGCGATGCGGGTTCGCTGAAATGCGGAGGCGTCGAGCTGTTCCCGGACAGGTATACCGCGAAGGTGGACGGGAAAGCGGTCAAGCTCACGCGCACCGAATTCGAGGTGCTCCACCTGTTCATGCGGTATCCCGAGAAGGTGTTCACGCGCGACAATATCATTGACAGCATCCGCGGGGACGATGTGTACGTCATCGACAGGACCATCGACGTGCACGTCATGAACCTGCGGAAGAAGCTGGGCAAGTGGAAGGACATCATATCCACCTTTTCCGGCGTGGGATACGGAATAAAGATGCCCTGAACAGATAAAAGCCGAACCGGGGTGCGTGAATGCTTAAAAATTTAAACGCCAGAATCGTCATCTCGTATTCACTGCTCATCATGCTCGTCGTCATTTTCCTGATGGCGTTCTTCAACGACCTCGTCAGGGACGTCCATACGGGCATCATCGAGAATGAAATCCGCAACAAGGTGGAGTTCGTGGAGCTCGTCTTCCGCGAGCAGAACATTGCCGATCCGGCGCGCGATCTGGAGAAGGTAAGGCGCGAAGTTCCGCTGCTTGCGGGGATCATCAAGCTCAGGATCACCGTCATGAACGCCGCCGGGAGCGTGGTCGCCGACTCTGAAATCGGCGATTCGTCGGGGATGGACAGCCACCGCTACCGCGCCGAAATAATGAGCGCCCTTGAAACGGGCGTGGGGCAGTCGACGCGCTACAGCAGCACGCTTCGCACCGGGATGCTCTACTACGCGAAAAAATCCGGACCTTTCGTGATAAGGCTCGCCAAGCCGCTCGATGAGATCGAGGCGAGCGTGCGCTCGGCGCGTCGCTTCATCCTGATCCTCGGGGGGTTCATTCTCGCGGTGACGCTTGTGCTGGTGGCGTTCATCTCAAGGCGGATAACCGGGCCGATCAACGAAACGATCAGCTTTGCGCGCCAGTTCGCTTCCGGGGACTATTCAAGGCGCATCCTCAATTACCGCAACGATGAGATCGGCGCCCTCCAGAAGGCCCTCAACGACCTGGCGGACAGCCTGGTTGAGAAAATAGACTCGCTCCTGCTCGAGCGAAGGAAGCTCGAAATCACCATCGACAACATCCATGACGGCATCTGCGTGATCGACAGCGACAAGAGAATTCTCATCGCCAACAGGTCGTTCGCCTCGCTGCTCGACATCAGGTCGGAGATGATCTCGCGGAAGTACTTCGAGGTGGTGCGCAGCGCGGGTTTCAACGCCAAGATCGAGTTCATACTGGGCGGCGCGGACACGGCCGTGTTCGAGGAGGAGTTCATGGGCGGCGCGGTCTGCGAGGTGTTCATAAGCCCCATAAAAGGCGAGAGCGCCATCCAGGGCATACTCATCGTGCTGCACGATATCACCGAGAAAAAGCGCATCGACCGCCTCAAGACCGAGCTGGTAGGCAACCTCTCGCACGAGCTCAAGACGCCGATCGCGATCCAGCGCGGATACCTGGAAACCATGCGCGAATGCCTCGACGACCGGAAGCTGTGCGTCGGGTTCATTGAAAAATCGCTGGCCAACGTGGAGCGGCAAAACTCCATCATAACCGACATGCTCAAGCTCAACAGGATTGAAACTGCCCAGCATTTCGCAAAAGAGCCAATAAGCATTGAGAAGCTGATCGACGGGTGCGTCGACATCCTGTCGCACAAGGCGGCTTCCCGCTCGGTGGCCATCAAGGCCGATCTTTCGGGTGTCGGCGCCGCAGCCCTGGTTCAGGCCAACAGGTTTCTCGCTGAAGAGGTGTTTTTCAACATCATCGACAACGCCATCAATTACAACAGGGAGGGCGGATCAGTCGCCATCTCCGCGGCGGACGGGGCGCGTGAGATCTCCGTCACGATTGCCGATACGGGCATTGGCATACCCGACCGCGACGTTCCGCGCATCTTCGAGCGCTTTTACAGGGTGGACCAGAGCAGGTCCCGTGAAACGGGCGGAACGGGACTGGGCCTTTCCATCGTCAAGCACGCCGCGGAGCTTCTCGGCTGGAACATAAGGGTTGCGTCGGGAGGGGAGGGAACTTCATTCACCGTCGTGATCGGAAAGACTTTCGCCTGAAAGCGTCTGTTGCACAAGGTTTTTCCCCGGATTGAAACTACAGTCCTCTCATTCTCTTCCTGAAACGGTATCGCAGGAAAAGCCCCGTGGCGTTGAGCAGCAGCACCAGCGTGATGAGCACGATCGCCGTCCCGTACTGCATGTGCCGCGTCTCCTGGATGTGTATTCCCGCGGTGGCGAGAATGTAGATGTGGTAGGGCAGCGCCATGATCTCACTGAACACCGAGGATGGCAGGTCGGGCGAGTAGAACGCAGCTGCGGTAAACATGATGGGCGCGGTCTCGCCCGCGGCCCTTCCGAGGGAGAGCATCACCCCGGTGAGGATTCCCGGCAGCGCGTTCGGCAACACGATTTTATAGATTGTCTGCCACTTGGTGGCGCCCAGCGACAGCGACGCCTCGCGGTAGGTGTCCGGGACCACCTGGAGCGCCTCCTCGGTGGAGCGGATGATCACCGGAAGGTTCAAAAGCCCCAGCGTGCACGATCCCGCCAGGATGGAGGTGCCGAAATCCAGGAACACCACGAACAGCGACAGCCCGAACAGGCCGAACACCACCGACGGCACCCCCGCGAGGTTGTTGATGCCGAGCCTGATGACCCGGATCACCCGCCTGTTCTTCGCGTATTCCGTCAGGTAGATCGCCGTGATGATCCCGATGGGAATTGAAATGACGGACGATCCAATCATGAGGTAGAATGTCCCGGCAATCGCCGGAAATATCCCTCCACGGGTCATCTCATCCCTCGGCATTCCGGTGATGAACTCCCAGGATATGGCGGACAATCCCTGTTTGAAGATGTAGCCTACCAGCAGAACCAGAAACACGATAATGGCGAACGACGAAAGCCGGATCAGCGAAAACATCAGCTTTTCGACAATCAGCGCTTTGCTTATTCCCTTGTTTCTGGCCGGTGCTTTTCCGTTGAGGGGCTTTTTCGTGTTCATTGTATCTCCGTGCAGGGGTCAACCGCCGGGCGCAGACGCGCGTCAGTTGGCCTTGAATTTATATCTGCTGGAAAAGTACTCAGCGACGATGTTGAAGATGAACGTGATGATGAACAGCACAATGCCGATGGCGAACAGCGCATGGTAGTGGCTGCCGCCCACGGACGCTTCCGCCATCTCGGCGGCGATGTTTGAGGTGAGCGGGCGCACCGGCGAGAAAAGCGAGCGCGGAATCACGGCCGAGCCGCCCGCCACCATCAGCACCACCATCGTTTCGCCGATGACCCGCGAGATACCCAGGATGATCGCCGTCCAAATCCCCGACAGCGAGGCGGGGATTGTGATGTGAAACATGGTCTGCCACCTGTTGGCCCCGAGCGCGTAGGACGCCTCCTTGAGGTGCATTGGGACCGATGAAATCGCGTCGTCGGAGATGCTGGCGATGGTGGGGATGGCCATGAACGCCAGCATGAGGGCCGCATTGAAGAGGTTGAGGCCGGAGTCGAGGCCAAGATGGCGCTGGAGGAACGGTGCAAGCACGATCATTCCCAGAAAGCCTATGATGACTGAAGGTATCGAGGCGATGATCTCTATGACGGGCTTGATGATCTCCCTTGCCCTTGAAGAGGCGAGCTCGGAAAGGTACAGCGCGATCGCCAGGCTGAACGGGACGGCGATCACCGACGCGACCAGGGTGACCGCGATCGACGCAATGATGAGCGGCATGATGCCGTAACGGGGATGATCGCTTGTGGGATACCAGCTTGATCCCAGGAGAAAGTCCGATACGCTGATTTCCCTGAAAATCGGGAGTCCTTCCCGGAACAGGAAAAGCATGATGAGACAGAGAACGACGATGCAGGCGAATCCTGTAACCGAGAACGTCTTTTCGATTATCGCTTCAATCAGCATTCTTCTTGATTGTGTCATCTGATGCAAATCTCCTCGCCGGCGTTCACGATGATGCGGGCATGGCTCCCCGGCCCAATGAAAATTGGCGCGGAAGTGTAAAGAAAATATGAAGTAATTGTTTAAAAGCCGTCAAATGAGCCGCCCTGTTTTGCGGGCGTCGCGCGTGGGGAAATAATTATTGACTTGGGATACCTGAGGCGTATCATTTCGCGTGATGAAAAAACGCCCGCTTCAACATGCGCCGATTGCCGCCGCTGTCGCCGCAGCAATGCTGCTCTTCGCTGTCTCGTGCGGACGCTCGCCGGCGCGCGAGCGCGAGCCCAACAACTCATTTGACACCGCGAACGAGCTTGCGGCCGGCCGGGCCGTGGAGGGATTCTTCAACGCGCCGGACGACGCGGATTATTACAGGCTCGTTGTCGACGACGACATAATCGCCGATATAGACCTGTCGCTGGTGCGCGGCGTCAACCACTCCATCAAGGTGTGGCATGGTGCGGAATCGCCCCGCCTTGTCAGGTACATCGACGACGGGCGCAAATCGTCGGCCGAGCGGATGTGCAATCTCTCGCTTGCGCGCGGGGTGTACTTCCTCTCGGTGCAGCATGGCGAGAAGGACGATCGCAGGGAAAACATTGAAAATCCCTATCTGTTGAAGGTGACGTTGCGGGAACGCGCGTTTCACGAGGAGTATGAGCCCAACGACGAGCCGTCGGCGGCCTCTCCGCTCCAGTTCGGCATTGAGACGGGCGGCTTTTATTCTCCGGGATATAACCGTTACGGCCGGAATTCCGCGTTTCCATTCCGCGAGGAGGACTGGTATTACCTTGACATCGACGTCAATTCCGGCGCGATTGTGCTGGATGTCGACCTGAGCGGCGTCGCGGACGTCAACGGCGCACTGTATGTCTACGATCAGGCCCTCAACGAGCTCGCCGCCTGTGACGCCGGGGGCGCGGGCGAGGGTGAAACGGCGCGCGGAATAGGCATCACCGGCCCGGGCCGCTATTACCTGATGGTCGCCTCCAACGCGTACCACACGCAGTGCGCGGCTCCGTACCGGCTCCACGTCGCGCGGAGGGAGTACGACAGGACGTCGGAAATCGAGCCCAACAATGACAGGAGCCGGGCAAATCTCATTGAGGGTGGGGAGATGCGCGGCGTGGTGCATCCCCGTGGCGACCTTGACTTCTTTCTTGTGAAAAACGGCCCGGACCAGAAAGTATATTTCATTGAGGCGCTTCCGCCCGCGGGCCTTGACATTGCGCTCGACGTGTTCAGCGAGTCGGGCGGGAAGCTGTGCGCCGTCAACAATTCCGCGGTCGGGCAGGAGGAGATCATCCCCAATCTGTACGCGGGACGGAATTTCTTTGTGGCGGTGTATTCGAAAACGGGAAGCGGCGATGACAGCGCGCCGTACCTCGTAAAAATCTCATCCTCCCGGCTTACGGACGGCGCCGAGATGGAACCCAACAACTCCAGAAAAACCGCGACACCGGTGACGAACGGCCCGATTACCGGGTACAGCTCGTCGAGGAAGGATGTCGACTACTATAAACTTCACTATTCGGGAAGGACCAGGAAGCATTTCAGGGCGAGCGCCGGCCAGGGCGCGGAGATCAAGGTGTCGGTGACCGATCCGCTCGGATACGTCATCAGGACCGAGGAAGTGAAGGGTGAAGAGGTGAAGTCGTTCCATGAAACCATCGATGGCAGGGGATATGTCATCGTGGAAACAGTCGTGCCGAATTACCGTGAACCATACACGATAGAACTGGGGGACTGATGAAGAAACCACTTATTGCCGCAGCGGCGATTCTGGCGGTGCTGGCGGGCTGTGCGCTCAACAGGACCGCGGGTGACGGCACGGCGTTCAAGCGGCCGTCGGACTACAACTTCCTTTTCAAGGCGTATTCGGTCAACGTGACTGATCCCGCGCTCGACCGCAGGTGCTACTTCCGGGTTTTTATCGACAAGATCGAAACCGGGAGGACCTCCACCGGGCTTGAATCGCAGATCAACACCTTCCAGGCGCGCCTTTCGGTGAACAGGCACCTCCTCATGGTGGAGAAATGGGTGCTCGACGAGCGCAGCGGGAAATATTCCAAGCTCAACAATATCGAACAGCCACGCCCCAACTTCTTCTACTTCGAGGTTCCCGACGACAAAATCGTCGTGGTGACACTGGTGAACGATTCGACAAAAGGGCGCTCAATGTACGGCGTTGAGTTCGAAAAGGAGTAGGTCGGAGCGGGATTGCACAGAGGCGAACGGCCGCGCCTTTGGGCGCGGCCGGGGCGGTTACATGCCGCTTTGCGGGCCGTCTGCGGGTTTGGCGGATGAGAAAGTTTCGGAGCCGCGCCCGCTGTAATAGCTTTTCACCACCGCGAAGGGAACCTCGTAGTCCTGCCGCGCGTTCCACAGGATGAATCCCCTGATGCCGGCGTCATGCACCGCCTTGATCTGGCGGCGGATGTACTCGTCGTAGGTGAGGCCCGAAACGCCTATGCGCATTTTAAACGCCTGGATGTAGGTGACGATTTCCGCCTGCGCCGTGCGCTCGTTGGCCTTCTGCGATGTCATCAGCACCGTGAAGTACGGGTCGGCCTGGAGCTTTTTGCTCCAGGTGTAGTGCGAGGGATATGCCATGGGGCAGATGACGTCCACCACCCTGTCGAGCCCTTCCATGCGCTGGCCGATCGGATCCACCTTGTTGAGCGGGATGCGCCCGAATACATCGGCCGCGGTTTTCACGTTGAACTGGCGAAGCTGGGTTTTCGCCGTTTTCAGGATGCCTTCTATGACTTCTGCGCGCTGGGCGACAGTAAGTTTGCCACGTACGGAGTAGTCGTTGAACCTGATGTAATCGAATTGAATTTCCCTGAACCCGTTTTCGCACGACTCGCGGGCGATCCGGTAGCGCGCCTGGATGTACTCCGGCTCAATGGGGTAGCGGTTCAGTCCGTCCGGGAACATCACAATCCGTGCGACCGGGTGGATGCCGTGTGCCAGCAGGAGGTCGACGTTCTCTTTGGGAACGGCGCAGTGCGCGCTCCTGGGGTACTGGACATCGATGACGAAGGTGTTGATTCCGGACTGTTTCGCGCGGCTGATCAGGGATTTCAGTTTTTCCGTGCTTCGGCCCGAATCGACCGTGAGATAAATGCCCTTATAAAAAGAGGGGAAGGAATGGGCCGGGACGGCGCTCGTGGAGGGTGACGAAGGTGCGCTTTGCCCGGCGGGAGAGCCCTGTCCCCAGATGACCTCCTTCATCCCGTATGAAAGCAGGATAATCGCGAAAGCCGGAACAAGAAATAATAACGTGCGTTTCATTGTATCACCATCCATGGAGGTTATTGAACTGAGACAGGGCCGGTTTACCGTGCGGCGTACAATCCGCTTCGGGGAATGCGCGCAATCCTCCATCCCCTGTCAGTGGTTGAACGCTGTCGCCAACATGCGCGAATGAGGGGGTAATCCCGGAACCGCAAACAGCTTCATTTATGTATTCGGCACAACAGGGCCCCTTTTCAAGTACAACAAGTACAACAAGGTGGGAAATGCACCGATTTACGCAATTAAAAAATGCATTGGGAAAGTAGCTGTCGTGGATCGCGGAAGATTGTGACAATTGAGGAAAAATGATTGAAAATACTGATATCTTCCTACATTGTCGCCCATTCACGGCGGGATGTGTGAGTGCGTGACTGTTTTCATGAAAAATATAGTATACTGGAATAAATATATTGTCATCCCGCTTGAC
>CAZPZJ010000127.1:0-10562 GCA_964591055.1 uncultured Leptospiraceae bacterium
CCGGAGTGTTGTTTTCGCCGGAGAGGTGCGCCAGGCATATCCATCTCAGCCGTGACGTTGTAGATCGGGCCAGGAGCTCCGCGGCCTCCCCGTTGGAGAGGTGCCCGCCCGGACCCGCGATGCGCCGCTTGAGCGGCGCGGGGTACGGCCCCGCCGCGAGCATGTGCGGGTCATAGTTGCTTTCCAGAAACACGGCGTCGGACGAAGAGATTGCGTCGCGGAGGCGGGCGTAGACATGCCCCAGGTCGGTGAGGAGCGCCAGGCGCGATACGCCGTCGTCGATCACAAACGCCGACCCCTCCGCCCCGTCGTGCGGCGTGCGGAAGGTTTCCACGCTCACGTGGCCGAAGCGAAGCGTCTCGCCGGGCGTGAACCGGGGCACGTCGTCAAGCCGTCCCAGGTTGTACTTCGCCCTTGCGGCGTTCAGGGTCCGGTCGGTCATGAAAAGCGGCACGCCGAACATGCGCTGGTATACGCCCGCGCAGGTCACGTGGTCGGCGTGATCATGCGAGATGATGAGCGCGTCCGCGCCATCGATGCTTCTCCCGTGTGGCGCGAGCCTTTCACGCGCCTTCCTCCCGCTGACGCCCGCATCAAAGACGAGGCGCACGCCGCCTGACTCCACGTACGCGGAGTTGCCGTCGCTTCCCGACTGGAGGGAAATGAAAATCATGCGTGCGAAGGTACAGGTGCGTTCCCGTTATGTCACGCGTTTTACAGGCCGGGCTGGGGAAAAACATGAATGCCGCCTGCGTTGCTCCGCCTGTCCGCCGCGACTGTGTTGTCCGGGAGGGTGGGGGAGCTCTTCCCTTCGAAGTGATGGTCCATCACATGAGCGCGAAAATAACCGCCCCTCCCGCGATCATCGAGAAGACTGCGATCCTGCCGAAGTACTCGTACCTGGTCTTGAAGTGGTTCCACGCGCGCGCCGCCGGCAGCATAATCGCGATGATCGCGAGCGAGATCAGCAGGCAGCTTCCGAAATCGAGGGTGTTGGGAAATATCTGCATGATGGAGCGTCCGTGCCACAGCTTGCGGTGGAGCACCTGGAGGTGCAGGAAGTACACGGCGAGCGATTCGCGGCTCGGGAAGAGGATGACGGGGGAAAGCTCCTCCCTGTCCCGGCAGTAATAGTAGCATCCGGCGAGGATGAGGAACACGCAGCCGAGCCTTCCCGCGAAGAAGAGAATGCTGGGCCGAACGTCGCTGAAGAGGCGGAAATGATCCTTCAGGACGAACATCAGCGGGATGCATATTACGGCGAGCAGGACCGCCGTGACGAGGAGGCGCTTCATGAACGCGGCGTCCTTGCCCTTCTCGCGCGCTTTCATGAAAAACCACCCCGAGAGTATCCCCGCAGCCATGAAGCCGAACCATGGAAACAGCGGAAAGCTGGTGTGGTGAATGGGCGTCAGGTACGTGGCCAGGTACACGGGAAGGTATTGCTGAAAATCCACTGTGTAGACATAATGCGCGGGCAGGACGGCCAGAAGCCCCAGCGAGATGATCGTGACCAGGAAGGCGCGGTCGCTTTTGATGACAAGCCGTAGGATGAACACCAGCAGAAGGCCGAACGCGATGCACTGGAGCACATCCACGCTGAGAAACTTGAGCCAGTGTTCGGCCGTCGCGGTATTTCTGCACCTGGACAGCGAAAAGAACGGGATGTGGAGCATGTAGCCCAGAAACCAGATGAGCATGATGCGCCCGATCTGCTTCCAGAAGTCGTATTGAAAGGCGCGGAACGATTCCAGTTTGGCCTGCGACGCCAGCATGAAGGCGAACCCGGAGATGAAGATGAACGACGGGGCCACCAGGCCGTTGATGAAGTTGACAAAGGGGAACCAGGGCGCGTCGCGCAGGGCTGTCTGCATGAGCGAGTTGACGACATGAACCTCGATCATAATGAGCATCTCGAG
Organism: uncultured Leptospiraceae bacterium; assembly: GCA_964591055.1. Lineage (GTDB taxonomy): Bacteria > Spirochaetota > UBA4802 > UBA4802 > JAGODF01 > CAZPZJ01. Next base: position 1,920 of record CAZPZJ010000127.1, read on the forward strand.
TCCGCGCATGAGGTCGATAAAAATGAGCCTTGTTTTCTTCATCCGATGCTTTTCCCTTCCGCAGTGGCGCCTGCCGGTGCGTTCAGAACCACATGAAACGGGAGGGTTTTTTCATCAAGAAGAAAATTTTCGCCAGTCGTTTTCCAGGCGGGCGCGTCGCGGGATGGATTCGCCCCCGCCACGGGAAAACTACATACCGTACGCCTTTCGCAGCTCCGTCGCGTTGAGCTGATTTTTCGCGGTGATGGTGCGCTTTCCACCGGTGAATTTTGTTTCGATGCAGCGTGCGTGGATGGAGCAGTTGCCCGCCGCGTCGGGGGAGTATCCCCTGCAGACCCTGAGCACGTCGGGTGAGATCTCGTCGATCAGCATGATTCGCCCGTCGCCGCCCCTGATGCGGCCCAGCTCGAACTTGCCGTCGATGACGTGCAGGCCCTTCGATGCCGCGTCCGCGGTGATGACGGCGGCGATCTCCCGCACCAGCTTCCTGACCTGAGCGATTTCCTGCGCCGTCATCACTCCCGCCTGTTCGAGGGACTCGAAGGTGATGAGGATGTCGGCGTCTCCCTTGGTCCACGCCTCCACGAGGCAGTCGAGCTTTCTGCAGGGGCGGACGAACGGGTAGCGGCGCCAGAAGCTCCCCTGTGCGTTGTTGCGCCAGGTGAACTCCAGGTTGACAAGCGGGGCCGAGCCGGGATATTCCGGCGCTTCCTCACCCATGCTGAGTGGAACGGCCGGCTCGACGATCATCTCGTTGTCGCCGACGGAATCGATGAAGTGGGATGGTATCCCGCGCTCTTTCAGAAGCCTGAAGAAGTGGCTGGCGAACCGGCACGCCACCGCGCCCTTGCCCGGGATTTCCCCCACCACGACATCGTAGCCGGGATCATAGACGGGCTTGCCGTTCTCCATGTAGCCGGTGGCGCGGTCGGTGAAGATCATGCGGTATTTTCCTGCGTGCGGGCCTTCCGCTATTTCAAATACGTCCTTTGATTTTCCGCGATAGATGAGTTTTTCCATTGAGGTGCGCCTCCTGTGAAAGTGATAAGCGGCGTACAGTATCAGGGCATCGCGCTCCAGGACTCAAGAACTATACGCTGCAAACCGGAAAAAATCATCGGCGAACGCGCCGGGCGTCCTTGCATGTGTAATTTCGCTTGCGTTTCCCCGGATAATGCTTACATGCTATTTAAAAAAAATCGGGAGGATTGTATGGAAGAAAGAGCCGGTCGCACCCATAACACCATAAGCGTGTTGGAATTTGCAGTGAAGTTTTTGATGTCGGCGTGGCGCATCCCTTCGATGGCGTACCAGATGATCAAGGGCCTCAGGGCGATTGGAGGCGACGCGCAGGTTTCGTGGGGATCGGTGCTGGAAAACATTGCTATGCGCTTTCCCGACAGGATGGCCGTGAAATCCCCGGACGGGAGCCTGACCTACCGCGAGTTCAACGAAAAGGCCAACCGGTTTGCGCACTTTCTGCTGTCGAAAGGGGTGATGAAGGGGGACGTCGTCACCGTCTGCCTGGAAAACAGGCCCGAACTCCTTGCGGCGTACTGCGGATGCGCGAAGGTGGGGGCGATATGCTCGCTGATCAATGTCAACCAGAGGGGCGAATCGCTGGTCCACAGCTTCAATCACAACAGGGGCAAAATCGTCATCGTGGGTGAGGAGTGCCTCGGCTTCTTCAGTGAAGCGGCGGGCGGGATCGATCTTTCCGCCTCCACCCTGTGCCTCCTGAAAGATCCGGCGATGAACCGGCTTGACGACGCACGGGATATCACGGACGCGGTCGAGGCAATGCCGTGCGAGAATCCGCCCACCACCGGATCGGTCGCCATGAAAGACCCGATCGCCTATGTGTACACCTCCGGCACCACCGGCGGCATGCCCAGGGCTGCCGTGATCATCCACAAGCGCACGCTGTCGGCCATGTTCTGGTTCGGCAGGGTGGTGACCCGCGTCAGGCCGTCGCACACGGTGTACGTTCCGCTTCCTTTCTTCCATACCAACGCGCTCACTGTGGGGTGGCCTTCCGCCATCTACAACGGCGCGGCCGTCGCGCTGCGCAGAAAGTTCAGCGCCAGCGCGTTCCTCGACGACGTGAGGCGCTTCAACGTCACTCACTTCGTCTACGTGGGCGAAGTCTGCCGCTACCTGATGTCGCAGCCTGCGGTTCCGGGCGGGAACAGAACGACGCTGAAGTACGTGATCGGAAACGGGCTGCGGCCCGACATCTGGCGCGGGTTCAAAAAGCGTTTCGGCATAAAAAAGGTGTTCGAGTTTTACGGCGCCGCCGAGGGGGTGGGGATTTTCACCAATTTTTTAAACATCGATTACAGCGTCGGGACGAGCCTGACGCCCTTCGCCATTGTGCGCTACGATGTCGAAAACGACGTTCCCGTACGCGGCGAAGACGGATGCCTCGTCCGGGTCGGCAAGGGCGAAACCGGGCTGCTCATCATGGAAATTTCCGAGAAGACCCCCTTCCCCGGGTACACCGACAGGAAGAAAACCGAGGAAAAGATCATCCACGACGCGTTTAACAAAGGCGACCGGTGGTTCAACACCGGCGACATGCTCGGCAACATGGGATTCAGGCACGCCCGGTTCGCCGACCGGCTGGGAGACACCTTCAGGTGGAAGGGGGAGAACGTGGCAACGATGGAGGTGGAGAAGACGATCAATTCTTTCGCCGGGGTGTCCTCCTCCGCCGTGTACGGCGTTGCAATGCCTTCCGGCGATGGAAAGGCGGGCATGGCCGCGATCATCAGGGAGGGGAACGCGGACATCGACCTTGCCGCGCTGGTGGCGCATCTAAAATCGTCACTGCCCGCGTACGCGATTCCGCTCTTCCTGCGCTTTGTCGATGATTTCCAGTGGACCGCGACATTCAAATTGAAAAAGACCGGTTTGAAGGACGAGGGTTTCGATCCGCAGCGTGTCGGGGGAGGAGTGTATGTCCTGCTGCCCGGGGGGAACTCCTACTCGCCCATGGACGGCGCGCTGCACCGCGATATCTTGGCGGGGAAGTACCGGTTGTAACGCCCCGCCCCGTATGCGTCCGGGAGTTGCGCGTTTTCCGCTACTCCCGCGCGCCTGCGCGGGTCAGGGCTTTTTCCGCCTCGGGGTATCCGTTGCGCCGTGCCGCCTGAAGCGCGCTTGCGCCGTCGCGGTCCTTCACGTGTACATCGGCGCCCTTCGCGATCAGCAGCTTCACGATTTCGGTCCGCGATTTGAGTTCGGCGTTCGCCCGTGGCCGGTCGGCCGGCAGCGGCGGAAGCGCCATGATCAGCGCCGTCGCGCCCCTGTCGGACTTCGCGTGTGCGTCGGCTTTTTTCCCGAGCAGCAGCTTCACCATTCCCGGGTGCCCGGCGCGCGCCGCCAGGTGGAGCGGTGTGAGCCGGTCAACGATTGCGACGTAATCCGACGCCGTATCGCCGTAGACGTTGCAGCGGCCGTTGACCGCCGCGCCCTTCCTGAGTAGGATGCTTGCGATGTCTGTTCGCCCCGCAACGGCGGCAAGCCCAAGCGGCGTGACGTCCGCCGCGCCGGAAGATGTTTCTCCCGCGGCGGGCCTTATCGGCGGGTTGACCGCCGCGCCTTTTTTCAGGAGCATGCTCACGATTTCGACGCGCCCCGTCATCGCCCCCAGGCCCAGCGAGGAGAAGACGCGGGGGGAAACGCCGGGCCCCGCGCATGCCATTGTGAAATTGGCGTTCGCGCCCGCGCCGACAAGCAGCTTCGCGATCGCCGCCGTTTCGTCCTTTCCCTTTCCGCCTTGCTGTTGCAGTCCGCGGTGAAACAGGAGATGCATCAGCGCGGTCGCCTCCCGCCCGGCGGGCCGCGGCGGAAGGGGGTATGCCGGTTCCGCGCTTCCCCGCGCGTCAACCTTCGCGCCGAGCTTGAGCAGCAGCCGCACGGCCGCCTGACTTCCTCCCAGCGACGCGGCAATCAGCGGCGTTTCGGAGCTCAGGCATTTGTTGCCGCACTGCGGGTTGACGCGCGCTCCCCTGCGCACGAGCAGTTTGATCATGTCCGTCTTTCCCGCTGATGCGGCGTAGAGCAGGGGCGTTTTCAGTGCGCCCTCGTCGCCGGGAGCGCAGCTGACGGAGGGGCAGGCGACGTCCGCTTCGGCGCCGGCATCGATGAGCATGCGCGCGATGCCCGGGTGGCCTTTTTCGGCCGCGTATGCCAGCGCGGTTTTGCCCATGACGGTGGTGTAGGTTTCGGGATCGGTGTGACGGAACGAGGATGCCCGCACGTCGGCCTTTGCTTCGATCAGAAGCTTCACGGTTTCGGGATAACCCTTGGATGCGGCCCACATCAGCGCCGTCACTCCGTTGTCGTTTCTCGCGTTTACCTGCGCGCCGGCCCCGATGAGGAGCCGGGCCACGCCGGTGTATCCCTTGATGGACGCTTCCATGAGCGCGGTGCCGCCCCTGGCGCTGATTGCGTTCACGTCGGCGTTTCGCGAGATGAGGAGCTTCACGGCGTCTTCCCGGCCGTACCACGAGGCTTCCATGAGGGGCGTGACGCCGTTGCCGTCCCTTTCGTCCGCCTTCATGCCGGCATCGAGGTGCCGCTGCAGGGCGGGTGTGTCACCCGCCTTCGCGGCGTCATGCAGGGGGCCCGCAATCCCCGGGGTGGCGATGGCAAAGAGTACGATAAGGGCCAGAAGCGGGAGGTGCAGGCCGGGGCTCCGGGACGCTCCTCCCGATGCGGCTCGTGACGTCAAGGCCTTCCCCCGGCCCGGTCGCGCTCTTTGCTGCGGCGATCGTCTTCTTCGTTCGGCCCGGGATCGGTGCGTGCGGAGGGGGCCTTTGCCGACGTGCGGCGGGTGGAGGGATCTGCCGTTACAGCGCCCTTCTCCGTAACGCGGAGGTATTCCTCGCGCGCGCCGGGATCGAGACGCGAGAGAACGCGCTCGTCGATGCCCCTGAAGGTTTCCCTGATTGCTTCCATTTCATCTTCCCCGAGGCGCTCCGCTTTCGCGAAATCTTTACCGTTCGCAGCGCGGTCCGCCGCACTGCCGTCAAGCTCGATGAACGAGCCAGGCCCTACGTCCACGGACGCTCCCCCGGCCTCGACGCCCCGCCTTGCCGCCGACACTGCAACAGCGCCCTTGAGCACGTCAACGCGCGCGCGGTTTCCGGTGACCGTCACACGGAAGCCTGTCCCGCGGACCGAGAGGATCATCGTCGGGGTAGTGATCCTGAAGCGCGCGTCCCTGCGCAGCCTGTCGAGCACGACGAGCATCGAGCCGCTGTCCAGCCGGATGTCGGCCTGCAGGGACTCGATGAGGGAATCGACTCTCACCGACGCGTGCTCCATAATGCGCACCACGCCCGTCTTCCCGTACGTCAGGTCGGCAAGGGCCCGTTCCCCGGTGGTGATCAGATGGCCCGGCGTGAGAACGTCGCCCGGCCTTGCGTTTCTTGCCGCGGAGCCGTCCGCTGCCGTGATGCGCACGGTGCTGACGACTGTTTCCACATTCAGCATGCCCGACGGTACGCGTTCCCGCGAGCAGGAAAGGGCGAAAAGAACAAGCGCCGCCGCAATGGAAATGCGGTGCGCGCACGCTCGTGTCGATATCTTCATTGTGTGCCGTCCTCCTGGTTGGTTGCGTTGGGATTGCCCGATGATACCAGATATCCGGGGCGGGTCAACAGTTTTCCGCGACGATGAGTTTCGTGCGGCCGGTGGCGGGCGATCCGGGTCAGGACATCAGCCGCCTGTACCGCTGCCTGTCCCTGACCAGGCTTGCAAACCGTATGCCGCCGGATTTTTTCATTTCGGCGAAGCTGACGCCCCTGCGCACGTTTTCGAGCACGAGAGAGGTGTCGGTCACGAGCGAGCCGGAGATGATGTCGACACCGTAATCGAAGAGGACCTTGGAGAGCGGGGTGGTGGGCCCCAGAAGAATTTTCATGGAAGCGGCGGGACACAGCTCGAGAATTGACGGCAGCGTGTGGTTGATGAGCGTCGTGCTGGAAATCGCGATGACGTCAGAGATTGGCAGATACCTGGCGCTTTCGTCCTCCCCGCAATCGCCCGGCCGGGGGCGCTTTTCAATCACCCAGAGGTTTTTCACCGCGGGCCTGAGGTCGTCGACAAAGGGGAAATGACCGATGATGGACACGTTCCCGCCGCGCCCCGCGCGTTCTATGACATCGGCGGCGTTCACACCGTCACATTCGCTTTCGTCGGGATCTGTCAGGGAGTTGATCGCCGCAAGGCCGAGTGACGCTTCCGGGATTTCATCCGACAGCGAGAGAGCGGCGAGCTCGTGCGCCGCCATGCTTTCATACGGCTCCGGGGGCAGCATCGCTTTTCCTTTCGCCGTTTCGCAGCTTCCCTCGTGCAGGGCCGAGGCGAGCCCGCAGCGCCTGCTCACCACCGCGGTCCACAGCGGCCCCCGGCTGATGTGACTGATGCTGACATCCCGTTCGAGTGACTGGATGATGTCCTCAAGTATCTTCATGGCCTGCCTCCGGAAGCATGCGGTTGCGATAATACGTCGTTCGTCATTTCATCGCGAGATGCCCCTGCCGTAAAGAGAAAATTCCAAGGCGCTTCCAGGAGGACTTGCGCGGGATCTCGCACATGAAATGCGATATCTGACGGCGTTTCCGGCATGCGAACAGTGATAGAATTGTCTGTCCCCTGTTCATTAAATGCTTGATTTGTACTGTTTTGCGGATTCAATCGAAACGATTATAAAAACAAATTTCAATGACCACAGAGGTGCGAGGAGGAGAAATGAGCAATATCTTCACAATGGTAAAAAGCCTGCCGCCCTGGCGCGACCGGGACGTCGATTGGGATTCGGCATTCGAAAAATACGTGAAGGAGAACCGGACTCTCGCGTTTCAAATGCTGAAAAACGCCAGGATTTACGGAGACAATGTTGTCTTTACGCAGAAGAACATACAGGGCCGGTGGGAGTCTATAACATGGAATGAGTACGCCGGGCGGTTCACCGCTGTGGCGAAATGCCTCATCAACATGGGACTTAAGAAGGGGGATACGTGTTCAGTGTTTTCCGGAAACTGCTCGGAGTGGGCGATTTCCGATATGGGGATTCTGGCCACGAGGGCGGTGTCAGTGCCGATTTACGCGACAAACTCCAGGGAGGAGGCGGAATACATCATCAATGACGCCGGCGTCAGGGTTGTGTTCGTAGGCAACCAGGAGCAGTATGACAAGGCGGTTCGGATTATCGCGAAAAACAAATACCTCAAGTATATAATCGCGATGCAGGACAACATCGAGATAAAGGGAAAACAGAGCCTGTACCTGAGTAAAATGATCGAGCAGGGGAAAGCTCTTGCAAACGGCAAAAAGTTTGAAGAGAGGATCAACGGCGCCGATCCGGGCGATGTGGTGACCATCATCTATACCTCCGGGACAACGGGCAGCCCCAAGGGGGCCGTTCACACCAACAGGAGCTTTCTGAACGGGATATTTCCCGCATGGCGCTATCCCGAGGCGGGGCCGCATTTCACGTCCATGTCCATCCTCCCTCTCTCACACATCTTTGAAAGGCTGTGGTCGTACGGGTGCATGAGCGCCGGGGTGAGAATCGGATACTGCCCCAACCCGCAGGAGTTCCTTGAGTACATGGTCGCCTATAAGCCGCATTTCATGACGAGCGTCCCCAGGATATGGGACAAGGTGTACGGCACCATCCACGAAGGGATGAAAAACGCCGGCGGAATTAAATACGCGCTTTTTGAATGGGCGAAAGGCGTGGGGCTCCGCTCCTACCGGTCGGGGAAATACGGCATCAGCTATAAAATCGCCGACAAAATCATTTTCAGCAAAATACGCGCGAAGCTCGGCGCGGAAAACTGCAACGTATACCACATCGGGGGGTCCGCCTTCGCGCCGGATGTGAACGAGTTCTTCCAGGCCGTGGGCATAAACATTTTTATGGGGTACGGTCTCACGGAATTTTTCCCCGTGTGCGTCGGATTCAGGGACAACGCAAAACCAGGGTACTGCGGCTGCCTGCTCCCAATGACACAGGCGAGAATTTCGGATGAGGGGGAAGTGCAGCTCAAGGGCGGCATGTCAATGACCGGCTATTACAAGAATCCGCAGGCGACAAAAGCGGTGTTCACCAGGGACGGCTGGTTTAAAACCCAGGACGTGGGCGAGCTTTTATCCGTGGAGAAGAACGGCGATCGCCTCACCTACATCAGGATCACCGACCGGATCAAGGAGCTCATCATCACGGCGGGCGGAAAGAACATCTCGCCGCAGCAGATCGAGTCGCTTCTGGGCAACGAGGTGTACATCGCGCAGTTCATCGCCATCGGGGAAGGCAGAAAATTCATCTCCGCGCTTGTCGTTCCCAACTTCGTCCTTCTTGAGGACTACTGTAAAAAGAACGGCATAGAATACGGCTCCCCGGAGCAGATCGTGAAAAATCCTGACATCTATTCGTTCTATGAAAACCTCATAGAGCAGAAAACCGGAAGCCTGGGGCAGGTGGAGAAGGTGAAAAAGTTCATCCTGCTCCCGAAAGAGCTCACGCAGGAGGCCGGGGAGCTCACCCCGACGCTGAAGCTGAAGAGGAAGTTTATCGACCAGAAGTACAAGCCGCTGATCGACAAACTCTACAAAGACTGACAGCAC
>CAZPZJ010000128.1:0-3919 GCA_964591055.1 uncultured Leptospiraceae bacterium
AGGATGCGGGAGGACAGCGACATCGATATTGCCGTCATTCCCTTCGCTTCGGCTAAAATCAACGCCTCCGATCTTGCCGCACTGGCCGCGGAAATCACGCTGATTGCGGGCAGAACCGCCGATATCGGGATTATCTCGTCATCGAATCTCGTGTACGCACGACAGGCGATACTGACCGGGGAAAGCCTGATGTGCAGGGATGATGCGAGAAGGGACCATATAACGGCGAACCTGCTGGGCCTGTACGCCCAGTTCCACTATGAAAGAAGAGAGGTGCTGGATGCTTACTTCGGATGACATCATGCTGAACAAGGCCGCCATCATCGAAAGGTCCATAAAAAGAATCCTTGAGGAATACTCGCACGATCCCGGGCTGGAAAACTTCACCCACGTTGACGCGATGATACTGAACATCGAAAGAGCCTGCCAGGCGGCGATAGATATGGCGATGCACATTGTCGCCACACGCCGCCTGGGATCGCCGCAATCGAGCGCCGACGCCTTCGCGCTTCTGGAAAAGGCAGGCATGATTTCACGGGAGACCCTCGCGTCAATGGCCGCGATGACCGCATTCCGCAATATAGCGATACACGAATACCAGTCGCTCGACAAAGGCATCCTGAAAGCTATCGCCGGGGAAGCGTGGAAAAGCCTTGTGGAATACTGCTCGGAAATCGGCATCACGATACGGCCGGACCGGAGCGCGTAATCGCCCAAACGTTCCCACTCCCATCCACGGCCCTTCCCGGACAGTTTGTTCAAGATGCCCTATCAATGTCTCAAAAGGCCTTGTACGGCGCTGATGAGAAGGTGAATGCGGTAACTATCTCCGCTATATCAGGTTCACCAGCCACAGCGCCGAAAACGTGATCCCGTAGAACCTGTCGGTGTTGCCGTCAATTCCGTAGGTATCGGGCTCGGAATCATCATGCTTCTGTTTCAGGAACTGATACCTTCCGCCCACTGTAATAACAGTGCTGATCGAGCTGAAAAAGTAAGACAGGTTGGCGGGAATATTCAAGCCTGTGCCGACGTAATTGATATTCCCGGTGCCCTCTCTCTGCACCTGGCCGTTTGTGACCCTTATACCGGCGAGGTCAAAACTTCCATAGATGTACAGGGCGGATAGGCCCAGTCCCAGGAAAAATCCCTCTCCCAGCGCAAAATTCGTGCTGATGCCGACTCCATAGCCCGAACCCATGTATCTGGCCATCTCGTCCTGTGTGGCCTCGAAAGTGGAGCCGGTTGACTGGTTAACCCCGCTGTAGGTGCCGTCTCCCTGGAGGCCGTAGCTGAAGTTCTTGTATCCGGCATAGAGCGAAAGGAACGGAAACAGCCGGTACGACAGCATGACATCGATCTCTATCCTTTCCTGGTTTGATTCCGCGTTGATGTGATACGTCTGTCCGGTAGCGGTATCGACAGTATCCGTTTCGAAAGTAGCATCGCCCCCCACATTCAGGAAAAGAAACGACGCGTTGAGCGACACCCTGTCGAAGAGAGTAATCCCGGCCACCGGGCCGACCAGCAGAGACGGCGAAACCGAAACATTATCGTAGTGATCACCCCATGACGGCTCATACCACACGTAGTATGAAATACAACTCCAGATTGAGGTCAAGGCTCCCGGCTCTCATTGCCCGTGCGGGAACCAAAAGAATAACGGCAAGAATGACAGCGGCAACAGCTCTTCCAAACATATTCATACCACCCTCCTTGTCGATTTCATAATGCACCCCGTTACAGGGAAACGCACTGAATGTTTATATTTTCATATAATTGGATATGGATGAAATATGTCAACACTTATTGAAACATGCTGTGCATTATGGAATCTGGACACGGGACCCGTTATCCGGTTTGTATTGTGGCGTTTCAGGATAATGCGGGAGTTCGATCTCCCCGGTGTTACCTGAAGATGGTCCTGTCCACAAAGCGGATGTACACGGTGATTGCCGCCGGGGTGAACCACTCGTTGATCTTTGTTTTGAAGTACTCATCGCGGTTGAATTTGGGGTCGCGGTCGAGGGCGAGCTTTTTTATCAGCTCGTTGAGTTTCCGGTTGGCGGTGTCCACCTCGGCGTAGTATTTCCTGGAGACCGCTTTCCTGATGTCCTCGAACCTGTTGATGCTGTCGAACTGGAGCGGAAAGGAATTCACGTTGTGCTCAAACCAGTCGAGCACGGCGCTTTTGATGAACTCCTGCGGGAGAAAGCGGCTCACCCTGTTGCCAGACACGTACTTGAAACACTGGCCTATTTTTTCGTGGGTGAATTCCAGCACCGTCATCCTGTGGACGGTCGAAGGGCCCAGGTGATAGGCGAAGAGCTTCGCGTCATCGCTGAAATCGAAAAACGCGGCGATGTCATCAATGCGCGCCGTGAGGCGCCTCATCAAAAACTCGCGGTAGCCGTCGCGGATGGACAGGGAGCGGTCGGTGAGGAATTTGAGCATGCCCCGCTTGATCTCGCCCTGAAGCGCCTCCTCGGAGACAGGCCTGTCCACAAACAAAAACGAATCAACCAGGTCGGCCTCTTCCTCTTCCAGCCTTTCAGGATTGACCGCAATGATGTACGGCTCCTTGGTGTTCCAGGGACGCGTGCCCTTTATGGTGAAGATCGGGATTCCCGCCGCAAACTCCCGCCGCGGCGCAGCATCTTCCCGGCGGGGACGGGACTCGGGGGGCTGCTCCGGCGCGGGTTCCGACTCCCGCGTCTCCTCGCTGACGGACAATGGCGGCCGGTATGACTGGTCTACGCGGGGCGCGATATCGAGGTGGTCGCGCCTGTCAACCGGCGGCTTCTCGTGCGACTGCATGCGAAACAGCGAGTCATACGCGTAATTGAAGTTGTCATGGTAGATGATCTTGTTGAGTATCTCCCGCTCGAGCACGTCATGGTTGCTGCGGGGAATGGAAAGGACATCGGCGATGTAGGCGACAAAGGTATCGGTTTTCCGGCTGAACAGCTCGGCCGACTGAGTGATCGCGTTAAACGACTGAAACGCCGGCTTGGCGTCCGCGCTGAGATTGAGGACCGCGATGGACTTCGAAAGCTCCGTCCACTCCTTCCTGACTTTGCTGTTGAACTCCCTGAGCCTGATGAACACGTCCTTGAGCAGCAGGAAGTCGATTTTATTCTCCTCCTCGAAACCCTCGAACACAAGCGAGTAGTCCTTGCGCGCCTTCTTTCTCATGTTCTCGTAATTGACAAGGGGGGAATAGTCCTCCATGTGCTTTTCGATGTTTTCGATGGATCGGATGAACGTGTAGTTGTATTTTCTTAAAAGGTCCTCCACGCCCTTTGCAGCATCGAACTCGGTGAGCGTCTTCCTGAACTGCTTGGCCAGTTTGTCGTGCTCCTGGATGCCGCTGAGCACGCCCCTGCTGAACATCATGATGTCCCCGGTGATCTCGATTTTGTCGATGCGGTCCCGGAAGGCCTGATTGGAATCCACCCCGTCTTCAAGCTGCTCGATGTTGACATCGCCCTTGCGCGCGTAGTACTGCTTTTCGAGCAGGTTTCCCTCGCGCGAGCTCTCGTATTCAGACGACCCGTCAACGTCGGAAAGCAGGCTGTCAAGGTCCTTGTCTATCACTCGCCGCTCCTGTCGCTCATCAGCTTGATTCGGCCGGCGCCGGCTCCGGCGTATCGTGGTTGTTGGCCGCCTGGGGCAGCGCCTTCCCTTCCATGATGAGGTTTATCTCCTCGGCGTTCAGCGTTTCCCGCTCGATCAGGTTTTTCGCGATTGCCTCGAACCTGTCCATGTTGCCGGTGATCAGGTCCCGCGCCCGCGCTTCGCACTCGAGCACGATGCGCTTCACCTCCTCGTCGATCATCTGCGCCGTATTTTCGCTGAAGTCCCGGTGCTGGCTTATCTCCCGGCCGAGGAATATCTGCTCGTTCTTCTTGCCGAACGC
>CAZPZJ010000128.1:4019-8808 GCA_964591055.1 uncultured Leptospiraceae bacterium
GGTGCTGGCTTATCTCCCGGCCGAGGAATATCTGCTCGTTCTTCTTGCCGAACGCGAGTGGACCCAGCTTTTCGCTCATTCCCCACTCGCACACCATTCTGCGCGCGATGTCGGTGGCCCGCTCGATGTCGTTGCTGGAGCCCGTTGAAGTGTCACGGTACTTGACGCTCTCGGCGATATAGCCGCCGTATAACCCCACAATCTGGTTGAGCCAGTAGCTCTTCGGGTGGATGTGTTTCTCCTCGCGCGGCAGGTGCATCGTGAGCCCCAGCGCCCTTCCGCGGGGAATCACCGTCACCTTGTGGACGGGGTCGGCCCCGGTGAGAAGGCCCAGCACCGCGTGCCCCGCCTCATGGTAGGCGATCACCTCCTTCTCCTCGTTGGAGATTATCATGGAGCGCCTTTCCGGCCCCATCATAACCTTGTCCTTGGCCTCCTCCATGTCCTGCATGCTCACACGCTTGCGGTTTTTCCTCGCGGCCAGGAGCGCGCCCTCGTTGACCAGGTTTGCGAGGTCTGCGCCGGTGAAACCCGGGGTGCCGCGCGCGATCACCTTGAGGTCAACCTCGCGCGAGAGAGGTATCTTCTTGGAGTGGACGGCGAGTATCTTCTCGCGGCCCCTGATGTCGGGAACGTCCACCACCACCTGCCGGTCGAAACGGCCGGGGCGCAGGAGCGCCGGATCGAGCACGTCGGGCCTGTTGGTCGCGGCGACGATGATCACGCCCTCGTTGGTCTCGAAACCGTCCATTTCGACGAGGAGCTGGTTGAGCGTCTGCTCGCGCTCGTCGTGGCCCCCGCCGAGCCCGGCGCCGCGGAGCCTCCCCACCGCGTCGATCTCATCGATGAATATGATGCAGGGCGCGTTCTTCTTTCCCTGCTCGAACAGGTCCCGCACGCGCGAGGCTCCCACGCCCACGAACATCTCCACGAAGTCCGAGCCGCTGATGGAGAAAAACGGAACGCCCGCCTCGCCGGCGATCGCGCGCGCGAGCAGCGTCTTTCCCGTTCCGGGAGGCCCCATCAGCAGCACGCCCTTGGGGATTTTCGCGCCGATGTTCACGAACTTCTTGGGGTCCTTCAGAAAATCGATGATTTCCTTGAGCTCCTCCTTGGCCTCGTCAACCCCGGCGACGTCGGTGAAGGTCACGCGGTTCTTGGTCTCGGGGTGCAGCTTGGCCTTGCTCTTGCCGAATGACATCGCCCGGTTGCCCGCACCCTGTATCTGGCGGATCATGAAAAACCAGATGATGCCGAAGAAAAACAGCCACGGCAGGAACTGGAGAATCCCCTTGACGAAGAAATTGTCGTCGGCCTCCTCGCCCCGCACCTCAATCCTGTTGGCGATAAGCGTCTTCATGAGATCGGGGTCATCGTAGGGAATCATCGTCTCGTACTGCGACGCCTGATCACCCTTCATGTAGATACCCGCGATTTTCTTGCCGTCGATGATGACGGCGGTCTTCACCTTGTTTTCCCCGATATGCTTCATGAAATCGCTATATTGCAAAACCTCCACCTGGGGGGCCCTGTAATCGCTGACTTTAAAAAAGGCTACCGCGAGAACGACGATCAGTAACAGCAACGCAATCTGCTTTCCGGCTTTACCCATTCACTTGACTCCTGTCGATCTTTCATGCCCCGCGCGCCTGGCGCGGCGTCGGGCGGAAATAAGGAAAATAAAGAGTTTTTTCTATTCACAAACCTTCTGTATGGCAAGTATTTTTTCAGGCAGTTTCCCGATCCGGAAGCCGTCGGCCACAGTGTTCGACCGGCCGGTTACAAACCCCTCCATCGTGGCCGCGATCACCGACCCGGCCACCAGCACGGGCACCCTGTGTTTATCATACGGGTCGAGCTTTTTGTCAATAAACATCTCCTTGATTTTCCTCGTGGCGCCGTCGAGCGCCATCCTGTCTCCGGGCATCCGGCCCCGTATAACAATATAGTCGATTTCTCCCTTTATATCCACAAAAATGCGGTCACTCGAGGTGAGTTCCTCCCTGCCGGGAATGTCGTCGAGAAAGCGCGCGCGAACAATCAGCCCCGCCTCCTCAAGGCTCGCCACCGCGCCCCGCTCAAGCTCGCTTCGCGTCAGACGCACCGACCACTCCCGCACGCGGTTTTGGCGCGCAGTGCCTTTCCCGATCTCGATGACCGGCCTTCCTACGCGGAGCGTTTTCCTGATCGCAATCCCCTGCCCGGCGTAGAGCTCCACGTGCGATTTGCGCGTCAGACGCAACCTCCGCAGCGCTTCCGCGAGCATCGATGATTTGGGGAACACCCCGATCCCGCGCAGCGCCGACATCAGCGCGTGCCGCATCACCGAATCGTCGCCTCCCGTGCGGTCAAGCGGCACGATGACGGATTCGCCCTCCGTGAGGCAGAGCTCTCCGTACGTGTCCCCGAGCAGCCGGTCCAGCAGCGAGCCGCTGTCCGCGGCGTTGAACGAAAGCCGGACGATCGCGTCGCGGCAGTCGGGAAAGCGCGATTCGATTGCGGGAAGGAGCACGTTGCGAACGTAATTGCGGTCGCAGGCGGTATCGGCGTTTGAGGCGTCCTCGCGCCAGCCGATCGACCTTGTCCGCAGGTAGGCGTACGCGTCGGCCGAGCCCAGCTCCAGCATGGGCCGGATGAGATCGCCGCTCACCGGAGCGATGCCCTCCAGCCCGTGAACGCCCGTCCCGCGAAAGACCCGCATCAACACCGTTTCCACCAGGTCGTCGCGCGTGTGCGCGGTGGCGATTTTCACCGCGCCGAAATCCGCGGCTGCGCGCCTGAGCATGCGGTAGCGCTGTTCGCGCGCGAACTCCTCGAAGGAGCGCCCTGCCGGGGTGTGCGCGTTGAAATCGAACCGCTCCACCACAAGGCTCACCCCTCGATCCCCGCAGATCCGCGCCAGGAATTCCCCGTCCGCCTCGGATTCTCCACCGCGCACCATGTGGTTGAGGTGAAAGGCGGCGAGCGTCAGCGAGAGCCCGTCGCGGCAGCGCGCCATCATGTCCAGCAGCGCCATGGAGTCCTTGCCCGCCGACAGCGACAGCATCACCCTGTCGCCGGGCGCAAGCATGCGGTGCGACTCAAGTGCGCGTATGAAGGCGCTGTACGCGCTGTCGCCCGGAACACTGTTTTTACGGTCCGTCATTCCGTAATCTCAACACCGCCGCCATAGGGGCGCAAGGGAAAAACGCCGGCGGCGGTCAAAAAACTGTTGAAAAAAATATCAATAACCATTATACTCATCAATTACCTCCGGCGCTCTCCGCGCCGGGGATCGGCATTGTTTCCGATACATCATCGCGGAGGTCTTGAATGAAAAAATATCAGTGTACGGTATGCGGCTATATCTACGATCCGGCCGAGGGCGATCCTGACAGCGGCATCAAGCCCGGAACGGCATTCGAAGATATCCCCGAAGACTGGGTCTGCCCCGTGTGCGGAGCCGACAAGGGAGCCTTTGAACCTGTAAACGACTGAGAGGATATGCCATGGACGCGGTGCTGCTTTCGAGAATACAATTCGGTCTTACGGCGGGATTTCACTTTCTCTATCCGCCGCTGACGCTGGGACTGACCCTCATCATCGTCATGCTCGAGACGCTGCACCTCGCGAAGAAGGAGGATATGTACAGGATGCTTTCCTCCTTTCTTGTGAAAATCCTGGGCCTCGTGTTCGTGATGGGCGTCGCAACGGGGATCGTGCTGGAATTTTCATTCGGCACCAACTGGTCGCTATACTCGAGGCTCGTGGGCGACATCTTCGGCGCGCCGCTCGCCGCGGAGGCGATCTTCTCGTTTTTCATGGAATCGGCGTTCCTGGGAGTGCTCATCTTCGGGCGGGAGAAGGTGTCCGCCCGGTTCTACTGGCTCTCGGCGTTCCTGGTGTTCTTCGCCTCCCACCTGTCGGGGTTCTGGATCATTGCAGCCAATTCCTGGATGCAGACACCCGCCGGATTCGAGAAAATAATGGTCGACGGCGCCCTCTCCCGCGTGGTGATGACCGATTTCAGCGAGGCGCTCTTCAACGGCTCGACGGTGATCCGGTACCTGCACGTGGTGCTGGCCGGCTGGATCACCGGTTCGCTGTTCACGGCGGCGATCGCGGCCTGGTACCTGCTGAAAAACCGCGACACCGCAAGCGCCCGTACGCTCCTGAAGATTTCCCTTGCGGTGTTCATCGCCTCCTCCATCGCGCAGCTCGGCTCCGGGCACTCGCACTCGGTGCAGGTTGCCAAGACGCAGCCGGTCAAGATGGCCGCGTTCGAGGCGCTGTGGGAAGGCCGCGAGGGCGCGCCGCTTGCGCTGTTCGGCATCCCTCTCGAGTCCCGGCAGACGACCCTGCTTGAAATCGCCGTTCCGAAGCTTCTGAGCGTGATGATCCATTTCGACGCGGACGCCAGGGTCGCAGGATTGAACGACTTTCCGGCCGACGAGCGGCCGCCGGTGCTGCTCCCCTACCTGTCCTATCACGCGATGATCGGCCTGGGCATGCTCTTCATCGCCCTGTCCGGGGCGGCGGTGCTTCTGATGATCACCGGCGGCATTTACCGCGCCCGCTGGTTTTTAACAGCGCTCATCGTCTCGGCCGTGCTGCCGCACGTCGCCAACCAGACCGGGTGGATAGCCGCGGAGGTGGGACGCCAGCCGTGGGCGGTGTACGGGCTTCTGAAAACCTCGCAGGCCGCGTCCGTGGTGGTGCCGGCATGGCAGATAGGTACGACCATCGCGCTCTTCGGCGCGATCTACCTGCTGCTGTTCGCGGTGTTTTTAAAAGTGCTGTTTGACTTCAT
>CAZPZJ010000128.1:8908-10553 GCA_964591055.1 uncultured Leptospiraceae bacterium
ATCGGTCCCGTCTGGGACGGCAACGAGGTGTGGCTGCTGACGGCCGGGGGGGCGCTTTTCGCGGCATTCCCCATCGCGTACGCAACCGTGTTCAGCGGGATGTACCTGGCGCTGATGCTCCTTCTCTTCGCGCTGATCTTCCGGGCCGTCTCGCTTGAGTTCTGGAAGCACGACCCTTCACGCCGGCCCCTGTGGACCGCGGCCTTCTCGGCGGGGAGCTTCCTACCGTCGCTGCTCTTCGGGGTGGCGCTCGGCAATGTGGTGACGGGCGTGCCCCTCACTCAGGGGCAGGAATTCGCGGGCACGTTCTTTTCCCTGCTGGGGCCCTTTCCCCTGCTCACGGGGCTGCTGGGCCTGCTCGCCATCATCATCCAGGGGGCCGCATACACCCTGCTGAAAACAGGGGGTCAGCTCCGCATCCGGGCGGGAGTCGTGGCCAGGAAAATGACGCCGCTTTTCATCATCGTGTTCCTCACGTCCTTCATATCCGCGCTTGTGTACAATCAGTCGATCAAGGGAAACCCTGCGGTATGGCTGTTCTGTTTTGTCGTCCCGGTCATTTCGGTCGTGATGCTGCGAGCAATGTCCAGAGGGCGCGACGGCCTGGCGTTTCTCCTCTCGTCACTGAATTTCAGTGTGCTGTGGGTGATCACCGGCTTCATGCTCTTCCCCAATCTGGTGAGGGCTTCCAACAATCCGGACTACTCCATCACCATCTACAACTCGTCGTCGGGGCCGTTCACGCTCAAGGTGATGCTGATAATCGCCCTGATCGGCATGCCCGTCGTGCTGGCGTACACAGCTTATATATACAAAATTTTTCGTGAAAGGTTTGAATAATCCTGAAATCATCGCCCCGGCGCGATACAATGCCCATACCCGGCGCACATCGCGTTCAATCCGGACGCATGCGCCGGGCGCGGCTTGGATTTTTTCTGTAACTCCCGGGCCCGTCAGACAACAGAGGTGAACACGCGCCCACCGCCCGTGTTCCCGGACAACAATGCCCGGACAAAACCAACACAAGGAGATGCGGATGAAAAGTGTCAAAGGCACACGCACCGAGCAGAATCTGCTCGCCGCCTTCGCGGGAGAATCGCAGGCAAGGAACCGTTACACCTACTTCGCCTCGGTGGCGAAAAAAGAAGGGTACGAGCAGATAGCGGCGTTATTTCTGGAGACCGCTGACAACGAAAAGGAGCACGCCAAGAGGTTTTTTTCCTATCTTGAAGGCGGCGATGTGGAAATCACAGCAACCTACCCCGCGGGCGTGATCGGCTCCACAGCCGAAAACCTCAAAGCGGCCGCAATGGGCGAACACCATGAGCACACGGTGCTCTACCCCGATGCCGCAAGGATCGCCGAAGAGGAAGGTTTCAAGGAAATCGCGCTGCTGTTCACCAACATCGGCAAAGTGGAAATGCACCACGAGGAACGCTACAAAAGGCTTTTAAAAACCATTGAGGATAATTCTACGTTTAAAAAGTCCGCCACAACCGAGTGGAAGTGCAGAAACTGCGGATACGTTCACAGCGGCGAGGGCGCCCCGGAGAAATGCCCGGCGTGCCTCCACCCCAAATCCTATTTCGAGGTGCTCTGCGAAACGTATTAGGAAGGGGGCCATCGGCCTTTCACGTTGCACAAC
>CAZPZJ010000129.1:0-2901 GCA_964591055.1 uncultured Leptospiraceae bacterium
AATGGGTGTCAATCAGAAGAACATTCATCTCGTCGCCGGGCGTTCCGGACGATCCTGCTTGCAGCGAAAGCAGCGATATCGCAGTGAGTACAATGCAGATAATGGTTTTTTTCATGTTCAGATGCAGTATGATATTTGGAATATGAGCCTCTTCCAGGAAGACGACTTGACATCGCCGTTGAGCGTGCTTTCAACGCGCCAGTATTCATAGCTTGCCTGGAATCGAAAATCATCGAAAACGCGTACCCCGATCGAAGGTGAAACGATATGTACAACATCGTGCGCTGTATCGTCAATGGCCGGATCGGCGGAGTAAAAAAAGTAAAACCGGTAAGAAAGAGACATGTAGAGATAGCGGAGCAATCTGTCAGCAGTAATAGAAGCGGAAACAGGAATGCACGCGCTGTAGTAGAAGTTCTGCTTGCTGCCGGTCAACGACTGGAACAGCTCGCTGCGGTTCAATTCCTCCTCCGGGGTCAGGCCGACCGCAAACAGCGATGAGTTTATCGAGGGACCGGCGCCTGCGATGAAATCAAACAGATAATGCCCTGAACCGCTGGAATACAAAAAGCTGCAGCTGAATCCTATGGCCCTGTAAATAAGGTACTGAAGGTGAGGCTGCTCATGGTAAAGCTGGTGCGACCAGAGGAGCACGTTATCCTTCCACCCTGGCCTGAAGTATTCCATGCCCATCGAAAGGCCGAAGAGGCTGCGGACGGGATTTTGTGCGGAGCCGGAAAGGACGTGGCGCCCCCAGAAGATGAAATCGAGGTTGAAAAAGTTCTCATTGATGTAATTTTTCCCTTCCGGATTGCTGTCTATCACAATGTTCGCGTCGATTTTAATGTAATCACCGAAACGCACGGGGATATCGGAAGCGCCTGTAATGAAAGAGGGATCGTAAATCATCAATAGTCCGACATAATAACCGCCGTGGTCCGACTCGGGCAGCACATCATTTTCCGTGTTTGTCCTGCTGTATCCGAATGATAACGTATTGCGATACGGGCTCTTTACGCCATTTATGTGCTCTCCTGCTATGCCGGACATCACATAAGGAATGATCAGATTGCCGGCTACGAGTGGACGCTCGTCAGCGGTGGTAAATACACGGTGTTTTGATTCACCATCCCTTGTCAATCTGACATCATAGATGTGCATGCTTCCTTTCTTTGACGTATGAACAATAACCTCAAGTTCATTGTAATCCCCGGAAAAACGGTAGGCCTTGAGGGAGTTGTTGTCGTGAATGGTGATCCAGCCGTTCTTTTTTACTGTTGCTGCAATATCATTCAAGAGCGCGCCTGTGTTGTCCGGATTCGGTACATTCGGTATCGCTTCCTGCGCATATAACGGGCACAGGAATGCTAATAAAGAAAACAACAGAACCTGTAATAATCTTAATCTCATAAAGGCAACTCACCGGTTGGTTAACACATGACGTGATATACGCATATCCATTCTTTTTCTTTGCAACTGTTTTTTATTATTTTATTGACTGTGTGATAATAGGTTGGGAGTGTAACATAAAATACTTAAAATGTGGTGTTATGATATGAAAATTAAACGGAGACAAATTTATACAATAATATGTGTGTGTTTTTTAATGAAAAATATTGATGCTGCCGCTCAGAACACGGTGCTTCCTGCCGCTTCTCAGACAGCGACAACGGAGAGCGGCAGTCCGGATTTGTTTCAGGTGAATGCATATGAAACACCGACCGGCAATCCATTCTGGAGTGAAAAGGAGACCGCGTACAAGTCCGGGATGCGCTATACGGTTCTTATCGGGGGGCCGGTCATTACTTTTCTCTACGGCGCCAAAACCTGGGACTGGGGAAGCAATCATGATTTCTGGTTTGGCGATGAGCGCTGGTTCCAGGCCGACACCGGAGCCGGGGGGGCGGATAAAGCAGGGCACTGCTTTGCGCATTACATGGTTTCCCGCCTGGGTTATTCATTCTTCAGCTACACTGAGCAGACACGGGAAAGGGCTGTGCTGTATTCCGGATTTACGGCTGCGATGATAGGAACAATGATAGAAATCGGTGACGGGTTTACTGGGCGTTACGGATTCAGCTATGAGGATCTGATTGCGGACTATGTTGGGATCCTCTTTGCCATGATTCTGGATCGATATCCCGTGGTTGATGAGTTCATCGGATTCACCGCGACATATGTTCCCTCAAGAGCGTTCCGGAGATATGGTGATGGAACATATCTCGATTTTGCGGGAGATTACAGCGGCTGGAAGTATATGCTGAACCTCAAACTCGCGGGGCTCGGATATATCGGCATAAGAATTCCTGAATTCATGAGATATGTGCAGTTTGATTTCGGTTATTACACCAGAGGATATACCGATTACGACCATGAGAATGGTGATTACATGGTGTCAAGGCATCTCTTTTATGGAATCTCAGTAAACATGAGGGAGGTATCACGGGACATCTTTTCGTCAAACCGGAAGGCGTCATGGCTGGCGGAACAGCCCCTGCAGTACTATCACATACCCGTAGGATATCAGTCAAGTCACCTTATAGGGCACGCGCGTGATGAACGCCCTGAATGAGCGATTAACTCCCCTGTTATTTTCGCAGAAAACGGAATGAATCACCCCACCATATGGAATCACATATTGACGATCATATATGTAAATAGTACATTATATATGTATCAACATATATGGAGGTGTGTTATGCCATGTAAAAGGCTCAAGGATTATCTCGAAAGGAACAACATCCAGTACTCAGTTATAAATCACCCGCTGTCTTTCAGCGCGCAGACAACTGCGCACCTGTCACACATATCCGGGAAGGATGTCGTGAAAACGGTTATTGTCAAGATCAAGGGCGATTTGAAAATGATGGTGCTTCCTGCAAACCAGATGGTCAACCTGAG
>CAZPZJ010000129.1:3001-7399 GCA_964591055.1 uncultured Leptospiraceae bacterium
TTGCCGACGTTCCTGAAAATCACAAGAAAGCTGTCTCCTTCGACTTTCAGCAGTATTCCATCATGGTCCTCGATAATGGGAATGAGTATCCGCTCGGATTCGTGGATTGTCTGAAGAAAATGAATGATGCCGAATTTGGCAACTCCTCTTGAGAAACCGGAAAGGTCCGTGAACATGACGCACCACTCCTCGCCGAAAAGGTCCCATATGCGGCGATCAATTGTTTCTTTGTCGGCTCCTGGCTTCAAACGCTCTTCAATAAGTTTTTCGAGCCTGTCTTCGGAAGCGCTGATAAACACGGATTTTTTTGTCGCCATTTCACACCTTCCCTGCTGTCATTGCTGCGAATAATACACGATAAGGCAATAATGTCAAGAGCATTCAGGGGAGTCATCGGGTGGTGATGGCAGGATACTTCTTGACAGTATTATCAATGTTTAATAAGATTTTACTATAGAAGACATTCGAAGATAAATAATAAACATAACAGTACCGGATTGATTGCAATGAAAAAAATCATATTATCATTTGTTACTTTAATGGGAGTGATGGCTTTGATGTCATTTACCCGATGGGATGGGAGGACTGCCCTCACTGATGAAAAAATGATTTACGCGGGGAGATGGATTGGTGGAAATTCGGACTATATTCAAGTAGATCGTGACGGAACCGGTGAAATAAAACAATCAGGGATGGATGTTAAAAGAGGCACGGTGGCGATTTCGGGTGATGTTCTGACGATCAGCCATGGTTTGAACAGGTATACAATGAAAATAATAGAACGTCCGCATAAAACACCAGGCGGATGGGAAATGAGCCTGGATAACTGCGTTTATATAAAAAGTGGTTTTTAAATGGTTTAATAGGATTTCAATATAATTAAAAAGGCTGTCCTTTGGACAGCCTTTCGGGTCTCAAAAAATGTAATACTATATCAATCTCACCGATATCGCCCTGGGGCCTTTATCACTGTTCTCAATTTCAAATTCTACCTTGTCTCCGTCGCTCAGTGTTTTGAAACCGTCACCGGATATTCCGGTATAATGAACGAACACATCGTTCCCGTTGTCCTGGGATATGAAGCCGAATCCCTTTTTGTCATTGAACCATTTAACAACACCATTGGGCATACTGAAACTCCTTGAAAATAAATAATCTGCGCATAACAGTAAAGATCGCTTCGCAACCGCCTCATGATTCTCCGGGAATAAAAGGAAGGAACTGAAGAAACGCAGCGAACCTCTCAATCGTTATACTGACTGACAGCTATACCCGGCAGGATGTTTTGTCAATCATTAATGCACAGCGATAAGGTTTTTTTCACGAAAAAGATGTTTTCGTCGTTCATTTTTTGTGAATCTAAAAGAACTTCAGGAAGAAAACGCCTGAGACATTTTCTTCTGGAGGTTGTCGGCAAGCTCCCTGACTTCACGTGAATGGCCGAACAACCGCTCCGCTTCTTCGGAATTGCGCTGCGTGAGCTCGTTTATGCCCGCAATGGAGCGTGATATTTCCATCACAGCTGTTTTCTGCTCCTCTGTCGCCATCTTGATCTCGTCGGAGCGGTTCATTGCGTGCTCGGCTTCTTCGTTGACCTGCGAATTGACTTGCTGCTGATTGTCCATCTGCCCGGATATCTCATCGATCATGACATTGATTGAATTGACACCCTCGATGATTTTGCTGATGACCTCGACAGTTTCACGAACACTGGCGGTGCCCCTGCTTATCTCTTCGTTATTTATGCGTATATGAGTGTCGATTTCCTTGATGCTTGCCGATGTCTGGTCGGCAAGCTTGGAGATTTCGTCGGCGACGACCGCGAAACCCCTGCCCGCGTCGCCAGCCCTCGCCGCTTCGATTGCGGCGTTCAGTGAAAGGAGGTTGATGCGATCAGAAATGTCGTTGATTATCCGGACAATTCCCGTCATTTCATTCGAGCTTCCGGTGATTTTCTGCATGCTGTCGCTCATGGATTGCAGTGAGCTGTCACCCTTAACGGCCAGGGAAGTGATGTCACGCGTGACGCCGAGCGCCATTTTTATCGTTGCTCCCATTTCAACGATTGCGCTGGAGAGGGCCTTGATATTGCCAAGGAGGCCGTCCATTCTTGCATACTGATCTTTTGCTCCTCCGGCGACGTTGTCTACGCCGGCCGAGACTTCTTCCACAGTCGCCATGATTTCCTCTGCCGAGGCCGCCTGGCTCTGGGTATTGTCGGAAAACGCCGAGGCGGCCGCGGAAAGTACTTCGGACGAGGTCACAAGGTTGTCGGACACTTCTTTGAGCGACCCGAGCAGGCCCTGGACCCGCTCGAAATTTTTCTGGTTTTCGTTTGAGACAGTCTCCGCCCTGTCGATCGCCTGGGACGTGATCTTTAATAATGCGATTCCTACGATCAGGATGAACACGATCATGAATGAGCTGTCGATGAATCCCACCCTCGCCGCCTGAAGATGAAGTCCTTCAAGGCGCGGTCGGGCCATTATGAAAAAGAATATATCGGCGGACAGGAAAAACGCTGAAAGCCCGACAACGAAGCTTTTTTTACAGAACAGGATCGACTGGACGATGAGGGCTCCCATGAAGTAGATGTAGGTGGTATAACCGGTGTGCACATCCCTCACTATTTTCACCAGAAGGCCGGCCGTTACGGCAAGAGAAACAATTGCGGTGATGAAATTCGCGGCAAGGTAGTACCGTCCCATTCTCAGGACAAAAAGTGTTAATATAGCCGCGAAAAAAACAACAATGATGACGACACCCGCCTGAAGCAGTATATCCGGTGCGATGAAGACGAACGCAAGGGTGAGCAGGAACATCAGCAGTGTGATTATAATACTGTAATACATGAGGGCCTGGGCCTTTTTCTGGATGATGAACTCTGATGCATTGTATCTGTTAAGGAAAAACCTTTCAATCAATCCCATTGAATTCCCTCAATGATTGGTCATTTTTGTCGCGATTGATCATATTAAAGCCTGATCATTCAAAGTGCAACCACTATTTCGCGCGAGGAATTAAAACAGTGAGATTGAGACACCGGGATCAGGAAATTGTTCTTTACCTGTGCTGTCCCCGGGGCTGATAATTGAAAACCATTCAAATGATGCAAGGAGAGATTATGGTTTTCAGAGAAGGCGGATTGTACCACGGTTTCAGGCTGGAACGTGCAACCGGTGTCGATGAGATAAATTCAAGGGCGCTCCTTTTCATTCACGAAAAAACGGGCGCCAGGCTGCTCAAGCTCGAAAACAGTGATGACAACAAGGTGTTCTCCATTTCTTTTCGAACTCCCCCAGGCGACGACACGGGCCTGCCCCACATACTGGAGCATTCCGTGCTCACCGGATCGAGAAAGTTCCCCACGCGTGAGCCATTTGTAGAGCTTTTAAAGGGATCGCTCAACACCTTCCTCAACGCAATGACATTCCCGGATAAAACGATGTATCCGGTCGCGAGCAAGAACGGAAAGGACTTCTTCAACCTGATGGATGTGTACCTGGACGCGGTGTTGTACCCCGGCATCTACGCCAATCCGCTTACGCTGATGCAGGAAGGCTGGCACTATGCTATCGACGATCCCGAAGGGGAGATCGCACGCTCGGGTGTAGTCTATAATGAGATGAAGGGAGCGTTTTCATCGCCGGACAACCTGATTTTCAGCGTGATCCAGAAATCGCTTTATCCTGAAACCGTGTACTCAAAGGAATCGGGCGGTGATCCCGACTTCATCCCGGATCTCACACAGGAGGCGTTTATCGATTTCCACAAACGGTACTATCATCCGTCAAACGGATATCTCTTCCTCTACGGCGACGGTGATACCATCAGAGAGCTCGCATTCATCAATGACGGGTATCTTTCAGCGTTCGATGCTGTGAAAATCGATTCAAGGATTACCGCTCAGCACCCGTTTCATGAAATGACAGGGATGACGGTCGATTACCCGGTGTCCTCTGATGAGGACACGGCCGGTAAAACCGATATCAGCCTCAATTTCGTGATCGGGGAAGCCGCCGATCCCATGCTGAGATACGGAATGGAAATTCTCACCAGGATTCTTCTCTCGACCCCGGCCTCCCCGCTCAAGCTCGCGATACAGCGTTCGGGGATTGGCAAGGACGTGATTGGCGTGTACGAGAGCGGCTTACTCCAGCCGTTCTTCTCGATCATCCTGAAGCGTTCTGATGAAGAAAAGGCGGAAGAGTTCATGTCGATCATCAACAACTGCCTGCGCTCCCTCCTCGCTGATGGCATTTCAAGAGATCTTGTTGAAGCGAGCATCAATTTCATCGAGTTCCAGCTCCGGGAAGCCGAGTTTCCGCGGTATCCCAAGGGCCTTTACTACAACATGGTGGCGCTGGAAAGCTGGCTCTATGACGCCGATCCGCTGAT
>CAZPZJ010000129.1:7499-10294 GCA_964591055.1 uncultured Leptospiraceae bacterium
TTTACTACAACATGGTGGCGCTGGAAAGCTGGCTCTATGACGCCGATCCGCTGATACATCTCAATTTTTCCCCCTGGATAAAAAAGATACGCGAACTTGCACCGAAGGGATATTTTGAGGACCTCATTCGCACGCACCTGCTTGAAAACATGCACCGTTCACTGGTGGTGCTCAGACCGCGTCAGGGGCTTGCAGAAGAGAGAGAGCGCGCGGACCGCGAACGCCTTGCGTCATTCAAGAGATCACTGTCCAGGGATGAAATCATGCGTCTTGTGGAGGGAAACAGGAAGCTCAATGAATACCAGAGCACGCCGGATACTGAGGAAAACCTGGCAAAGATTCCCATGCTGGCGATCAATGACATCAACAGGGAGCCCGAGCGAATACCGTCTGAGCGCCGGGAGCTGATGGGAATACCCGTGGTACACACGCCCGTGCCGACCAGCGGCATTGCGTACCTTTCGCTGGTATTTGACCCTACGGCCGTCGCGGAGGAAATGCTTCCGTACCTCGGGCTTCTCGGCGGCCTTATGGGAAAAGTCAGCACGAAAAAAAGGCCGTACGCGGAGCTCTCGAATCTTCTCAACCGCTATACAGGGGGCACCTTCATTCATCTCAACAACTATTCCGAGAGGGATGAGCCATGGCGCTTCCACCCGCGACTTATCGTGAAATCGAAGATACTGTTTGAACAGCTTCCGCGGGCGTTGCCGGTGGTCTCTGAGCTGGTTGCAGACACGATTTTCACGGAGAAAGAACGGATCAGGGAAGTCATAAGGGAGATGAAGTCGCGTTACGAAATGCAGGTCATCCCCCAGGGCCACATTGTCGCGCGGAAACGAGCACTTTCGTATTTTTCGCCCATGGAGAAGTTTGACGATCTTGCCGGCGGCATTTCATTTTACAGATTTCTTGCGCACACCGAGAGAAATTTTGACGCCCTGTACCCATCGCTGAGCGACAATCTCGCGCGGGTGCACGGGGCCGTGTTCGGTTCAAAAAACCTTACCCTTGGCATCACGTCCGACGAGGCAGGGTATGCGCGCGTGGCCATGGAGGCGGGCGCGCTGATAGCAGGTCTTCCAGATACGCCTTTCAGGGCCGTTGTGTACAGTCCCGGGCTTGCAGTGCTCAACGAGGGATTCATGCTGCCCCAGAGCCAGGTCCAGTATATTGCGAAGGCCTGCAACTTCACGAAACACGGATTTTCCTTCAACGGGAAGATGAACGCGCTTTCATCGGTGATACGGCTTGATTACCTCTGGAACCGGGTGCGGGTCCAGGGCGGAGCGTACGGGGCCTTCATAACCATACAGCGCAACGGCAACATGAGCTTCGGTTCATATCGGGATCCCAATCTGTCATCCACTATTGGAGTATTTGACGAGACAAGGGGGTATCTGGAATCATTCAATGCCAGCGATCGTGAGATGACGAAATATGTGATCGGCACCATCTCTGATCTGGACCAGCATCTCACCCCTTCACAGAAAGGCGAGGTTTCGCTGCGCCATTCGATCAGTGGAATCACGTATGAGGATATCCGGCGCGAACGGGAGGAGGTCCTCTCGGTGACGGCAGGCGAAATCAGGGAATTCTCCTCACTTGCTGCCTGCATACTCGGGGATACCAATATCTGCGTGATAGGAAGCGAGAGCAGAATACAGGGGGAAAAACATCTGTTCAACACCATTGAGCCGCTCTTCGAATAGAACACATGGACGGGAACAGTGAACCGGGACAGGCGCGGTGGTGGGTTTCGTTTTTCCGTGAAGCCCGTCTGCTGACATGGTCTTTCTGGGCCGCCAACCTGATGGAGATGATCGAGCGCCTTGCCTACTACGGCGTGCGGGTGGTTATTCCGATCTACATCGCCCAGGCTGACGAGCCTGGAGGGCTTCATTTCACCCAGACTGAAAAAGGGTTCATCTTCTTCTGGTGGGCGCTCGTTCAGTGCCTGTTGCCTGTCTTCACGGGAGGATTCGCAGACAGGTACGGATACAAGAAGCAGATCGCGCTCGCGATCGCGCTGAAAATTGCAGGCTATAGCATCATGGGTTCCCAGCGCGGGTTCTGGGAGTTCTTCTCGGGATGCGTCATACTCGCTGCCGGGACCGCCATTTTTAAACCTCCAATCCAGGCAACGTTCGCCCGTACGCTCGATGAAAACAGCTCCGGAATCGGATGGGGCTTTTTCTACATGGTGGTGAATGTAGGGGGATTCCTCGGACCGCCTGCCGCTCATTTTCTTTACGGCGTATCGTGGCCGGCGGTGTTTTACGGGTGCTCCGCGCTTGTGAGCCTGAATTTCGTCATGCTTTTCGCCTACCGGGAAAAGCGTTGGGAGGGAAACCCTGCAGGAAGCGCGATGAATGTTGTGCGCACGACATTCGTCGAGCTGATGAACTCGAAGCTGGTCGTCTTTCTCCTGATCGCCTCCGCATTCTGGGCCTCGTTTACCCAGCTTTGGGACATGCTGCCCAACTTCATCGTGGACTGGATTGATACTGAAGCAATAGCCGTGCAGATGCCGGCCTTCATGCGGGCCCGTGGATCATACGGAGTGCATCTGGCGCAGGAGTGGATTATAAACCTGAACCCGCTGCTGATAATCGTGTTTGTTGCGCCGCTTTCCTGGATGATGAACCGGTCTTTCAGCCGCCTTGCGACAATGACGGCGGGAGTCGTTGTCGCATCCGCCGGAATGCTCGCGGTCGGGTCCACAATGTCGGGATATGCGTGCCTTGCGGGGATTGCGCTGTTTTCATTCGGTGAGATGATGTGCTCGCCCAAGA
>CAZPZJ010000130.1:0-3607 GCA_964591055.1 uncultured Leptospiraceae bacterium
CCACAGATTGCCGCTCATGTCGTAAAGGCCCAGGCGGTTCGGGAGCTTCAAGCCCGCGGGACGGGGCCCGCGCCTGCCCGTGCGCCCGCGCGAGTTGTGAAAATACCAGCCGTAGCGCCCGTCAGCCGAATTGCCCCAGTAGTAGGGAGTGTCGCTTCCCGCCCGGCAGGCGTATTCCCATTCGGCCTCGTACGGGAGGCGCACGCTCATGCCGGTGCGCGCGGAAAAGAGCCGGCAGAACGCCATCGCGTCACGCCAGCTGACGTTCGCGGCGGGCAGGCTGCCGTCTCCTTCCTCCCGCCGCCCGCATTCACTGCCCGTGACCTCGCGGTACTGCGAGCGGGTAATCTCGGTGCGGCTCATCCAGAAGCCGGTGACCGCCACGCGCCGGCGGGGGCACTCCTCGATGGTGGAAAGCCCGCAGCGCTCATCCCCCATCATGAACCCGCCTCCGTCAACGCGCACGAACCCGACGCCCCCCACCGTCCGGATTGCAATGCGCGCGTCACGCCTCGGCGCGGCGCACGAAACGGCCGCCATCACAAGCAGCACTGCGGCGGTCATCGGAAAATATATTTTCATTTTTGGTTGATTGTCCCGGTATCAGGCAATATCTTACTCTAAACACATATTCACGGATGAAACAGCACTACACAGTACACGGAAACGCGAAGCGGATGTCAAGCACGAAGAAACTGTCATGGGGATGCGGCCACTGCGTGTACGCAGCGCTCATCGCCGCGCTGTGCGCTGTCGCGCCGTTCGGCGCTGCCGCCGGAAACGGGCCCGCCGACACGCCCGACAGCATCATGCCGGCGGGCGCCGAGGCGTTTGTGGAATCGGCCGATCTCACCTCGGCGGCGGGAATCGCGCACATGCTGTTCGGCGAAAACGGAGTCAAAGCGGGAGCCGGCGCCGCATGCGCGCTTAAGACGCTGAAGGCGCACACCGGCGTCGACGCGCTGGACCCGGCCGCCAGTGAAAAGGCGGGGATCGATCTGTCGAAACCGGTCGCACTGGCCCTGTACGGGCGGGAGGGCGCGGGAGCGCCGCAGTGGATCGTGTCCCTGCACTGCACCCGCCGGAACGCATTTCCCGCGCCGATCGCCGCGAAAATCTTACGGAAATCCGCAGGCAAACACGGGAACGCCTTCCGGAAACACGAGATTTATGAGATACGGCAATCCGGATTCTGCGCAACCACCGGAAGCCGCTCGCTGATCTCGTCATCGCGTGCGCTGCTGGAGGACTCGCTCAGGCTTGACGGCGGGCAGTCCCGCTCATCGCTTGCGGCCGATCCGGCATACGCGGCCTTTCGCGGCGCGATCGGCGGCGATTATCCGGTGCGGATTTTCACACGGAGCGGAAATCCCGGCATTCTCAAAAACCTTTCCGCACTCCCGCCGAACGGTGACGGCGCGCCGGAACGCGAAGAGTGCGGCCGCTCCACCGCTTCAATCCGGCCGGGAAAGGCGAACCTGCTTGAATACGCCGGCGCGGGCGTCAGGAGGGACGGGGCGAAAATATCCTTCAGGCTCGCATGGGGCCTGGACGGGAAGGCGCCTGAGGCGCGCATCCTCGCGGGAGCGCCCCTCGCCGCGGAAGAGACGTGCCTTCATGACGGGGACGCCTATCTGTTCTCGGCGCTTTCAATCAACATCGCCCCCATCGACACGCTGTGCGACAATGCCCTGAAACAGAGCGCGCTGTGCTCCATCTACGACTCCGTGCGCCGCCACGTGCGGGAATACACCGGCATCGTGACCGACGCCCGGTTCGCGGAATCCTTCGGCGGAACCGTCAACCTGATCGTGAAGAAAAGCGGCGACGGCGATTCCCCGGAAAACCTTACGCTTTTCCTGTCCATGAAAAGCGCCGACAAATCACGCCGGCAGTGGAGGACAATCAGGGATGCAATCGAACGCGAGCATGATGAACAGGGCGACTTCAGCGTCACGCGCGGGGGGGAGACTCCCGCCTTCCGGTTCACCAACAGGTACGGGCGCGTCGTTCAGATCGCGGCGGGAGACGACGGCCTCTACGCGACGGTAGGAGAGCACCCCGCACATCCCGCAGAAGGCGTCGCAAAACGCTCCTTTCATGCGCTGTGCGCAGACGCGGGCGGCAAAAACCCGCCGGTGGAGCCATTCGGCCTTGTCCGGCTGCGCCTCGCTGACGCAAAGATACTGAAATCCGTGCTGCTCCTTTCCACCTACGAGTCCAACCGGCTGCTGTACACCCTGCTCTCGAAAACCGAAAAACTCGAGATTCTCGCCGGGAAACGCAAAAACTGCTTTATCGGCGACGCTGATTTTTATACCATTGACTGACAAGCACCAATCCAGCAACCGGAGCACGCCATGAAACACGCAGCGTTGGCCGCCGCGCTTGCGGCGATGATAGCGCTTCTACCCGGCCCGTCAATCGCCGCACCCGGGAAAATCGCCGACCCGGGCGAGTACCTTCACAAAAACGTGAAAACCGCACGTCTGAACAACGGCGTCACCGTGATGATGCTTGACCGGGGGTACGCCCCGACGCTCGCGCTCATCATCTCGTTTCGTGTCGGGTCGGTCGACGAGAGCTACGACTCCATCGGGATTGCGCACCTGCTGGAACACATGCTGTTTAAGGGCACCGACAAAATCGGCACCACCGATTACGCAAGGGAGAAGAAGATACAGGACAGGGTCGCTGCGGTGGGCGACACCATAGACGGCCTGCGCCTGTCGGACCCGGGCAACGCGATGCTTTCGCGGCTGGAAAAGGAGCTGAAAGACCTCCAGGAAAAGCAGAAGCAGTACCATGACAACAGCACCTACGACTTCATCTACTCCTCGCGCGGCGGAGTGAACTTCAACGCAAGCACCTCCAGGGACAGGACCGCCTACACCCTTGAGCTGCCCGCCTCGGGGCTTGAACTGTGGGCGCAGATGGAATCAGAGCGGCTGCGCAACCCGGTGATGCGCGGATTTTTCACCGAGCGCGACACGGTGCTGGAAGAGCGGCTGATGCGCTACGATTCGGAGGGCGTGGCCGCCCTGTACGAAACCTTCCTCGCGACGGCGTTCACCGCGCACCCGTACCGGCACCCCACCATCGGATGGCGCTCCAACATACCGTTTCTTTCGATCTACGGTGTTGAGCGCTTTTACCGCGAGCACTACGTCCCCGCCCGCATGAATATCGCCGTGGTCGGCAGGCAGGACACCGCAAAGACACTGGCCACCCTCGAGCGCTATTTCGGGAAGCTCGAACAGGCTCCATCGCCGCGCGAGACAGCGATTCGCGAGCCCGCCCAGAAGGGGGAGCGGCGGTTCGCGCTGAAATTCGACGCCAATCCCTACCTGCTGATCGGCTGGCACAAGCCCTCCTACCCCTCGCGTGTCGATTACGCGTTCGACATGCTGGCGAGCCTGCTTGCCGACGGGAGAATGTCCCGGCTCCACCGCTCGCTGGTGCTTGAAAAGAAGATCGCGGCGTCGGTTTCGGCGTGGAACGGCTTCCCGGGAGCGCGCTACGACAGCATGTTCGTGATCGCGGGAGTGCCCCGCTCCCCGCACACCGCGGAGGAGCTTGAGCGCGAGATATACGCGGAGATCGAGCG
>CAZPZJ010000130.1:3707-10274 GCA_964591055.1 uncultured Leptospiraceae bacterium
TCAACCGCCAGCTCGTAGTTGCGGGTGAACAGGTGGAACTCGAAGTACCCGCCCGGAAACGACCCATCCGCTTCAAGCTCCCCGCCAAGCCTGAAGCGCACCGGATCGCCCATCTCCACGCCCGGAACAACCACCGCTCCCGGCAGGTCGCCCTCCGGCTCCTGGCCCACGGAAAGTCGCTCTGAAAGCGACATCACCCGGAAGGCGCGCTCGCCGGGAAAGCTGACAAGCGCGTTGCCTCCCCGCGTCATTTCGACCTCATAGTCCTCAATGAGCGCGCCCTCACCGGACGGAGCGCACCGGAGCGGCCGCAGTGTCAGGCGCAGGTGCCCGTTCACAATCTCGGTAGACATGGTTTGAATGCTCCCCTCGCAGGCCCCGATGGTGACGGTTTTTTCCGCTCCTGTCCGGCCGCCGGGAGCGTATTTGAACAGCATCCTGGTGGAAAGCAGACCCGCATCTTTCCCGCCCTCATCCGGGGGAACTGCGATTGAAGCCACGTGCAAAGCGCCCGCAGGGGCCGCAGAACGGGCGCGCCGGAGGCGCGAGATGATGAGCGCCTGGAGCACAATCACGCAGGCGAGCAGAACGACCGCGGCGGCCGACGCGAGGATGATCCATCGGTGCAGCGCGATTTCCCTCTCGAGCTCGACAACCGTGGCGGCGGAGAAGAGGCAGCACACAAGGGCGGCAAATCCGGTTTTGATCATGCGTGTAGGATGCGGCTTCCGGTCAGGGGTGTCAACCGTTTGTTGCGCTCACCTGGAGGCGCGCAGCGTGCGGTTTTTCAGCCGCTCGAACTCCTGCTTGAAGATGTCCGACATCTCGGCGATGTCCTGAAACTTCCTGACGGCGAAGAAGGTCTTGACCAGCTCCTTGATCTTGGAATCGTCCCGAAGCTCGGCAAGCTGCGTGGATGACGCCTTGAACACCTCGTCGGCGCGCTCGTACACCGCCCTGATGGCGTCCTCCGCCTTCATGCTGAGCCTGTTGAGCGGAAACTCGGTCCGGTAATGGATGGCCTTGAGGATCATGGCGACAAGCGTCAGCACCTTCCTGCCGCGGTCGGCCTCGACATCGCGCTTCATCTTTTCAAAGGCGGCGCGAATATCGGCGTTCTTCTGTTTGATCCTGTCGAGCAGCTCCTGCCGCACGTCGGGCGGCAGCTGGTTGAATGACGGCGGGTGGTGCGGATAAAACGCCTTGAGGTACTGCGGAGAGAGCATGATCTTCCCCGCAAGCGAGGTGTTGACGGTTTCCCCATCGATGAAGACGGACAACTCGTCGACATCGACATCGATGAGCGAGGTGAATCGCCCCAGAAAATCGGGACACTGGAGATTGGAAAAGTACAGCGACATGGGCTTGCTTTCGGCGGTCTCCTCGCCGAAGAAAAAGCCTCCAAGCACCCTTCGGAATGACTCCTCGATGTTTCCCGCCGCCTCGGGATCGCTCTCAAGGTCGATGCAGAAATCCAGAAGCCCGTCGAACGCCTTTGGATTCGCCATAGGTATTTGTCCTCACCGGAAGACGGCGTTTCAGCGGCTGAAGTGTACTTCGTTCCGGGCGAAAGTCAAGCACATAAAAGCGAAGCGGCGCCTTTTCCGGCAGCCTATTCGCCCTCAAACTCCACAAGCGCGAAGACCCGGTAGCCTTCCTTTTCCAGCCGCTTCCTGCCCCCCACGTCGGGCAGGTCGATGATGAACGCCATCTCGATGATCTCGCCGCCGAGCTTCTCCACGAGCCTCGCACTGGCGAGCGCGGTCCCTCCCGTGGCGAGCAGGTCGTCGACCAGAAGGACCTTCGTGCCCGGCTTGATCGAGTCGGCATGTATCTCGACGCGGTCCTTGCCGTATTCGAGATCGTACTCGTAGGATTCGGTCTTGGAGGGGAGCTTGCCAGCCTTGCGCACCGGCACAAACCCCTTTCCGAGCTGGTGCGCCATCGCCCCGCCCAGGATGAATCCCCGCGCCTCGAGTCCCACAACGATGTCAAAGTCAACGCCCGTGTAGCGCTGCACCATCTCGTCCACCACCTTGCGGAAGCCCTGGGCGTCCTTGAGCAGCGTGGTGATATCGCGGAACATGATGCCGTCCTTGGGGAAGTGGGGAATGGTGCGGATTTTCGATTTTATGGTCATCATAGGAGCGCTCCTGCGCAGATTTCATGATAAGAAAGGGCCGACACCGCGGACGGGATCGCGTCCGGGCGGCGAACAGCGGGGAGAGTAGTGAGGGGGGATAAAATTGTCAACAGAAATTGAAATCAGCGTCGGCGGGAGTATTTTTCATCGTGCACCCAGCTTCCCCGCTTCAGCTTGTGGCGGAAATTCGTGGAGCTGTCGTCCAGAATTTTCTGCAGGTAGGCCATGTGGCGGGAGATCGCCTCCTCGTAGAGATCGCGGTCAACGCCGAACCTTCTCCGGAAGTGGTAGCGGACAAGCCCGTTGACTCCCCTGTAGGACTCCCTCATCCTCCTGGCCGTCTGTTCGTAGAAAGCGACGGTTTTTTTCAGGATGTCAAATTCCGTCTCAAGGCCGGGAATTCCCGCCTCGCGGAACTCGTGGTATAGAAACAGCAGCTTTTCCAGGTAGGCGCGGTCGGACATCTGCCCCAGAAGGTCGGCGGTGCCCATGATGCAGCCGGCCACAGCCTCCCCTTCACCTGTGAAGTTCAGCGATTCCGGCAGGGCGCTCAGGCCGGTGCAGCGGATGATGCGCGCCACCATCCCGACCTCCCCGCTTTCGATGTTGAGCATGCGGTGGTTTTTCTCGAGGAAATCGACGCTGCGCTCCACATGCCCCGACGTGTACTTGGCCCCGCTGCCCTCGGTATCCCACTGCTCCTGTATGTAGCCGGAATCGTGCAGCAGTGCGGCCTTCAGAAGGTTGCGCGCGATGTTTTCCGGAAGGACCTCATGCGCCTGGTTATAGCCGTCGAGCAGCCGCGCCGACGCAAGGGCCGCGTCCACCGTGTGGGTGAGATTGTGGTACTCGGTATTGCAGGCGCGGTATCCCCGCACCTTTCCCCTGAAAAGGGACGCGACAAAGCTGAAGGATCTTTCAATGTCTCGGAAAGCGTACCGGGGGTAATGAAAGGAGAAAATCTCCCGAACGGCCTTTATCACGGCCTTCACATCGCCGTGATCGACGAGCGCCGAGAGCTGTACATCCGTATGCTGTTTCATGCCTTCCCCCATTGGATGCTTCGTCACGCACAGGTGATCCCGCATGTACTGTCTGTATGTGCGGGGTGCAGGTCATCCGCCCCCTTATTATGAATATGTAAGTTAAAAAGGAAAGTGCAAAATATTTTCACCATGAAACGGTCAATTATTTGCGCTTTTCCCGCCAACCGGGTATGTTATAGGTATCAAAGCGCTGTTCGGACAGGCCGGGTGATGGACCACGTACTGCTGAAAGGGGGCTATGTCGTCGATTTCGCCGGACACAGGGCGGTGAGAAAAGACGTGCTGATAGAAGACGGCCTGATCGCCTGGACGGGGCTGATGACGGGACGCCCTCCCTCCGGCACAGAGGTCATCCCCATCAGAGACATGATAGTCATTCCGGGCCTGATCGATGCGCACATCCACGTTGAGAGCACCCTCCTCGCCCCGCTGGAGTTCGCCCGCGCCGCCGTTCTTCGCGGCACCACCGCCGTGCTTGCCGACCCCCATGAGATCGCGAACGTGTTCGGGCTGAAGGGGGTGCGCTTCTTCCTGGAGCAGGCGGCGCGCTCCCCGCTCGACATGCTGATCGGCATACCATCGTGCGTGCCCGCGACCACGCTTGAGCACGGGGGCGCGTCGATTTCCGCCGAGGACGTGGCGTCCCTGCTGGCGCATCCCCTTGTCTTCGGCCTGGCCGAGATGATGGACTACCCGGGGATACTCTCCGGGCGCGGCCCCGCAAGGGAAAAGGTCGATATCGCCTTCCGGTCCGGCAAGCTCATTGACGGTCACTGCCCGGGCCTGCGGGGGGAGGACCTGCGCCGCTACATCACCAACGGCGCATGTGACGGAATCGTCAGGATCATGACCGACCACGAGACCTCTGATCCCGCCGAGGCTGTGGAAAAGATCGATCAGGGCATGCGCCTCGCGCTGCGGTACGGAAGCGCGGAAAAGGACCTTGACGCGATCCTTCCCAAAATCGCATCGTCCCAAACGCGCCTGGGGCGCTGCATGCTCTGCTCGGACGACCTCTCGCCCGTTGAGCTTCTGCAATCCGGCCATATCGACCGCATCGTCAGAAGGGCGCGCGTGCTGCTGGAGCAGGCAACAGGATGGGACGGCGAGCGCGCCGCAATCGAAGCCGTCCGGCTCGCCACGCGCAACACGGCCGAATACCTCGCGCCCTTCGCGCGAGCGCGCGGCCTTCCCCCGTTCGGCGACATCCGGGAAGGCTTCATGGCCAACTGCGCCGTGGTGCGCTCCCTGGACGGGCTGGAGGTGGACACGGTGCTGTGCCGCGGGCGCGCGGTTGTCCGGGGAGGCGAGCACATCGGGCAGGAGCCGGCCGGCGACTTCCGCGGCCTCACGGACAGCGTCAACACCGGGCGCGATTTCACTCCCTCCGATTTCAGGATCGTTCCGGCCGGCAACGCCGGCAAAGTGCGGGTCATCGGGTGCGCCGCGGATTCGATCGTCACCGAAGATCTCCTCATCGAGCCGTCAACGCGGAGCGCAGAGGAAGGCGTCGAGATCACCGCCGACCCCGGCCGCGACATCGCGAAGATCGCCGTGATCGAACGACACCACGCAACCGGCTCCTTTTCCGTGGCGCTGGTGCGCGGGCTCGGCGTCACGCGCGGAGCAATCGCCTCCACCATCGCGCATGACAGCCACAACCTGATCGTGGCGGGCTGCGACGGAAAGGCCATGGCGCTGGCCGTCAATCACCTGCGACGGCACGGGGGCGGCATGGTTGTGGTGGAGGGAGCGCGCGTACGCCACTTTCCCCTCCCCATCGCGGGGCTCATGTCGGACAGGAGCATCGGGGAAACGGCCCGGGGCTACCGGGACATCTGCAGGCGCGCCCGCGAGCGCGACCACGCGATCGGCAACGTGTTCATGTACATGGCGTTCCTTGCGCTTCCGGTCATCCCGCGGCTCAGGATCACGGACATTGGGCTGGTTGACGTCGCCAGGCAGGAGCTGGTTGGAGCGCGCGCGGGCTTTTGCAGGCCGCTGCGCGCGGAGTGAGGCCGTTCAGCCCAGGTATTCGGCCACGAGGAGCGCAAAATCGTCCTCGAAGCGGCGGCCGTTGCCGGTGAAGTTCAGAAGATCGTCGTACATGCGGCGGCAGAAATCGCCGGCGGACAGCGGCGAGTTCCCGCGAATCATCGCGATGAACTCCTCCTCGCCCAGCATCTCCCCGTCGCCGTTGCGCGCCTCGATGATGCCGTCGGTGTACAGGATGATCTTATCGCCCGCGGACAGGCTCACCGCCGCCTCCTCGTAATCGGGCTCCAGAAAATCGAGAAACACCCTGCCCCGCGAGCGCACCACGTCGATTGCCCCCGAGCGGCGAGCGATGATCAGCGGAGGGTGGCCTGCGTTGGCGGATACGAGGCGGCCCGTGCGGATGTCGAGGCAGCAGATACAGGCGGTGATGAAGCTGCCCCCCATTTTCCCCGCCAGGTTGCGCTTCATCTCGGTGAGCGCCTCGGCCGGTTTCTGCACAAAGCGCCCCCACGAGTTCAGCGACATCTTGACCATCGAAGCGATCAACGCCGACGACACCCCGTGCCCCGACACGTCGCAGATGAAAAGACCCAGATCGTTCATGCCGCGCCGGTAATGGATGTCGATGAAGTCCCCGCCCACGCCCATGATGGGAACGTACTTGAACGAGATTTCGACGCCCGGGATGTCGGGGATACTGTTGGGCAGAAGCGCCATCTGGATTTCCTGCGCAAGCTGTATTTCCTTTTCCAGCACGGCCTTCTGCTTTTCTATGATCGCCGTGCGGTCCGTCACCATTTTCTCAAGATTGTCCTTGAGGCGGGTGAGGTTGTCGTACATCAGCGAATTGGCGAGCGCGATCGACGCGTAGGCGCAGATCCTTCCGACGAAGCGAACCTCCCGCCCCGTGAGCCTTTCGCCTTTCCTGTCCGGCAGCATGAGGACCGCATGCAGTTCGTCCTTGTGCAGCAGCGGGAAAAGGTAGTTGCAGCCGGTCGTATCAAACATGTCAAGCAGACCGGGCAGACCGGCTTCGTCCCCGGGGCCTGAAACGATCATGTGCTTGTCCAGGTGTGTCCGTTTTTCGCGGATAAAGGACTCGAGCGCCGGATCGAGGACGATTTTGCCGCCCCCGGCGGTCATGAACGCCCTGGAATACTCGTGCCTTATATAGAGATGCGCGTGGCCGACGGCGAGCGTGCGCGTAAGCAGGCGGGCGAACTCGGAAACCATGTCGTCGAGGTTCTTCAGCAGTGAAATGTCCCCGAGGAAATGCTTTTCCGCCTGCATGAGATTGTACTTGTGCCGGTTGAACATCCTGTCGATCACGGGCTGGATTTTGTTGAAGTAGAAGTAGTTCAGGAAAAACCAGACGATGAA
>CAZPZJ010000131.1:0-10076 GCA_964591055.1 uncultured Leptospiraceae bacterium
CGAGCAGGAATGGGGCAGCCGCCGCTTTCTCTTCTATTACTTCTTCACCGGCACCGGAGCGGGGCTGACGATTTTTTTTATTAACTTTATTACAAAGGGAGCAGGCTACATCAGCCCCACCATTGGCGCTTCCGGGGCGGTATTCGGACTGCTGCTCGCGTTCGGCGTACTCTATCCCAACGCCGAGCTTCTCCTCTTTTTCTTCCTGCCCATCAAGGCAAAGTACCTTGTGTTTCTGTACGGAGCGCTCGAACTCTATCTGGAGCTTTCAGGGCCGGCGAGCGGCATATCCCATGTCGGCCACCTGGGCGGGCTTTTCTTCGGAATAGTATTTTTTCTTTTTTTCAGAAAAAGATCGCTTTCATTTAAGACCAAACATTTGAAAGCGCAGATACTGAAAAGCGTGTCTCCGGGAAGCGCCAAAACCACCGCAGAGACCGCTGAAAGCGGCAGGAGTACGGAGTATAAGATACAGATACTCCGCAAGCTGCACCAGTCCGGGGTTGATTCGCTGACAGACGACGAATACCAGTTCATCCAGTACATGAAGATCATGCACGGTGACACGGCAGGGCTCTGCAATGACGCCGATTTCAATATCGACGATCCCTACTGCGAAAGGTGCGAGCACTTCGACGCGTGTTTCGTGCGAATGACCTCGCGCTACATCCCCTAGGGATTTAGCGTCAGCGCATCCTGTTGAGCCACTCCTGCCGGCGTCCGGACCACTCGCCGCCCTTTGCCTCGGAATCAAGCGAACCTTCAATCCCGACGAGCACCCTTTTCAGGTCTGCAATGGATGACGCGCTCCTGGCATTCTGAACCACTCCGGGCCTCCTGCCGCTCCTGTACGCTCCCGGCAGAAGATTTCGCTCGAACACTATCACCTGCTCCCTGAGCGCGGCGATCCTTCCCCCCGCCCTTCTCACGGCCGACATCCATCCGTCACGCAATCCCGGCCACTCCTGAGACTGTGCCGAATACTCGATGTTCGACTCAAGCTCGATTAAAAGATCACCGAATGAATCATCCGACGCCATATCAGCGCCCGTGCTTTCACCGGAGTCATTGCCTTCATCGGTATGGCCACCCCTGAACGACTCAACCTGCCTGGCCCATCCGCTGCGCGCGGTTGCCCATGATCCATCGAGCGCGTTCCTTGCAAGTGACTGTTCCACCTCAATCAGCGATTTTGCGACATCGGCGACGCTGTCCGCACCATTGATCGATTCTATCCAGCGCGCCCTTTTCTGCGGCCAGCCCGCGATCTGCGCGCTGTATTTAATATTGGC
The DNA here is from genome assembly GCA_964591055.1 of uncultured Leptospiraceae bacterium. Taxonomy (GTDB): domain Bacteria; phylum Spirochaetota; class UBA4802; order UBA4802; family JAGODF01; genus CAZPZJ01. The sequence continues at coordinate 1,293 of CAZPZJ010000131.1, forward strand.
TTCGAAGTTCAGGATCGAGTCCCTCAGCCGCCCCGCATCGTTACCCGCGTCACGAACCTCCGCCACCCACTTCGTCCTCGCATTGCTCCATCCGGTGTCGAACGATGAAGATTTGACATTGCTCTCAAGCTGAAGAATTGAACCTCCAATCCCCGCAACGCGCTCGCCGCTCGCCCTTTCTTCCTGCGCCGGCGCACGCTCAGTATCTTCACTGACTGCCTCCGCCGCACTGTCCGACTTGCTGCCGTCATGTTTCATTATGGCGAATTGCGGATTCTGCTGCCCGTTCATCAGCGGGGAGGTCGAGCTTTTCATGATCTTTTCCCACTGCGGGTTGTCCGACCCCAGCGCCTGCCGGAGGTTCCTGAGAAACGCAACGGTGAACTGGCTGCCCTTGCTGCCGCTGTAGGAGTACTGCCCAGGGCGGCTGCTTGAGGCTATGATGCTGCCGGTGTAGTCGGCGAAAAGCTTTTTATAGCTTTCCTTTTTCTCGCGGCCTGTCTGAACAAAAAGCTTGGTGTCCACGGCGCCTTCGGCAACGTAGTTGTTGCAGGCATCCGTCATGACCATGAGAAACCGTGGATTTTTTTTCTTCAGCTCGCTAAACACCCAGAACTGGTCGAGCCCGGCCGTATCGTTGTTGGGCCCGTTCAGCGCCATCGCCGCCATTCCTTCTTCATGGAGCGCATCCGGTACCCGTGGCCCGTGTAATAGAAAAGCACCATGTCGTCGGCAGCGGGCCTTAATCCACTGACGGCGCGCATTACCGTAGAGCGATCAATCCGATCGTCTATCATCTTGAGATTCAGCTTCATCCCGGTATTTTTCACCACGTCATTGAGAAGCCCCTTAATAAGTCCCAGATCGAGCTTATCGCCGGGCCCGATGTTCGCGTCATGCACGTCGCCCACCAGCACGGCATGGATGGTCGCGGAGCGGGCGTTTGCGGACATGCCCGCGACAAGCAAAAGCGCCAGCACGATCTTTGCAATGTAAAAGGTATTCTTGAATCTCATATGTCATTCCTCAGTTGAATAATTCCGCAATAAGAGTGCGCACCTTGGGCGTTATCCTGTCAAAATCCTCAAGTATCTCCCTGTTTTCATACACGAACAGCAATTCCTCGCAGCTGAAACAGATGAGGACTACGACGTTTTTTCCTCCCCTGACCGCCCTGAACGCGTATTCAGGCAGGAACAGGCATTTCTTCACCACGTCAAAGAGATAGGAATGCTCATCCAGGAGGAGGGACGCAAGCTGAGTTACCTGCGCTGCGCTGAGCGCCGGGCCTCTCCCCAGCACGGGATATCCGCCAATGGCATCCCCTTGCCGCGATTTTCTCATTCCCACCCTGTAGCTTTCGATTCTTTCGGGAGCCTGGAGGATTTCAACAACATCCGCTCCCAGAAAGCGGACCATTTTAGGGCTTGCCGTTATCTTCTCCCGCATTGCCGATCCCTCATCGTTCACTCCGCCTTTGCACGACGCCACACAGCAGCATAAAGCCGCCGATACAACAAGAAGCGAATATTTCATGATTGTTTCCCCCGATCCTGCATCATCCATATTCTGCTGAAAAATCAATCCAAATAATTATCACACCCAACCCGGGCTTGCTGAAAAACAGGTCAGACGCCAGCATGGTCTCATTACACTATCCTGCTCGTTAAAAGCAGCTTCCTCAACTCTTCCAGCGGAAGCGGTTTTGAAAAAAGATATCCCTGAAACTGGTCACACCCCTTGGATTTCAGGAACTCCAGCTGTTCCACGGTTTCCACTCCCTCGGCAACGACTTCAAATCCGAGATTGTGGGCAAGATCGATTATGGACACGGCAATCGTGGCGGAGAGAGAATCCCCCGGAAGGTCATCCACAAATGACTTGTCAATTTTGAGCGTGTTGATGGGATAGAGCTTGAGCTTGCTCAGCGAAGAATATCCAGTCCCGAAATCATCAATGGAAATGCTCACGCCCATCTCAGAAAGCTCGTTAAGCTTGTTGATGCTTTCCTTTTCATTCATCATGATGCCGCTTTCTGTAATCTCAAGCTCCAGGCAGCGGGGATCCAGTTCCGATTCTCCGATAATTCTTTTCACCACTCCCACGATATCCGGCTGTTGAAACTGAGACGGCGACAAATTCACCGCGACCGATCTTGGCGAGCAGCCCTGCTGCTGCAGCATCCGTGTGTCGTTGCATGACTTCTTCAGGATGAGGTTTCCTATGTTGACGATCATCCCGTTTTTTTCGGCAAGGGGTATGAACTCACCCGGTGGAACGAGGAGGCCGCTTGTTGAAGAGCGCCAGCGAATACGCGACTCCATGCCCACAATGCTGCCCGCCCTGTCCACCTTGGGCTGGTAAAAGGCGAGAAAGTCCGATTTTACAATGGCGCTCTTCAGCTCTATCTCGAGCTTGAAGCGGTCAACCATGCGCTGGTTGAGCCCGGCGTCGAAAAAGCATGAGGTGTTGCCTCCTTTCTCCTTGGACATGAACATTGCAGACTCGCAGTTTTTCATCAAGAGCCCCGCGTCCCTGGCGTCATTGGGATAGACGCTGACCCCAATGCTCGAAGTAATCTCGATTTCGTTTCCTCCGAAGTAGAATGGATCAAGGAAGAGGTTTCTTGTCTTTTCCACAATCTTTTTCAGATTGTCGATGTTCATCTCGTCATCGCGATGCCCGATTTCCGTGATCAGCACCATGAACTGGTCGCCCGTAAACCGGGACACCATATCCTTGTCAAAGTACGTCTTTTTCAGGCGGGCCGCCACCTGGAGCAGTATCTCATCACCGCCCTTCGGCCCGTACATCTCATTGATGTATTTAAACCTGTCGATGCCGATACTGAAGACCGCAAGGCGCTGCGTCTTCAGCAGTTCGGTCTGTATCCGGTTGTTGAACATATCGCGATTGGGCAGGCCCGTCAGGTTGTCGTAAAAGGTGAGCTCATAGACGTGCTGCTCGGCCTCTTTCGCTTTCGTCACGTCAATGACGACGGTTTCAACAATTCCTCTGTCCGGCACGATCTTGGCGGAGATTTCCCCCCAGAAAACCGTCCCGTCCTTCTTCCTGAACAGCACCTCCCTGTTTGACAGCGACCCGCCATGCTCGAGATCGGCTATTATACCATCACGGATTTTTGGCTCCATGTAGTACTCATAGATGGACACGCCGATAAAGTCATACTTGGACATGTGCCCGAAAATTCTGAACCCGAGATCATTGGATGCGAGCACGATGCCTGTTTCCAGGTCGGTTGTGATCATGCCGACCAGGGCGTTGTCGTACAGCGACCGGTATCGGCGCTCCTTTTTCTGAACGGCGATATCCACATTTTTCTGGTGTGTATTGTCCCTGAAGTTGATGACTATCCCCGTGACAGCCGGCTCGTGAATAAAATTCACCGCCGTCGCGGCGCAATAGCGCCATGAACCGTCGCGGGCGATGCCCCTGAACTCGAAATGAACGTGCCGGCTTTTCATCAATTCGACATTATTCAAACAGTCCATGACGCCGCCGACATCGTCGGCGTGCATCATGGAATTGAAGGGACGCCCCACCACCGCCTCATTGTCAAATCCGAGAACGCGCGAAAGGGATGTGCTGGCATACGTTACTATGCCGGCCTGATCGGTAATGACGATCACTTCATCCGAGTGCTCGATCAGGGACTGAAGCAGGATTTCGCTTCTCTGAGTGCCGCCGAACTCTTTCATCCTTCACCGTTCCATGAGCGCGGGAACATACGCTATTGAATTTGCGGACATTTTCACCCTTTCCCGCTACCCGAATTTGCTGAAAAAGGGATCGTTGAAATTGTCGGGGGTGATTTTCCTCTTCCCGCCTTCAATTTCTCTGACCATTTTCACGACCATTTCGTTGACCGGCACGGGAATGCCGAACTTCGCCCCCTGGCTGACGATGTACCCGTTCAGGTATTCAATTTCGGTAGGCTTTCCACGCTCAAGGGACTGAAGGCTTGATGATTTAAGCCTCCTGTATTTGACGCCGATGAGGCGTATAAACGCATGCCGCTTGAAGCTTTTCCAGGCTCCCGTGCCCTCGACAAACGTGTAATAATTGAGCTTCCCGGCGTAAGGCTCGACATTCAGCTTCATTTTATCGGCGACGTCCATCGCTTCGATCATTATCTGGATGAATATGTTTCTTATCTTCCTGCTCGCGAGCATCTCCCCGAGATACAGCCCGCAGACCGCTCCCAGCGACGTGATGCACGAATTGATGATGAGCTTGGAGTACAGGTTGCCGATTATGTTGTCCGAGACAATCACCGGGACCACCGATGCAAGCATGTCACGAACGGATGCAAGCCTTTCGTCGGGTGATCCGTCAATTGTTCCAACAACAAATTCCCCTGTAGAAGTCATCTCGAGATTGCCAGGCTCGTGCATGGTGGCGCCCCATCCCACCACACAGCCGATCGTCCGCTGCTTTCCCACCACTTCCGCGATCGCCTCCTCGCAGATTCCGTTCTGAAGTGACACCACAGCGCTCCCTTCATGGAGGAAGGGAAGCAGCTTTTTTGCCGCATCCAGCATGTCTGTCGCTTTTGTCGCAAGGAACACGTAATCCTTGGGGCCGCTCAGCTCTTCAACATTCCCGACAGCCTTCATCTTCGAATGAAAATCACCGTTGACCCCGAACACGCGAAGCCCCTGAGTCCTGACTTTTTCCGCAAGCTCATTGTATTTGCACACAAGCTCGACATCGTACCCGTTTTTGGCAAGAAATCCGGCGGTAATACCACCCACTGCACCCGCTCCAACAACCGCTACCCGGCAGTCTTTCTCCATGGAACGCACCTCCCCCGTCGCCTTTCCGGCGTTTATTTATCTCTTTGATCCTACACAATGCTCAAAAATTGGCAACAAAAATAAATTCATTCCGATTGCACCACCCGCCCGGATTTTTTAAGCCCCTATAATTATTCAGCTTGACCGAATGAATAAACATCCGTTATGTTATTGATTCCAGAAACCAAAGGACGCCTCGTCGCCATTGTTCATGAAATCTCGTCTCCCTGTTTTCCGGGAGCTTTACGTTCTGTACATAGATGCTCGTACTTCATTTATTCTGTAATCTCTTCCAAGGAGAATCAATATGAGTAAAAGAGTCTATACGTTCGGAGCGGGCAAAGCCGAAGGAAAAGCTGAAATGAAGGACCTGCTGGGGGGCAAAGGGGCAAACCTCGCGGAAATGTCAAATCTCGGCATTCCCGTGCCGGCGGGTTTTACGATCACCACCGAGGTGTGCACGGAATATTATAAGAACAACCGCCAGTATTCCGAGGGCCTTAAGGAGGAGGTCGAGAAAGGGCTGCGCCATATCGAGTCAATTATGGGCACGCGGTTCGGCGATCCCGAAAATCCGCTTCTCGTTTCCGTCCGTTCCGGCGCCCGGGCTTCAATGCCGGGCATGATGGACACCGTCCTCAACCTCGGGCTCAATGAAGCGACTGTCCAGGGGATGGTGCGCCTGACAGGAAATGAAAGGTTCGGCTGGGATTCCTACCGGCGCTTCGTCCAGATGTACGGTGACGTTGTGATGGGACTGAAGCCGGTCAACAAGGAGGACATAGACCCGTTCGAGGAGATAATGGATCATCTCAAATCCGAACGGAGAGTGAAAGGCGACCTTGAACTCACCGTCAGCGACCTCAAGGAGCTGGTCTCCAGATTCAAGGCGATCATCAAGAAAAGGCTGGGGCAGGACTTCCCGGACGATCCCATGGAGCAGCTCTGGGGCGCCATCAACGCCGTCTTCGGTTCGTGGAACAACGAGCGCGCGATCCTCTACCGCAAAATGAACCAGATCGAGGATTCCTGGGGAACGGCCGTAAACGTCCAGGCGATGGTGTTTGGAAACATGGGCGACACCTGCGCCACCGGCGTCGCCTTTACCCGCGACCCCGCCACCGGGGAGAAGATATTCTACGGCGAGTACCTGGTCAACGCCCAGGGTGAAGACGTGGTGGCAGGCATTCGCACTCCTCAGCAGATAACGGTTGAGGGCTCAAGGCGATGGAGCGAACGCAACAGCATGGACGAGGCGCTCCGCCGCAGGGATTTTCCCGCGCTTGAGGAGCAGATGCCGGAGGCATACCAGCAGCTTGTTGAGGTGTACAAGCGCCTGGAATCACATTACAGGGACATGCAGGACATTGAATTCACCATTCAGGACCAGAAACTGTGGATGCTGCAGACCAGAAACGGAAAGCGCACCGCCGCCGCCGCGGTGAAAATTGCAGTGGACATGGTGAACGAAGGCCTCATCGACAAACAAACGGCCCTCATGAGGATCGATCCACAGTCGCTCGACCAGCTCCTCCATCCGACCTTTGACGCCAGCGCGGAAAGAAACGTGATCGCGCGCGGGCTTCCCGCTTCCCCGGGCGCCGCGACAGGGAAGGTCGTCTTTCATGCCGATGACGCCGAGGAGTGGAGCAAGAAGAAGAAAAAGGTGATTCTTGTCCGCATCGAGACCTCTCCGGAAGACCTGAAGGGCATGACCGCCGCACAGGGGATACTCACACAGCGCGGAGGACAGACATCGCACGCCGCGGTGGTCGCGCGCGGCATGGGCAAATGCTGCGTTTCAGGCTGCGGCGACCTGGAAATCGACTATGCGAAGAAGGAGATCCGGGTCAACAAGATAACCATCAAGGAAGGCGAATACATCTCACTCGACGGCTCCACGGGCGAAGTGATGCTTGGCAAGGTGAAAACGCGCGAAGCCGAGCTTTCAGGTAACTTTGCGACGATCATGAAATGGGCCGATGAAATCAAAAAGCTTACCATCCGCACCAACGCCGACACCCCGAATGACGCAAAAGTTGCGCGCGACTTCGGCGCCCAGGGAATAGGCCTGTGCCGAACCGAGCACATGTTCTTTGAAGGAGACCGCATCAAGGCGATGAGAGAGATGATTCTCGCCGATGATCTTGACGGCAGAAAGCGAGCGCTTGAGAAAATCCTGCCCATGCAGCGCGAGGACTTTTACGGCATCCTGAAAGTGATGGAGGGATACGGCGTCACCATACGACTTCTCGATCCTCCTCTTCACGAGTTTGTTCCCCATGAAGAGCTGAACCAGAAAGTCATGGCGCGCGAGATGGGCGTTCCGGTGGAAAAGATCCGCAACAAAGTCGCTTCATTGCACGAATTCAATCCCATGCTCGGCCACCGCGGGTGCCGGCTCGGCATCACGTACCCTGAAATAACCGAAATGCAGGCCAGAGCGATTTTCGAGGCCGCATGCCAGTTGAAGAAGGAAGGCGTGAACGCCAAGCCGGAAGTGATGGTGCCCCTCGTCGGCACCGTGAAGGAGCTGATTCTCCAAAAAGAGATCATCGTCTCCACCGCCGAGAAGGTTTTTGCCGAGACCGGCGTCAAGGTCGATTATCAGGTCGGAACCATGATAGAAATTCCGCGCGCGGCCATCACCTCAGACGTCATTGCCGGGGACGCGGAATTCTTCTCCTTCGGGACCACCGACCTCACGCAGATGACTTTCGGATTCAGCAGGGACGACTCCGGAAGTTTTCTGCCGGAATACGTCGATAAGAAGATTCTCCCCCAGGACCCCTTCAGAGTTCTTGACAGGGAAGGCGTGGGGCAGATAATCAGGTTCGCCGTGGAGCGGGGAAGAAAAACGAGGCCAAATTTGAAGATCGGAATATGCGGGGAGCACGGCGGTGATCCCAGCTCAATCGAGTTCTGCCACATGGTAGGCCTCAATTACGTGAGCTGCTCACCGTTCAGAGTTCCGATCGCGCGCCTCGCCGCGGCGCAGGCTGCAATAAAAAATCCGTGACAGCGCCCGCCTCTCCCGCATTTTCCGGCGGGAGAGGCGTTGGACTATTACCGAGAAGAACAAGGTATTATCATGAAAAGATTCTGCATTATAGCGATGGCGTTGAGTTTCTCATACTCGATCGCGTTCGCATCGTACGAGGACGCCCTCAAGCTCTTTGAAGAGAGCAAGCACCGCGAATCCCTTACTATGATCGCTTCCGAACTGAATGTTACGCTTGACACCGCTCCCGAATCTCCGAATTACAAGCTCCGCTTTCTCGCGGCGCACAATCACTGGAAACTCGGCAATTTTGAGTCCGCAACCCTTCACTTCCAGAAATGCATGGCAATCCAGAGCTCGTCCCCCGCGCCGTACATAGACCTGGCGCTGATGCTCCTCGAAAAAAACAGGCCCAGGGAAGCCCAGCAGATCGCCCAGAAGGGATTGAGCATCAAAGAAGACCCAATGCTGTTTTATGTCAGCGGAAAAGTGTCTTATCGATCTGGAAATTACGCTCAGGCGAAAGCCTACTTTGAAAAATCAATCGCACTTGACCCTGAGTTGTATATTGCGTACAACAGTCTGGGCATCACGCTGATGGACCTCGACCGCTTTTCACAGGCCAACACCGCGTTTACCGCCGCACAGGCAATCGCCCCGCGCTCTGCGGAAATACTCAACAATCTCGCGTACAGCTTTGAAAGAATGGGTCAGGCGGACAAGGCCGTCCCTTATTACGAAAAAGCGCTTCTTTCAAGCCCTGAAAACGCGACCATCAAGGCGAACCTCGACAGGGCCAAAAGCAGGGCAGGGAAATAACGTCCATTCCGGAGGGGAAGCGTTCGGCCGGACACACACTCCAGAAAGATGAACGCTCAATGAGCAAATACCTGAAAAGAGATCCACTGCCGCTGCTTCTCCAATCGCCCTCCCCTCTTTTGCGATTCCGCGCTTCGCGGGATCTTG
>CAZPZJ010000132.1:0-6366 GCA_964591055.1 uncultured Leptospiraceae bacterium
TCCCGCGGAGGGCTTTCCAAGACCCGCGTACACGGTGGTTACGAGCGTGCCCTCAATCGCATTGCTCATTTCTCGTGGAAGCGCTTGGAGTATTAAAATGAGGCGCGCCATTGCGGATGAGGGGCTCTTTCCGGCTTCCGGCTCAGAGGCGTGGCAGGCCTTGCCCTCAAGCTGGAGCCCGAGCGCCACTGACGCAGATGCGAAAACGCCGTCTTTTACGATCGCAACACCTGCAGGCGCGCCGGGAATGTTGTGGAAGCCGAATATGCGGTCGATGCCCGCATCGATGAAGCGGGTGTCGGAAAGAACCGCCGCGGCGCCCCGGCCGTTTTCCTCAGACGGCTGGAAGAGCAGCACGACCCTTCCCTTCGAAACGGGATGCGTTGAGAGCGCCGCTGAAATCCCCGCGACAATCGCCATGTGGCCGTCATGACCGCACGCATGTGAACACGAACGCAATGGATCGCTCTTTCCCGCGCCTTCCGATTCAGGCAGCGATACTGCATCGAGCTCGCAGCGGATGCAGGTCACGGGTCCGGCTGCCTTTCCGTCAAAGATCGCCGCAAGGCCCGTTCCGCCGATCCCGGTGATCAGCGCGTCGGGGCGTCGGGCGGAGATGAATTCGGTTACGCGGGAGGAGGTTTCAACTTCTCTCCCCGACTCCTCCGGCAGGAGGTGAAGGCTGTGCCTGAATCTGATGATCGTGTCAATTTCGGGCATGTTCATCGGGTGTGGGCCTTCCCTGGCATTCAAAGGTTCCGGTTTCAGTTCTGGATGATGAGGGGCTTGGGCAGCTTCATGCGCCGCGACAGCACCCGGTCAAACGAGCTGAATATGTCATGGGTTGTCATGTCAAGAAAGCGCTCCAGCGGCGTGCCGACGATGGTGCGGTGAAACTCCTCAAGGTCGCTCTCGAAGTGGGAATCGAACCTTGTGCGCGAATGGCCGTGGGAGTGTTTTACCTCTCCCATGCGCCGGATGTCCCCGTTGAATTCCGGACTGATGTGGTAGAGCTCATGGAAGATCACGCGAAGCTTCTCGCGCGCGGGGAGGTCGAAAAAGCGCGGTGAGTAGAAGTAGATTATGTAGAGCAGTTGCCTGCCTTCGTGCACGATCTCCGGCATGGCGTAGCACCTGCCGCGATGCATGAAGACGCGGTTGCCGTCCCTGAAGCGGAGCGGCACGAGCTTCCCGTATATGGTGCTGCGCCTTCCGTTCCGGTTGCTTGCCGTGCTGACGAGCAACCGGGAGGTGTCGACATGCGCGAAGGCGGGGCTGTGACGGGCGATCTCGCCGATGATGAGCGTGATTGTGTCGGTGAGGTTGATGGAGCTCGCGTTCTTTTTCACGTCCGCAACCGCCTCATGTCGCGACGCTTTCGGCGCTTTCGACCATTTCCTCGGCGTGTCGTATGGTCAGCTCGGTGATCTGCTCGCCGGCGAGCATGCGGGCGATTTCCTTGATCTTTTCCGGGCGGACGAGCTTTTTCACCACCGTGGAGGTGCGCTCTCCGCTGCGCTCCTTCTGGACCGTGAAGTGGGTGTCGGACATCGAGGCGATCTGCGGGAGGTGGGTGATCACCAGCACCTGCCGGTCCTTGGCGAGCGATTTCAGCTTCCTTCCCACGGTCTCCGCAGTCTTGCCGCCGATTCCCGAATCCACTTCATCGAACACCAGGCTGTCGACGATATCGCTCGCGAGCAGCACGTTTTTGAGCGCGAGCATCAGGCGCGACATCTCGCCGCCTGATGCGACCCTGGCGAGCTGGCGGAGGTCCTCGCCCTCGTTGGCGGAGATCAGGAATTCCACGCGGTCAAGACCGTGGGGGTAGAGCACGTATCGCTTGCTGTCGTTTTCAATTTCACCCGTGTCGCTGAGCTCGCGCTTGATGGAAACGCGGAACGCGGTGCCGGCCAATCCGAGGTCGGAAAGCTCGCGCGTCACGAGCTTTTCCAGCTTTTCGGCGGCCTGCTTTCTCCTCTCCGAAAGGTCGAGCGCCACGGTCTTCGCCTGCTGGACCGCGTGCGCGTGCTCGGCCCGGAGCTGCTCGATCTGTTCCTCCCCCGACGTGAAGGACGCCAGCTCCCTCGTCGATTTTTCCGCGAACTCAAGCACCTCGGCGACGGTTGAGCCGTACTTCTTTTTCATCGAAGAGATGAGGGCGAGCCTCTCTTCGACTTCGTTGACGCGCTGGGGCGAATAGTCGATGGTGCGCTCGTAATCCCGCAGAAGTGCGGCGGCGTCCTCGAGCGAATAGAGCGATTCGTGGATTGTTTCAAGGATGTCAGAGAGCCGGGAATCGTACTGGCTGATCGAGCCGACGCTCTGTTCGACGCGCTTGAGGTTCTGGAGGACTCCCCCCTCTCCCCTGAGCAGCGCTGACGACGTGTTGATTTCGGTGAAGAGCTTTTCGGCGTTCGCCAGAAGGTTGGATTCGCTTTTAAGATCGTCCTCCTCGCCGGCGGTAAGCCTGGCCGATTCGATCTCTTTCAGGGCGAAGGTGAGGTATTCGATCCGCCGCGCCTTTTCCTTCTCGTCGATCTTGAACGATTCCATCTTTTCACGGAGCTCACCCAGTCGTGAGTGGAGCTCCCTGATCTGCGAAAGCTGCGATGCGTGACCCGCAAAACTGTCCAGAATTTCGCGGTGCTTGGCGGTGCGTACGATGTTCTGGTGCTCGTTCTGCCCGTGTATGTCGACCAGGTATTCGGAGATCTCCTTGAGCTTCTGGATGGGTATCTGTGCGGTGTTGGCGAAACAGCGCCCCTTGCCGCTTGCGTACAGCTCCCTTCGCAGGACAAGGGTGTCGTCGTCGCAGTCGATGCCGGAATCGGAGATGATGCGCTGCACCTCGGGAAGCCGGGAGATGTCGAACACGCCCTCGAGCATGGCGCGCTCGTAGCCGGTACGAATGACATCTGTGGTCATTTTCTCGCCGAGCACGCCTGAAAGCGCGTCGATGAGGATGGATTTGCCCGCGCCGGTTTCCCCGGTGAGGATGTTGAGTCCCGGGCTGAAGTCGAGCCTGAGATCCTCGATGAGAACAAAATTCTTGATGCGAAGTTCGGAGAGCATGGGCGAACCCCGTAAGTTCAGATTTTTCCCCAGCCGAGCTTTTCCCGAAGGATGTCGTAGTAACTGCGATCCGGATGGGTGATCAGGTTGACGCCGCTTTCAGAGGCGGAAAACGCGATTTCGTCGCCGCGCCTTATTCTGATAGCTTCCTGGCCGTCAATCGTCAATAATAAATTCTCGAAATCGGAGAGGATGGTGACCTTGAGCTCCGATTCGAGGGGGACAATCATGGGGCGGATGGCGAGCATGTGCGGACAGATGGGATTGATGGTGTAGACGCAGTCGATCAGCGGGGAGATGATCGGGCCTCCCGCGGAAAGCGAGTATGCGGTGGATCCCGTCGCGGTTGAGATGATGATTCCGTCGCCGGAATACCTGTTGAGAAAGCTTCCGTTAATTTCAAGGTTGAGCTTTATAGGGCGCGAAAGCGCTCCCTTGGAGATGACCGCGTCATTGAGAAAGAGCATGCGCGCCTCTTCCTCCCCGTGGCGGACGAGAGTTGCCCTGAGCATGATCCTCTGGGAAACAGTGAAGTCGCCTGTGATCGCCCTGGCAAGGTGGTCGATCGCCTCCTCCGGCCTGAACTCGGTCAAAAAGCCGAGCTGCCCCTTGTTGATGCCGAAGATGGGAACCCGCCTGTGGGAGAACATCCTCGCCGTCCTGAGAAATGAGCCGTCACCGCCGATCACGACGACCAGGTCAGGCTTTTCAACGAAATCTCCGTTGTCCACCGCGAGCTTTGCAAGGTTCCTGTCGTTGAGTATGATCCCGTAGCCGGGAAGGATGGGGCGGATCCTGTTACGCTGGAAAAACTGCACAAGCCCGGTGAGAAACGCCAGCGACTCGAGATCGTCAGGCCTTATGTTGATCGCGACTGTTTGGAACATCTTTCGCGCGTCCTCGCGGGAAATTGGAAGCCGGGCGCGGTGCGGTTGCCTCTCTCACCGTCGCCCGGGGAATACCGCTAATACAGGGGAAATGATTTGTCAATGATAATCGCAGGCGCGGCGGACCCGCGATGAGCGGCCTGCCGGCATGGGATTATCCGTTGAGCTTCCGGGCGACGGCAGCGCCGATCTCCGCGCAGCGCTTTAAATCATCAGCCGTCGGCGAGCACTTGATCTCGACCACGGGTTCAACCATGTCAAGCTTGATCTTTTCGGAGAATTCGAGCAGGCGCTTGACCGCGCCGCCGCTCCAGCTGTAGCTTCCGAACAGGCCCAGCACGTGGTTTTTAATGCCTTCGTTTTCGAGAAAGCCGATGAGAAGCTCCATCAGGGGAAAGAGCTTGAGGTTGTAGGTGCAGCTCCCGAGCACGAGGCCCCGGTAACGCCAGATGTCGCGGATGAGATAGGAGACATGCGTGCGCGACACATCGTGCACAATCACCTTCTCTATGTCGCCCTCTGACAGCGCGCGGGCGACGGTGTCGGCCATCTTCTCGGTGTTTCCGTACATCGACGCGAACGCCACCACCGCGCCCTTCTCGGTCTCCTGGCGGCTCCACTTCAGGTAGAGGTCGATGACGTGCCGGGGATTTTTGCGCCACACGGGGCCGTGCGTTGCGCCGATCACGCGGATATCGAGCCCGGAGAGCTTTTCGGCCGCCTTGAGCACCATCTGCGAATACTTGCCCACGATATTGGAGAAGTAGCGCAGTGTTTCGTCCTCGTAATAGCCGATGTCGAGCTCATCGTCGAATATTCCCCCATCGAGGGCGCCGAACGCGCCGAATGCGTCTCCGGCGAACAGCATTTTCGAAGAGGTGTCGTAGGTCATCATGGTCTCGGGCCAGTGCACCATCGGCGTCAGGCGGAACTCAAGCGTGGTCGATCCAAGCGGAAGCGTCTCGCCGTCGGCGACGATGATCGTGTTGTCGTCGACGCCGTAGAAGTCCCTGAGGAATTCCAAGGTCTTCTTGTTGCCGACGATCTTCAGGTCCGGGAATATCTCCCTGAGAAAGGTGATGGAGCCGGAATGGTCGGGCTCCATGTGGTTGATCACGAGGTAATCGATGCGGCGCTCTCCGATCACCTTCCTGATTTTTTCAAGGTAATCCATCTGGAAGGGCGCCTTGACCGTGTCGATGAGCGCTATCTTTTCATCGACGATAAGGTACGAGTTGTACGCCACTCCGCGAGGAAGGGGCCATATCGATTCGAACAGGTCGGTCCTCCTGTCGTTGACGCCAACCCAGTAAATGTTTCCGGTTACGCTGATAGCTCTGTCCATCCTGCAACCTCGCTGTGATTGTATTCAGGCGGCCGCGCCGCGTTTACAGTCTGGTATCGGGCCGGATTTTTTCAAGTGGAAAATCCGCGCGGGCCGCGGGAGCAATCATCTGTAATATTTCATCGCCCTGTGCGCAATGTCCCGGCGGTAGAAGGAGCCCTCGAACGATATCCGGTCGATGTCGGAGTACACGCGATTTCGGGCCTCTTCGAGCGTGTCCCCGGTGGCCGTGACGTTGAGCACTCTGCCTCCGCTGGTGTACACGGTGTCGTTTTTTTTCGTGGTGCCCGCGTGGAACACCATGACGTCATGGCTGACGTTCTCAAGGCCGGTGATTTCCATTCCCTTTGGATACGGTCCCGGATAGCCCCCGGAAGCGATGACCACGGTGATGGCGTGCCTTTCGTCGAACGCGATTGCATGCGAGGCGAGGGTGCCGCTGATGGACGCCTGGATGAGATCGCCGAGCCGACCCTTCAGCAGGGGGAGGATCACCTGAGTTTCGGGATCGCCGAACCGGACGTTGAACTCCAGCACGCGGATGTCGTCGCCCTTCGTGATGATGCCGGCGTAGAGAATTCCCCTGAACGGAATGCCTTCCTTTTTCATGCCGCTGATTGTGGGCCGAAGTACGGTGCGCTCGACTTTTTCCAGCATGGCTTTCGTCATGACCGGCGCGGGAGCGTAGGCGCCCATTCCGCCGGTGTTGGGCCCGGTGTCGCCGTCGAAAACGCGCTTGTGGTCCTGCGCCGCGATGAACGGCAGGATTGTTTCCCCGTCGGAGATGCCGAGCACGGAGGCCTCCTCTCCGTCGATATAGTCTTCCACGAACACCCTGGAGTCGTCCTTCACCATCTCGTCGACAAAGCGCAACGCCTCCTCCCTGTCGCCTGCCACGCACACGCCCTTCCCGGCGGCCAGGCCGTCAAGTTTGATGACCAGCGGGAAGCTTTTCGCGTTTTCAAGGTGGGAGACGAGCGCGGCCTTGCCGGTGAAGTCGAAATGTGCGGCGGTCGGCACTCCGTACTTCTCCATGATGGATTTCGCGAAGAGCTTGCT
>CAZPZJ010000132.1:6466-10068 GCA_964591055.1 uncultured Leptospiraceae bacterium
GCGCTTCCGTCAGACAGAAGTCTCCACGCTATGGCGTGCTCGCGACCGCCCGACCCGATGACAAGATAACGCATGCCGTTCCTCTCTGTGATCCGTGATATCTTCCGTCAGTAATGAACGCACAGGGTGTTTTGCAGGTAAAGCAGAATATCCCGCGTCCGTTGAAAATGACAGGCTCGTATCATGGGCGCAACACTATGGTGAAAATATAAAAGACCGGTGAAAAATTTCTTTACAGAGGCCCGTTCGGCGGTGCAATAATGGTTCTGTTTTGATAACTCGATGGGATTAATCCGCGTTATTACACAGGAGGGAACAATGAGAAATACTATCTGCTTGATCGTTCCGGCCGGAATTCTCGCCATAGCGCTCAGCTGCTCAAGCGGCGGACCGGTCCGACAGACGGGAAATTACACTCTGGACGACGGCACCAAATACACCGGACAGTGGCTCAACAGCAAACCGGACGGGACGGGAACCGCGGAATTCGCGGACGGCACGAAATACACGGGAGAATGGCTGTCCGGCAAACGGCACGGAAAGGGGACGTACTACTTCCAGAAGGGTGCACGGTATGAAGGCGAGTTCAAGGACAACCAGCGCAACGGCAATGGAATATACTTTTTCCCGGACGGCACGAAATTCGAGGGGATGTTCAACAACGGGAAGATGGCGGATGAAGGAACATTCTACACTCTTTCCGGTGACAAATATGTGGGACAGTTCAGGGAAGGCCAGTTCCAGGGCAAGGGCACTTATTTTTTCAAGGACGGAAACAAATACGAGGGCGACTACGTGAAAGGACGGCGCGAGGGCCAGGGGGCGTTTTACTATAAAAATGGAGACAAGTACGAGGGGAATTTTACCAATGGCTCCATGAACGGCATCGGGAAGTACTACACTGCCAACGGCGACCGCTATGAGGGCGAATTCAACAAAGGCGCCATGCAGGGACGGGGCAAGTACTTCTTCTCCAACGGTGACAGGTTCGAGGGTGAGTTCAAAAACGGCACCATGCACGGCAACGGCGTGTACTTTTACAATGACGGAACGTCCAAAAAGGGACGCTGGGTGAAAGGTGTTGCGGTTGGGAAATAGCCGTATTGTATTGAAACAGAAAAGCAGGGATTATGCCCCTGCTTTTTTTTCGCCTCCTGCGGGTAAACTACTGCACCATCCCGCTGCTGATCCTGTCAAGCTCGCTGATCAGCGTTTCAACCTCCCTGGTGGAATCCGAAAGCCTAGTGGAGATGTTCACTATGTTCTGGGCGGTCCTTGCGATGTCCGCGGTCGTCTGGCTCGACTCATCGGTCGCAAGCTTCTGCTCGGATGTCGCGTTTTCTATGGTGCGCGACGAGTCGTGAATTCTTGTGTTGAGGTTTTTAATGGTCTTGATGGTGATGTCAATGTCGCCGATCAGGTTCTGCACCTCGGTGATCTCGCTGCGGATGCGCCCGATTGCGTCGCTGAGCTTGGTCATGATCTCTGAGGATTCCCGGATCTGGCGGTTGCTGACGTCGATGAGCGTCTGGTTTTCGTTGATGATCTTGCTGATCTCCTTGGAGTTCTGCGTGGTGGCGTCGGCGAGCTTGGATATTTCGTCCGCGACCACCGCAAATCCCCTTCCGAAGTCGCCCGCGCGGGCAGCCTCAATCGAGGCGTTCAGCGACAGCAGATTCACCTGGTCGGCGATATCGTTGATGATCTGAATGAAGTTCGACATCTCGTTGCTCTTCTCCTTGAGCGTTGCGAACTTATCGATGGTGATTTTCAGGTGTTCGGACGAGTCGTTGGAGTACTGGGTCACGTCGTTGAGGGTGTTGTTTATTTCGGACGAGCTGACCTGCACCTTGTCGTTGACCGATTTGAGGTCGTTGACCGATTCCACGGTGATTTCCAGCTCCTGGTAGAGCGACTTCGCGATATTGGTGATTGATTCCGAGTTCGAGGCCAGCTCCTCCAGAGCGGCGGATATCTCCTCAAGCGACGCGGCCTGCTGCTGTGAAATGTTGTTCATTTCACCTGTGACATGGTTCTGGTCCTCAACCTGGCGCTTCATGACGTCGATGGAGTTGAGTATCGCGCGCGCCATGGTGCGCAGGTTCCCGAGCGTGTTCGCGGCCTCGTTCTGCTTGTCGATGGCGAGCCGGAGCAGCAGTTTTGTCGCACCGGCGCCCGATGCCGCGCCGAACCCGACGAAGAAGAAGATGATGTAGCGGACAAGGAGATTGCTCTTCGGCCCTGCCGGTATGAGCTCCGGCTTTCCGATGAAAAGGATCGTCTGGAGCGTAACAACGATCGCGAGCGTGTAGAGAGTAATGCGCGGGTCGAAGTAGAAAATGCTCAATGCGAGCGCAAGGTGCACCGTGGCGAAAAGTTCGCTGGCGCCGAAAAAAGAAAACTGGAATATAAACAGGGCGATGATTATGCCGGTGATCGTCACATAGCCCGAGGCCCTTTTGCCCCCAAGTTTCCGTGAAATCACGAATGTTACGGTGAGGATAACGGTTGCGGATACCAGTTCAATGAGAATGTCGCGGTAGGTGAGATACTGGGAGCCGACGCCGAAGTACTTGATCAGCGTCACCGCAACATTGGCAAGCGCCATAATTGAAGTGAAGGCGATCATGAGCCTGCGGTTGTTGGAGCTCATTACTTCGGAAAAAATCTGGGACTTTTCCAGCGTTCCGTTTCCGGCGGACGTCCACTTCGTGTTGTCGGTTTTTGCCTTGTTGCCCGAATTCATGGTATACCTCTTTCAGTGAGACTATTCATCGCCGGGAATGTGTTTCTAAAGCCGGGTAAACATGGAGCGAACGTAAAAATGTCGCCCGCTCATGGTCATAATATCGGATAATATTTATATATTTTATATAACATGTTGTGATTACAAACATTTTTTGTCACTAATATTTCTTTCATAGTGAAAGGGGATAAGAACAGAATAGTCACGATACCGGGCCGGACGTGTTGCAAATTATAATGAAAAAAATAATCAAATGTCTCCGATAATAGTAAAAGTCAGAAATCATAACAACGGGCCTTCGGGAAACGCGACGGTGGCGGGTGGAATGCGCATTTTCCCGGGATCAGGGCCGAACACGGGTAGAGCATGAAAAGAAGGATCAGGAAAACGAGGATCCCGCTCGGGGTATTCGTTCTGCTGCTGGTGCTGCTGCTGGCGCTCAGCGCCGCGATCAGCGCGGGATATTTCTATTTCAGTGTGCGGCGCGATGTCGCGAACATCGAGCAGTTTACCATGAAGCACTCGGTCGCGCTCGCCGGCGCGTTTGCCGATGTGGCGGAGTTGAGCTTCCGGGTAAATAAATATGATTCGCTGAAAAAGCTGTTCCGGGATGAGATGAGCGCCGGCATGATCGATGAGGCGTTCTTCGTGCTGCCGACCGGCAAGATCGTCGCCCATTCCAATCCGCAAACAGAGAAGAACCTCGAGGGGACAATCGGCAGTGACGAATTTTCATACAACCCGGACATCATTCTCGGGCCGCTTCACAGGAAAGAAAGAGATATAAGGTTTTCTCCGTACAATATAATCGGGAAAAAAGTACCGTTTCACAAAATTGAGCGCGAACTGATCCGAA
>CAZPZJ010000133.1:0-1820 GCA_964591055.1 uncultured Leptospiraceae bacterium
CTGCCGGGCCTGTACATCGTCGCCATCGACCACCCCAAGTACTACATCTTCACCGGCGGCGGGGCCGTGCTCAAGGCGATCGAGGAGGGAACGCCGCTCGGCATGGAGCCGGTCAAGGTGCTCAACGAGAAGCAGAATGCGTAAAGATAAAATCTGGCGTAGTATAATGATAATCCGTCTGTGGCGAAAAGCCCGGCGGATTTTTTCATCTGAAGTCGGCGTTTGTGCGGGCATAAAACCCTGAAAAAAAAGATTGAACAAAAAAATGTTCAGATTTTACTGTTTTTCTTTTCCGGCGGGTGAATCGGGCCGGTTTAGGAGTATAATATATTGATTGCCGCCCTTGCGGCGATACAGTCCCCGGAGACGGAATATATGGAACAGAAAGGCGCCCTGAAGCTGGTCGATGACGTGAGCCTGCTCCTTCAGGACCTTCGCAGGGAAAAAGATCCCGAGACGATCAAGCGCAGGCTTGTCGAGATTGTGATCTACATCCGCACCGAGCACGATTTCAGGGGAGACCTCAAGGGGGAGCGGACAGAGTCCATCGCCGGACTTGAGCAGAACGTCATCGGTTTCCTTGACAGCTATCACGCCAACAACTTCGAGGAGATATACTCCATCATCCGCGAGATCATCCGGCTGACCCCGAAGTTTTTCGTGTTCGGCATCGACATCGCGGAGCTGCGCGACATCGCCCATGACTTCGACGACGCGTACCGCTACCACGACGCGTTCAAGTCCATCGCCTCCGACATACGGCGGCTCACCCACCAGAACCTTTCCGACAAGGTGATCGTCAAGATCGAGAAGCTTGAGGAATTTTTACGCTCGGACAAGAGCTCGGACATCATCGACGGCAGCGTCATCGTGGGCGCGAGCGAGGATGACAAGCAGGAGCTCCTGGAGTCCGACGTGTTCAGGGAGCTTGCGGAGCTCAAGGACAAGCTCAAGATCGCCTGGACCAACAAGGACGACAACAGGGAAAAGCTCGTCTCGCAGCATGAGCTCTCCGGCGTCATCGAGATGATACTGTATAAGATCGGCAGCGATGATGTGAAGCTCATGCCCACCTATACGTCGTTCATGGAGTACCTCCGCGAAACGCTGTCGAAGCTCAAGTATTTCAACTGGGAAGAGATTCCCATGGGGAAAATCCGCTACCACCTGAAGAAGCTCATCGAGGAGGTGATGTCCAATCCCGTGCGCAACAAGGGCGAGGTGCTGTTTCGCCTGATGACCGTGGATACGCTGCTGGAGCAGATCGCTTTCATTTCCTTCTCGAATATCGTCAACTCCGAGCTTCGGGTGATCACCGATGAGAACTACCTGGTGGCGCTCAGGCTTCTTGTAAACCTTGCGCTGTGCTCAAGGGCGGTGGGACACGGCACCAAGAACCTCGGGAGATTCGCGCTTCTGATAGACCAGCTCATCGAGGAGATACAGCGCCGCCCCGACCGCGCCGCGCACTTCCCCAGCATCATCGATATGATGAACAGCGAGCTTGAGAACAACTTCACGCTGCTCCAGGACCTCTATGCGCAGGGCATCCAGGGGGAGGACAAGATACCCCTGCTCAACAAGGTGATGAACAATCTCATCAGGGAAAAGACCACGCACCTTCTGGCCAACCTCATCAACAACATCAAGACCTATACCGAGCATAAGGAGCTCGCCCCGTTCAACACGATCCTCGACCGGTTGAAGACGTCCGGGCAGTTCAACATGAGGGACTTCCTGTTCAGGTTCGGCGCCGACATCGCGGCGGAGGACGGGGAGGAGTCCATCGAGTTCATGGGAAGCAAGGGCGCCTCGCAGGT
>CAZPZJ010000133.1:1920-9995 GCA_964591055.1 uncultured Leptospiraceae bacterium
CTCAACGCGCAGATCGTCGAGCAGTGGTCGAAAAAGCTCAAGGAGCCGCGGCGCGCATACCAGGCGTACATAAGCTTTCTTCTCAACTACGCGTCGACGGTGCTCGAGCTTCACACCAACAACATCATCAACATGGTGGGCTATCCCAAGTACGACGTGCTGTTCAGGCAGAGCCTTGAAAAGCTGAAGCGGGCGTCGGCCAACATCCTTGACGCGATCCAGCTGGAGAGCTTTCTCGGCTGGAGTGCGGTGCCCGACGACCCCTACGAGCAGATATTCAACTCGGTGATCGCGGTGTTCCGCTCATTCGACAACAACGTGGTACAGCAGCAGGCGCGGGCGTTCCGGATTCCGGAGGAGTACCAGACCGCCGTGCTGGTGCAGGAGTGCCAGCCGGTGCTCTCGTCGAAGGACTGCTCGGGCGTGCTCTTCACGCGCAATCCCGTCGTGGGGAGCCTGGGACGTCCCTTCGAGGAGGAGATAGAATTCATCGAGGGCTTTTTCGGCAACGTGATCGCCGACGGCATCGTCACCCCGGCGTCCACCGGGCAGTTCGTGAAGAAGTATCCCAAACAGTATCAGATGCTTAAACAGTTCAAGTATTTTGACGAGCGCGAGCAGCGGCATCCCACCGACATCGAGTTCGCGATCCGCGACGGCAGGGTGTACATAGTCCAGTCGCGCATACTCAAGCAGTCCCCGGTTGCGCTGATCGTCAACAGCTACAGCTTCTACAAGGAGGACATCTACAGCCCGTTCAAGCTGATCAAGCGGACGGGCTTCAGCCTCAACAGGAAGATCATCACAAACTATCTCGACCAGAAGGAGACCGACAACGCGGCGGTCATCGCGCGCGGCAAGCCCGTGTGCGGCGGGGCGGTCCGTGGGCGGGTCATCACCGACGACCGCAACATCCCCGACTTCGACGGCCCGCTGATTTTCGTGACCGAGAGCAACGTGCCGCCCATCGTCATCATGCAGGAGGAGCGGTTTGTGGGCTACATCTCCAAGGAGGGCGGGCTGACGTCGCACGCGGCGCTGGTCGCGATCGGAGAGCGCAAACCGTGCGTGACCGACGTGAAATGGGAACGCGGCGATGACGACGACGTCATCTTCGGCATGACGCGCCTTCGGGAGGGCGATTACATCACTCTCGACGCCAACACGGGTTGCATCTACAACAGGGACATCCCGATAATCGGCATTTCGGTGATCGACGTGGAATTCAGGAAGATCAAAGACGAGATCATCGGCGTGATCGACGATTTGACATCCCCCTCGTCGAGCAGGTACTGAGAGGGCGGTTCGCCGATGGGGACGGAGGATTGACATGGGCGAGAGTCGCGCGAAAAGAACTCCAGAATGCGCATCCGGCCCGGTGCGCAAGAGCGCTGCGGCGCTGCCGGAATCCGAAGAGTGTCATTCCGGCGCGCTTCTCGGCATGATCCCTGAGGCTGCAATCGCGCTCAGGGGCGGTATCGTCGTTTGCGCGAACGCGTTGTCCCGGGAGATGTTCGGAGACGCGGTCGCCGCGGGGGCAAGGGTGTCGCTCCTTTTCGTCGGAGCGGCGAAAAAGGGCGTCTGCCGCGGCCCGCGCAAAGCGCCCGCCGCGCGCTGCTGCTGCCTGGCGAGGCTTCGCGCGGGGGACGGTTCGCCGATTGACGCGGAGATTGTCTGCGGGCCGGCCGGCGGCGATGCGATCATGCTGGTGCGCGACGTCACGGAGCGGGTCCGTGAGGAGCGAAGGATCAGGGATTCGGAGAACCGGTACCGCACCATCTTCGACACCACCGGCACCGCGATCGTGTTCCTTGAGAACGACAAGACCGTTTCGCTCGCCAACAACGAGCTGTCCAAGATCACGGGCTTCAGCAAGGAGGAGGTCGAGGGGAAAAAGAAGTGGACCGAGTTCATCGCGGCGCGCGACCTGGAGCGGATGATCGTGTACCACGAACTGCGCAGGAAGGAGCCCGGCGCGGCGCCGCGCGACTACGAGTTTTTGCTCAAGCACTCGTCGGGGCGGTACCGGCACATTTACATGACAATCGCGCTGGTGCCCGGCACCAACCAGAGCGTCGGATCGCTCATTGACCTGACCGAGTTCAAGGAGAAGGAGCTCGCGCTGGCCGCGAGCGAGGAGCGCTACAAGCTCCTCGCCGAGAACGCCCGCGACATCATCATCGTGTACGACATGAACGGCAACATCACGTACGTCAACAGCGCCGGGTGCGAGCTGAGCGGACTTTCGCGCGAGCAGCTCCGCGGCATGAAGATTACGGACATCCTGCCCTACAGCAGGAACATCAATCTTTACCGGGCGCTCGCGGAGCGCACGGTGGGCCCGGACGAGGTGTTCATCAACAAGACGGGATTTCTCAACAAGAACGGAGAGTACATCCAGCTTGAGACGAGCTCGACGGTCATCAAGATCGACAACCGTCCCGAGGGCATCCTCGTGGTCGCGCGCGACATCACCGAGCGCAAGCGGCTTGAGCGCGAGATACTTGAGATATCCGAGGGCATCCGCCAGCAGGTGGGGCGCGACCTCCACGACGACCTCTCTCCGCACCTGATCGGCATCGAGGCGCTGTCGGAAGTGTTGAAGCTCCGGCTCGAGAAAAAGTCCAGGATGGAGGCGAGGGAGCTGGAGAAGATACGCCAGCTTATCAACGAGGCGATCACCAAGACCCACCGGCTCGTCAAGGGACTGTGCCCTATCGAGCTGGGCATCGGGGGGCTTTCCGCGGCGCTGGCCAACCTCGCCCGTCGCATCAGCTCCATTTACGGCGTCACGTGCCGGTTCACCGGGAATTCCGAGGTCGCCATTCGCGACAACGTGACGGCGATCAACCTCTACTACATCGCGCAGGAGGCGTCGTACAACGCCGTCAAGCACGCGGGCGCGGGGAAGATCGACATCTCGCTCACGTCCGACAGCAGAAGCCTCGTGCTGCGCGTCGCTGACAACGGGAAGGGAATTCCGCTTCCGCTGCCGCGGAACGCGGGCAACGGGCTGCGGATCATGAAGTACAGGGCCGAGATCATGAACGGCTCGCTAAAAATCAGGCGGAACGAAAATCAGGGCACATCCGTCAGCTGCTTTCTGCCGATAGAGAACCTGAAAGCGGAAATAACGGCCCCGGAGACGAATGAAAAGAAACGGTAAAGCAGGCGGGAAAGCGTCCATTTTCATCGTGGAGGACCATCCCGTGTTCAGGGACGGGCTCACGCAGCTCATTGACAAGGAGCACGACCTCGAGGTGACGGGCTCGGCGGAGAGCGCGGAGGAGGCGATGAAAGCGGTGGCGAGAAGCATGCCGTCGCTCATGATCATCGACATCACGCTCAAAGACTCAAGCGGCATCGAGCTGATAAAGGAAATAAGGAAAAAGTACGGCGACGTCCCCATGCTGGTGCTCTCCATGCACGACGAGTCCGTGTTCGTGGACCGCGTGCTCAAGGCGGGAGCGCGCGGCTACATCGCCAAGCGCGAGACAACGACAAAGATCATCGACGCGATCCACCACGTGCTCGCGGGCAGGATATTCGTCAGCGACAACATGGTCGACCACGTGCTCACCCGCTACGCGCGCCGGGGAAGCGCGGCCTCGTCGCCGGTGGAGGGGCTCTCCGACAGGGAGTTCGAGGTGTTCAACCTGATAGGGCAGGGCCTCGCCAACCGGAAGATCGCGTCGCTGCTATCCGTCAGCAGCAAGACGGTCGCGACGTACCGCGAGAGGATTAAGGAGAAGCTCAACCTGGGAAGCTCGTCCGAGCTCAACAGGTACGCGATCTCATACTTCCAGTTCGAGGAAGGCGGCCGTGACCGGTAGAACGAAGGGCGGGAGCGCGACGAATCCGCCCGGCCGGGGGACGGGCCTTCGAGCAGGTGAGCGACAGAAAACAGGTGCAGGATGAAAGCATGAAAGGCGAAGGACGCAAAACGGGCAAGCACATTCACTTCCTCACTCCGGGGGAGCACTTTGTTACGGCGGAGGACGCCCTGATTGAAACCATCACCGGCCGCTGCCTGACCGTGTGCCTTTTTGAAAAGGAGAAGAAGATCGGCGCCATGGCGGCGTTCGTGGTGGCCGGCTCCATACAGGGCAGCATTACCGCCGAGGACGAGTCGTCCGCGAGGGGCATCAGTGCGATGGAGCTTCTGATGGCCGAAATCATCAAGCTGGGCGGCGACAGGAGGCGCGTGGAGGCGTCGGTTCTGGGCGGGGTGATGAGCGGTGCCGACAAGCCGCTCGCGGAGGCCGTTTTGAACTCCGTGAAGTTCATCCGCCAGTACCTGGCGATCGAGAAAATCCCGGTGCTGAGGGACGACCTGAAAAGCGACGTTCGGATGAGGGTCCGCTTTTCCGCGGCGAGCGGCGTGCTGGAAGCAAACGAGGCCGGTGAAGACGCCCTGGCTGACTTCAGGAGCCTGGAGCGCGCCTATCTGAACCAGGTCCTCAGGGAAGAAAGTCCCTACGGCAAAGTCATGTTCTTTGACTCGAGCGAATATGAAACGCTGATCAACCTCATCCCCGACATCGTGTACCGCATCGACCACAAGGGCGTTTTCACGTACCTGAGCGATTCCATATTCAAGCTCGGGTACGAGCCGGGCGATTTAATCGGAGTGCACTTCAGCCGGCTGGTTCATCCGGATGACCTGCTGCTTGTGCAGCGCTCATCGGCCCTCCCCGTGCTCTCGGGGCAGAACACCGGCCATGACAACGCGCCCAAGCTCTTCGATGAGCGGCGGACCGGGAAGAGGATCACGAAAAACCTGAAAGTGAGGCTGGTCCCTAAAAGCATGAGCGGAAGCGACGGGTATCCCCTCGGGGAGATCATCGCCACGGGGCATTACGAGGTGGAGGAGGACGGGAAGAAGTTCTCGGGCACCATAGGCCTCATCCGCGACGTGACGGAGGTGGTCAGCACGCAGCGGGCGCTCAAGCAGACCGAGAACTTTTACCGGAACCTGATTAACGGCTCATCTGACATGTTCAGCATGGTCTCGGTTGACGGCACCTTCATGTACATGAGCAACTCCATTTTGCGGATGACCGGCTGCCAGCCGGGCGACATGATCGGTGAGAGCATTTACGCTCACACGCATGACGAGGACAGGGCGGGGATAGAGGATTTGTTGAGCCCGCAGTCCACGAGCTATCATGGCAACAACCTGGTCGAACACCGGTTTAAAGGCGTCGGGGACGAATGGATCGTCCTGGAATCAACGCTGTATAAAATACTCGATTACGAAAAGCAGGCGATTCTGGTCATTCTCCACTCCCGCGACATCACCGGCCGAAAGGAGGCCGAAAAACGCCTGCGCGCCGCGCTTCGCGAGAAGGAGGTGCTTTTGAAGGAGATTCACCACCGCGTAAAAAACAACCTCCAGATCATCACAAGTCTGCTCAACCTCCAGACGAACAGGGTTGAAAACCAGGAGGTGCGCATCCATCTCCGGGAATCTCAGAACAGGATCAGGGCGATCGCGCTCATTCACGAAAAGCTCTACCAGTCAGAAGACCTCGCGAACGTCAACTTCGAGGAGTACATCAGAACCATCACCGGCGAGCTTTTCAAGATATACAACGTCGACACGTCGCGGGTGAGCGCCGAGGTCAGGGTGAACAGCATCATGCTGCCGATCGACAAAGCCATTCCCTGCGGCCTGCTCGCCAACGAGCTCGTCACCAACTCGCTGAAATACGCGTTCCCGCCCGGGCTTGACCGCGAAGGAAAGGTGAGCATTATCATGGAGCCTTCCGGTGATACCATCCGGATGACCATTTCCGACAACGGTGTCGGGATTCCGGATGACATCGACCTGGAGTCGGCGCAGACGCTGGGGCTTGTGCTCGTGAGAATCCTGACCCGTGACCAGCTCCGCGGCGAGGTGACGGTCTCCAGAAAGGGCGGCACCTCGGTGTCAGTGGTTTTCTCTATGAATTGAACACGGGCCTGCCTTCCGCCGCGCGGTAGGAAAATAACCTACAAAAATCATTATCTTTTGATTACAAAATAAATTCACTATTGCGAATTGCGTTCCCGGCCTTGTCCCCGTACAGTTATGATACCCTATCAAACAGTACAAGGAGAGGCCCATGGATTTCCAGAAAGAATATTCCAGCAAACTCGTTTCCCCCGAGCAGGCGGTAAAAGACGTCAGGTCGGGGGACGTGATCGATTACGGGTTTTTCAACGGGAAGCCGGTGGTGCTCGATCAGGCGCTTGCAAAGAGGGCCGGCGAGCTTCAGGACGTGAGCGTGTATTTCGCGGTGACGGTGCCGCCCCTGCCCGAGGTTGTCAAGCACCCGGGGAGCTTCATCTACATCGACTGGCAGTGGAGCAAGCTGACGAGAATGATAAGCCAGGCGGTGGGCCCCTCGTATTACTCCCCCATTCTCTATCATTACGCTCCGGAGCTCTACGCGTCATTCGAAGGGGACACGGGGCAGCGCTCGTTCTACTACAACGATCCTGACAGGCGAAAGGATGTGCAGTGGTTTACGATGATCCAGGTGGCGCCGATGGACGCCAACGGCTATTTCAACCTCGGGCCGCAGAACTCCGAAACTGCGGCGAAGATACAGTGCTGCGACAGGGTCATCGTTGAAGTCAACAGAAACATGCCCGTGTGCCTGGGAGGCGCGCAGGAATCAGTCCACATAAGCGACGTGGATTATATCGTTGAGGCGCCGGCCGAGCAGAAATGCTATGACATGCCGCAGGGCGCGCCGAGCGAGGTGGACCGGAAGATCGCCGAAAACATCATGAAGGAGATTCACGACGGCTGCTGCATTCAGCTCGGGATCGGCGGGATTCCCAACATGGTGGGCAAGCTCATCGCGCAGTCCGACCTCAAGGACCTGGGCGGCCATACGGAAATGGTGGTTGACGCCTATGTGGACATGATAGAGTCGGGGCGCATGACGGGCAGGCGCAAGGAGATCGACAGGGGCCGGGTCGCCTACACGTTCGCCATTGGCAGCCAGCGTCTGTACGATCACCTGCACAACAACCCGGCGTACGCGTCGTTCCCGGTGGGCTACACCAATGATCCCAGGACCATTTCGCGGATAAGCAACATGGTCAGCATCTGCAACGCGGTGCAGATCGACCTCTTCTCGCAGGTGAACGCGGAAAGCTTCAAGGGCAGCCAGATATCGGGCAACGGCGGCATGTGGGACTTTGTACTCGGGGCCACATGGTCGGCCGGCGGAAAGAGCTTCCTGTGCATGCCCTCCACGTATGTGGAGAAGGACGGCAAGCTTCGCTCCAGGATCATCCCCGCGCTTTCCATCGGCTCGATCACCACAATCCCCCGTCAGATGGTTGACTATATTGTCACCGAGTACGGGGCCGTCAAGCTCGCGGGCAACCCGACCTGGATGCGCGCTGAAAAGATCATAGAGATTGCACACCCGGATTTCCGTGACGCGCTGATCAGGGAGGCGGACAATTTCAAAATATGGAGACGATCCAACAAGAAAGTCAATGTTGCGTAGTGTCCGCCGCGCAGGATAAGGCTTCCCGGCCCGGAGCGCGTTTTCACCTTTCCCGGAAAAGGGCTGCGCGTTCCAGGCTTCTTTTCACATCACACAAAACTCCCGTTAAAAAAACGGGATTTTTGTGTGATTAATATTTAGAATATAATGAAATTCTGTAATTGAATGAGTATATTCAATGATGCCCCCGGTACACCGGGTGATCGGGTGAGATCGGGGATGGCGAATGACGCATGCAGGAAGGAATGCCATGAAAACGCAACGGGGAGCGAGGCCGGGCAGCATTTCGGTGCTGCGAGCAAGGGACAACAGGGTGATCGAAGTGGAAACAATCGCCAGGAGCGATGATGAATGGAAGGAGTTGCTTTCCCCCGGGCGGTATGAAGTGACCAGGAAACGGGGCACCGAAAGACCATTCAGCGGCGAGCACAATTTCAATCATCGCGATGGAGTCTACTCATGCGCGTGCTGCGGCAACGACCTGTTCAGCTCGGATGACAAGTTCGATTCCGGGACGGGCTGGCCAAGCTTTACCGGGCCGGTGTCGGAGATGAATGTCCACAC
>CAZPZJ010000134.1:0-1316 GCA_964591055.1 uncultured Leptospiraceae bacterium
CGTTGGTGCCCGCGACATGGATGGTCGCAACCCGGCGCTGCGGATCGCCGCTGAGTGCAAGCAGGCGCGTGATGGCGTCCGGCGTGTAGGAGCGGTACGCAGTTGTCTTCTCGTTGTTGACCAGCGCGTCCAGGCGCTCTTCCGGCGAGGGCATGGGCGTGTTATCCATGCTTGGGATTGGCGATTGCGCCGTAAAGCACGTCGAGCGGCGCTTCAAGGCCGGTCCAGGTTGTAAACTGGCGGGCGCCCTGGCAGACCAGCATGTCTTTCCCGTACGCGATTTTGCATCCCGCCGCGAGGGCGGCCCTTACAAGGCGGGTCTGTTCGGGGGCGTAGATGATGTCGAGCACGGCGTGGTGCGGATGGATGAGCGCCGGATCGATGGGGCAGCCATCCACATCGGGCTCCATGCCCACGGGCGTGGTGTTGATCACGATGTCGAACTCCGCGGTGATCTCCGGCGTGAGCTCCGGGATGACGAGGCAGGCGGCCCTCTGCGGGCCCCGTGAAAGTGCAGCCGCCAGCGCGGATATTCTTTCAGGATTGCGGCCCGCAATGGTGACCGGAACGCCTTCCCGCATCAGGGTGAACGCAATCGCGCGTGCGGACCCACCGTTGCCGATCACCAGCGCCCTCGCGCCGGCCGTGTTCACACCCTGCCGGCGCAGCGCGTCAAGCGCGCCTTCGCCGTCGGTGTTGTACCCTGTGAGCTCTCCCGACTGGTTTTTAATGGTGTTGACGGCGCCTATTTCGGCCGCGAGCGGATCGATCCTGTCCAGCAGGGGAAGCACCGCTTCCTTGAACGGTATGGTGACGCTCGCGCCGGGCATGGAAAGCGCTCGCATGGCGCTGACGGCCTCCGCGATCGAAGTGGGCTCAAACGCCAGGTACACGGCGTTCAGCTTACAGTGCATGAACAGCGCGTTGTGCATGCGGGGCGAAAGCGAGTGGGAGACGGGCCTGCCGAAAACGCAGTAAAGCCCGGTGTCGGCGTTGAGTGTCATCTTACAAACATCTCCCGTGGTAAAAATTCACTTGCGTCAGGCGGATAATGCTGCCAGTATGGGGTCGTTGGCCGGGGAAATGGCAAGGATTTTTTTATCGCCACGCCGCAATCGCCGGCATCAGCGTTCAGCAGGGGAGCCGTCACATGGCAGGAAAAACCACTGCGGGGAAAAAGCCCCCCGCGAAGAAAAAGCAGTCGAAAAGCGCGCCTTCCCGGAAGTCCGCCGCGCCGTCGCCGGAAAGAGCGTCCGCACCCGCTCCGGGCCGCAGGAACAACGCGCCGCTGTATTTGCTGCTCGTGCTGGCTCTTG
>CAZPZJ010000134.1:1416-9974 GCA_964591055.1 uncultured Leptospiraceae bacterium
TATCTCACCGCAGTTCCCGCCACGCTTCGCGTGCTGGATTCCAAAATACAGAACGGAAACGCGGTGATCGATTTCTCCGGCGACATCGAATGGGGAGCAACCGGAAGCGTCCTTCTGTCGCGTATCGACCAGATCGTCTATACCGCAACCCAGTTCGAGGGCGTGGGCGGCGTCATTATCAGGATCAACGGGCGCCGGAAGAACTTCATTGGAAGCGACGGGCTCGCCATCGGCGGACCGCTGCACAGGAAATAATCATGCTGGAAATTGAAATCAAGGCGCACTGCGCCGATATGGAGTCCGTGAAGGCGAAGCTCGGCGAAATGGGGGCGTCCCTGCACGAGGTCCGGGATGAGGCCGACCTGTACTTCAACCACCCGTCGCGCGACTTCAGGAAAACGGACGAGGCGTTTCGCATACGCTCTGTAAACGGGCAGGCGTACCTCACCTACAAGGGCCCCAAGCTTGGGACGCGCAGCAAAACGCGCTTCGAGGAGGAGTTGGGCGTCGAAAGCCGCGAATCCATGCGCGTCATCCTGGAAAAGCTCGGATTTATCGAGGTGCGCGAGGTCCATAAGCACCGCGAGCTCTACCACCTGCAGGGCTTCGAGGTGTGCCTCGACCTGGTGGAAGGGCTCGGCAGCTTCGTCGAGATTGAGCAGCAGGGCGAGGACAGGGAGCGCGTGGAGAAGGAGCTGTTCGAGCTGGCGGCAAGGCTCGGCCTTGAACGCTTCGAGACGAGGGCGTATCTCGAGATGCTTGAAAACGGCCTATAATTCTGCTTGCGTCCTCCGCCGCGTCCTGCTACCCTACCGGGCATGAGCGCAAACCCGCACACATTCACGCGCCATCCCTGGCTGGCCGTATGGAAGCCCTCGCTTGGCCGCACCATGACGGTCGCGTTCACCCTTTTCGGCCTCATCATCGGTTACATCGCGATCGCGTTCTCGGTGATGATTGTAACCGCGGGCTCGGTGTTCGATATCCGCAACATGGTGCTGCGCGATCTGGCGGGGGGAGATTCGGCCGGCGGCGGTGACGCGCTGCTCACGTTCGTGGGAAGCAGGAGGGACGATATCGCCCGCCTGTTCAGGATCAACGAGCATCTTTCGGTCCGCTACCACACCTTCAGGCCCCCGCGCCTCCTCTACAGGAGCCACCTGGACGCCTCATGGAAGGAGATATACATCGACGCCGAAAGCCATGTCAGGGAGAAGGCCCTGCCCGACGCGGAGTCCTCCCTTGTCGAGGAATCCATCGGGCGGGGAAGGAACTGGAGCGCGCTGTTCGGCCGCAGAGGACAATCGCCCTGCTTCTTTCATGGCAGCCGACCGCGGCGGCTCGTACAGTCGGTGTTCTACGGCAGGGGCGACAGGCACGTGTTCATCGCCGACATCACCAGGCCCGCCGACCGGAACCAGTACTACGTGTATCTTGACATGACGCGGGCGGGCATCGTCGCGATCTTCCGCGGCAACCTTCCCTATTTTCTCATCATCGCCGCATTTCTTGTCATCGTATCGCACCTGCTTGGCCACCTGTTCGCATGGCATCTCGCAAGGCCGGTCAGGGCGCTGGCTGAAAGCGCGGCGCAGATTGCTTCCGGGGACTTCCGGAAGAGGTTCCAGGATAAAAGGCGCGATGAGATCGGGACGCTCGCCCGCTCGCTCAACAGCATGGCGGAGCGAACCGAGTCGCACATCTCGCAGATAGAACAGCGCATGAAGACCATTGAAACGATGAACAGGATTGACAAGGCGGTCCTCTCGTCGATCTCACGCCGCGACCTGCTCGACCGGGTGATCGGCATCGTTTCGTCGATGATGGACTGCCGTTCCGTGGGGCTCGGGCTGCGCAACGACGCGCGGGGAGGCTATGAGGTGCTCTCATATTACGACCGCGACGGCAGGCAGATCAAAAGCGGCGGAGCGTTTCTGGCGGACGACGAGCTGGGCCCCATCATCCGTGATCGTCAGGTAGAGCTCTTCCAGCTTTGTGGGGAGGGGGTGATAGAGGCGGAGTTCCCCCAGGCGCTCAGCTTCATGGGGCGCGAGGTCGGCACCCTGATGAACGTGCCGCTGTTCATAACGGAACGCTACCTGGGCTCAATGGTTTTGACCAGGAGCGGAACAGGGGGATTTACCGAAGAGGAGGAATCCACCGCGAAGATGCTGGCCGACCAGGTCGCGGTGGCGCTTCAGAGCGTGCGCGCGTTCGAGGAACGGGAGAACCTGCTTGTGGGGATACTGATCGCGCTCACGCGGTCCATTGACGCGAAGTCGCGCTGGACCGCCGGGCACAGCGAGCGCGTGGCGGTGTATGCGGAAGCGATGAGCGTCCGCATGGGAATGGGGGAGGAGGAGCTTCGGACGGTGACGATATCGGCCATCCTGCACGATATCGGGAAATTCGCGGTGAGCGAGAGCATCCTGGACAAGCCGGGCCCTCTGACCGAAGAGGAGATGGCCGTGGTGCGCACCCACCCCGATGTGGGCGCGAAGATCCTCTCAGGCATTCCCTTCTACGAGACAATCATGCCGGGCGTGCTGCATCACCACGAGCGCTGGAACGGGTCAGGGTATCCCGACGGGCTTGCGGGCGCGGATATCTCGCTGAACGGGAGGATTCTCGCCATCGCCGACGTGTACGACGCGATCACGGACGACCGTCCCTACCGGAGAGGCTGGGGCGGCGAAGAGGCCATCCGCTTCATGAAGGAGCAGAAGGAGGCGATGTTCGATCCCGGCCTTGTCGACCTTTTCCTGAAGGTTCTCGCTGACAGGGATTTCCTCAATGAAATCCGGGAGCGGAGAAAAATCCTCGGGTAGGAGTCCGCCACCCTGCGTCTTTTCTACCTCAGCGCGTACCCCTTTTTGTCGAGCGCCCTGATCACGCCCTTCTGGAGCTTTTCAATCTCCTCCGTGGTGAGCGTCCTGTCCTTCGCCGCGAAGACGATGCGGAACGACACGGACTTCTTTCCTTCGGGAACCGGGCTTCCCTCGTAGACCGAGACGATGTTCACGCTGCGGACGTAGTCGGGCGCGCTCGACGCGATGATGCCCGACATCTCGCCGGCGTATGCCATACGGTCCGCAAGCACCGAGACATCGAACGGCACGTCAGGGTAGCGGGGCAGCTCCATAAACGAAATCTCCTCCCTGTCCGTGTCGAAGAGGACGTCCACGTCAAGGTCGAAGATCGCGGCGCGTCCCTTCACGTCGCAGCGCGCGGCCGCCGCCGGATGGAGCTCAGTCACCAGTCCGGTCTCCTTCCCTCCTGCGATGACGCGAAGGCTCCTGCCGGGATGGGCGTAGGGCGGAAGACCGTCGCCTGCTGCTTCGAGCCTGACGTCCTTCGGCCTTATCTGTTCGAGAAGGTTGATCACTGCGGCTTTCGCGCGGTAGAACAGCGGCTCGGACGGGTTCTTTTCGAAGAACACTCCCGCGGCGCGCAATTTCTCTGTCGCCTGGCCAGCCGCAGCCCGGTCCTCCTTGAGGTACACGCGCCCGACCTCGAACAGGGCGAACGCGTCGTGGTAGCGCTGGTTGGTTTCGATATCGGCGATAAGGTTGGGGACGAGGCTTCGGCGCAGCCTGTCCTGCTCGACGGAGAGCGGGTTTTTCAGCCGCAGCTCCCTGTCATCGTCAAGGCCGAGTTTTGTGAGAAGCTCAGCTCCCACGAAAGAGTAGTTGAACACCTCGATCATGCGGCAGTCGCGCACTAGTATGGTCTTGATCCGCCGCTCGAAGGCGCGCTTGCGGTTGATTTCGGGCGGCGCGCACGGCACCAGCGGGGACATGGTGGGAATATTGGAGTAGCCGAACACGCGGCCCACTTCCTCGACGATGTCGTCCGGGATCGAGATGTCCTTGGTGGCGCGAAACGTCGGCACGCCGACGGTGAGGGCGCCTCCGCTGTTCTTCACGTCAAAGGAGAGCGATGTCAGGATATCAATGATGCGGGCGTCATCGATGTCGCAGCCGAGCTTTCTGCGTATGAACGCTGTGTCGGTGCGCACGCTGAGGGCGGGAAGCTTCCCGGGACAGGCGTCCACGATTTGAGTCGCGGCTTCGGCCTGCGGGCAAACCATTTTAATGAGCTCGTAGCAGCGCATGATGGCGCGGGGACAGTTCCCGGGATCGAGCGCCTTCTCAAAGCGGATCGCCGCCTCGGTGCGCAGAGTGTAGCGGGCGGCGGTTTTGCGGATGAAGACGGGATTGAAGTTGGCGGCCTCAAGCACGATCTCGGTGGTGTTCTCGTCGATTTCGCTGTCCCCGCCTCCCATGACGCCCGCGAGCGCGATGGGGCCTTTGGGGTCGGCGATTACGATGTCCTCGGCGCACAGCGTGTGGGAGCGCCCGTCAAGCGTTTTCAGGTACTCGCCGTTTTTCGCCATGCGCACAATGATGTTCCCGCCCAGCTTGCCGCGGTCAAACGCGTGCATCGGCTCGCCTAGCTCGGCCATCACGTAATTGGTGATGTCGACGATGTTGCTGATGGGCCTCATGCCGATGGCGGTCACGGCCGCCTTGAGCCAGTCGGGTGATTCCCCGATCCGGATGTTTTTCACCGCGAGGCCGCAGTAGCGAGGGCAGGCTTCAGCGTTTTCGATGACGATATCGAGGCCCCCGCCCGCAGGAAAGGCCGCGGCGGGCTTCATGTCCACGGGGTCCGTGAGCGGCCGGCCGAAGAGCGCCCCGAGCTCGCGCGCAAACCCCTCGTGCGACCAAAGGTCGGGCCGGTGGGTGATCGCCTTGTTGTCGATCTCAATGCGCACGTCGTGCCACGCGGGAAAGAGCTTCGAGAGCGGCGCGCCGATGGGAGTGTCGGGCGGAAGCACCATGATGCCCGAGTGGTCGTCCGACAGTCCGAGCTCCTTTTCGCTGCACAGCATGCCCGACGACTCCTGCCCCCGTATCTTCGCCTTTTTAACGGTGAACTCCTCGTTGAACTTCGTGCCAACCGTTGCCAGCGCCACGATGTCGCCGGTTTTGTGGTTGGGCGCGCCGCAGACCACGGTGAGCTTTCCGCTTCCCGTGTCGGCCTCGCAGACGGTGAGCTTGTCGGCGTCCGGGTGCTTGCGCACGTCGGTGAGCCTGGCGGTGATCACGGTGGCGAGGTGCGCATTCATGAACTCCACGCCTTCGGTCTCGGAGGTGCTCATGGTGAGGCGGTGGGCGATTTCATGGGGGTCGATCCCCTCAAGGGTTACCATCTTCGACAGTATATTCAAAGAAAGCCACATATCGGTTCTCCACGTTTAGAATTGGCGCACGAAGCGGATATCGCCGCTCTGGAAATGGCGGATGTCGTTGATGCCGTAGCGCATCATCACGAGGCGGTTGAGACCCATGCCGAAGGCGAAGCCCGACCATGCGTCGGGGTCGATCCCGCCGAAGCGAAGCACGTTGGGGTGCACCAGCCCGCATCCCAGAAACTCGATCCAGCCCGACTGCTTGCACACGCGGCAGCCCTTTCCGTCGCAGATCATGCAGTTGAAGTCCAGGTCGAACCCCGGCTCGACGAACGGATAGTACGAGGGGCGGAGGCGGACCTTGACCTCGCGGCCGAAGATGCCGGAGAGCGCCTGTTTCATCACGTACACCAGGTGCGAGATTGAGATGTCGCGGTCGACCATCATCCCTTCCACCTGGTAGAAGGTGTGCTCGTGTGAGGCGTCGGTCGCCTCATAGCGGAACACCCGGCCCGGGCCGATCACTCGAAACGGCGGTTTGAGGCGCTCCATGCCCCGGATCTGGATGGCCGAAGTGTGGGTTCTCAGCAGGTTGCCGTCCTCGGTCCAGAAGGTGTCCTGCATGTCGCGGGCTGGGTGGTGCTTGGGGATGTTGAGCGCCTCGAAGTTGTAGCGCTCGGTCTCGCACTCCGGACCGTCGAGCACCATGAATCCCATCGACGTGAAGATGTCCTCGATTTCGTACTGCACCAGCGAGAGCGGGTGCAAATGCCCCCGGCCCGCCGCGGCGCGGTCGGATGGGGAAGAAAGCGTCACGTCGATCCACTCTCCCGAGACCAGGGCCGAGATGCCCGAGTCCCTGAGCGCCGACATGCGCGCCTCGAGCGCTTCCTCTATGTCGCGCTTCACCTCGTTGGAGAGCTTGCCCGCGCGGGCTCGCTCTTCGGCGGAAAGCTCGCCGAGACCGCGCAGGATCGACGTGAGCTCCCCCTTGCGGCCCAGGACGCGGACGCGCAGCTCCTCAAGCTCGTTGACGGAGGATGCCCTGCCAAGGGCGTCAAGGGTCGTGGTTCTGATTTTCTTGAGCGTATCTTCCATGTGGCACCAGCGTACAATTGTAGATTGTGTCCCGCGCCTGTCTTCACGCGGCCGGGAGAGGGCGGGCAGGCGCGCGGAAACGGCAAATACGGGCGCGCCATGAATCACACAGAATCCCGCGAGCACGCGGGTGTTGTCAAGGAAATTCAGGCCGGTTGATGTTTTTTTCATCGGCGGGCTGCCCCTGGCGAACGTGCTTTCGAGGTCGATGAGATTTCTTCCCGATTACCGGGAAATTCCACGCTGTTTTTATTATTATTGATATGCGTCGTTGAAAGAGTTTTGCGTCCGGACGTGCGGCAGGCAGGCTGATGTCGATCACACACGAAACAATAGCAACAGGGGAGAGGGTGAGCACCCTGGTCAGGAAGCTGCTCGCGGAATCGGGATCGGAGCGTTCCCGTTTCAACGTGACGCCGGGCTCTTCCCTCGATCGGGACCTCGGTATCGGGAGCCTTGAGCGCGTCGAGCTCCTGATCCGCATCGAGGAAGCGTTCGGCGTACAGATCGCCGCCTCGCTCGCCTCCAGGATCAGGACGGTGGAAGACCTTGCCGCGGCAGTTGCGTTGTCCCCCGAGCGCGCGGACACTTCAGCCATGAAGGTATACGAGGAATTGAACATCTCCCGCGCCGACCCCTCGAAGGGGGCGACGCTGGTCGACGTGCTCGTGGAATACGCCGCCAGCGAGCCCGACCGCCCGCACATCTACCTTCAGGACGAGGACGGCAGCGAGGAGGTGATCCGCTACGGGCGGCTGTATGAGCGATCGCTCCCGGTGGCAACGGGGCTTGCCGCCGCCGGCCTGAAAAAGCGCGATACCGTTGCGATCATGCTGCCCACTGGCTCCGACTTCTTCTACGCCTTTATGGGTGTGCTGCTTGCCGGCTGTGTGCCCGTTCCCATCTATCCTCCGTTCCGCGCCGACCAGATCGAGGAGTACGCGCGCCGGGAGGCCGGTATACTGGGCAATGCCGAGGTGCGCGTCATGATCACCTTCGGGCGGGCGCACTCACTCAGCAGAATGCTGAAGAGCTTCATCCCGAGCCTGAAAGAGGTGGCCACGGTGGAATCGCTGTCCCGGACCCGCGGCGAAGTTGCTCCGCAGGAGCTGGGCGGCGAAGACCCGGCGCTGATCCAGTACACATCGGGCAGCACGGGCAACCCCAAAGGCGTGCTTTTAACGCATTTCAATCTTCTCTCCAACATAAGGGCCATCGAAGCGGCCATTCCGCTGCGCGGCGATGAGGTGGTGGTCAGCTGGCTTCCGCTCTACCATGACATGGGGCTCATCGGGGCGTGGCTCGGCTCGTTGTACCACGGCATGCCCGTGACCATCATGTCGCCGCTCACCTTCCTGACCCGGCCCGAGCGCTGGCTGTGGGCCATGCACTACCACCGGGCGACCATATCCGCCGCCCCGAACTTCGCCTACGAGCTGTGCGCCAGAAGGGTCGCGGACAGCTCGATCGAGGGGCTCGACCTGAGCAGCGTCCGACTTCTGCTCAACGGGGCGGAGGCGGTATCGCCCGCAACACTGAGGAGGTTTTCGGCGAAATTCAGGAAGTTCGGGCTCAGTCCGCAGTGTTTCTATCCGGTGTACGGGCTTGCGGAATCCTCGCTCGCAGTCGCTTTCCCCGACGCCCGGGAAGGTCCCGTGATCGACCGCATCAGGCGCGGGGAGTACGAGCGCGAGCGGTGCGCGGTGCCGGCGGGGGAGCGTGACAAAAACTTCCTTGAGTTCGCCTGCTGCGGAAAGGCCCTGCCCGGCCACGAGATACGGATCGTCGACGATGAGGGAAAGCCTGCGGGCGAGCGGCGCATAGGCCATCTCCAGTTCCGGGGGCCGTCGTGCATGCAGGGCTACTACCGCAATCCCGGGGCGACCGCGGAGATATACCGGGACGGATGGTGGGAATCGGGAGACATGGCCTACATGGACGGGAAAGGCGTGTACATAACCGGAAGGACAAAGGACATGATCATCAAGGCGGGGAGAAACATCTATCCCCCCGAGGTCGAGGATGTCGCCGGGAGCGTCGAGGGCGTGCGAACGGGCTGCGTGGTGAGCTTCGGGGTGGGCGACGCAGAGCGGGGCACCGAGGACCTGGTCATCGTCGCCGAATCGTCCGAGCGCTCGGCGGGTGGGAGAGACAGGATTGTCGTTGAAATCACCGGCCGTGTCAGCGGCGCAATCGGACTTCCGCCGGACAGGGTGGTGCTGGTGCCGCCCCGGACGATCAAGAAGACTTCAAGCGGCAAGCTCCG
>CAZPZJ010000135.1:0-8452 GCA_964591055.1 uncultured Leptospiraceae bacterium
TTGACGGGTTGAAGGTCAACATCCTTTCGCTCGACAAGATGATCCGCAACAAGGAAGCCACGGGCCGGGCAAAAGACGCGCTGGACGCTAAAATTCTCCGGAGTAAAAAGAGATAATGTCTAGATCGGGAACTCCCGTCCCCCGCCGTCACCTTAAATTTTAAGGCCCCCTGAAAGGGGCTTTTTTACAGGGATTCCCTGGAATCGGGGGAGAGGTGCTGCCGGTAAGAGATATTCCGTCATGCGGCAAAGCGCTCCGGGGCGGGGAAGTTTCCTAGATATTTATCGCTGTGCAAAAGCGACGGTCATGATCGTCGCCTCGCGGTTCGTGAAACGGTATTGACAAAACAACCATGTGCCGATAATAATCGGACAATGTTCGCGCTTCTCGTAGATAATTCATTATGATTGACATACATAAGCAAATATCCTTCTGGCTTGACGG
This sequence comes from uncultured Leptospiraceae bacterium, assembly GCA_964591055.1. Lineage (GTDB taxonomy): Bacteria > Spirochaetota > UBA4802 > UBA4802 > JAGODF01 > CAZPZJ01. The sequence goes on from CAZPZJ010000135.1 coordinate 445, forward strand.
GGCCCGTGAGGACCTTGAAGTTGCCCGCGAACTTGTGCTCAATAAAAGATCGCGTCATGGATTATTCTTTCTCCACCTTTCCCTTGAAAAGATCATCAAAGCTCACGTGTGCAATAGTATCGGCGACATCGCCCCGAGGACACATAATTTAACACGGCTTGCCGGGGAGACGGCGCTCCCATTTGAACAGCATTCCCTGGATCTGCTTGCCGAATTAAACGCTTTTAACATTGAGGAAAGATATCCCGATTCGCGGGTAATCCCAGTTTCACATGACGAAGCGATTGCGTATCTCACCCGTGCGCAGGAGGTATTTACATGGTTGATGAATCTATTACCGCCGTTGTGAGAACATATTTGAAAAGGCTGGAAAGCGCGGGATTCGGGAAATGCTATGCCGTGGTATACGGATCGCGGGCGGAAGGAAAAAGCGACCGGTGGAGCGATATTGATCTGCTTGTGGTTTCACCAGTATTCGACGAAAGCATCAGCCGCGAACATGTCAACACGCTCTGGAGGATTGCTGCTGTGATCGACAGCCGCATTGAGCCAATTCCCGTCGGCGCTGAGCAATACGAGAGTGACGACAGCAGCGCCATAATTGAAATAGCGCGTCGTAAAGGGCACATTATATCGCCTGCGGCATAGGCGAAAGACCGATATATGCCCCGACGCTCCCCGGTTGACGGCGAGGCAAGGGATATCCGCGCAGGCGCGCGGTGTTCTGCTTTTAGTGAAGCCGCATCGCTGACGTCCCTGTCGGATCTTCTCTCATCGTTGCAGGAATCTCTTGTGTGAATGCCCCATCTTTTTTTATTGTGAAAAAGACGACGCGAAAGGGTTCGCTGGTGTCGAACGCGGGCGGGAGGCCCGGCAAACGTTTGACAGAGGGGAGGACGAACGCGGTGAGGATGGGGTGAGTTTAAACCGCATTCGCGCGCCATAACACGTTTTCGTAAGCGGTATGCGCAAAAAGATTTGACCCGTCCCGGTCCGCGATGTATCCACACTCCAATATCGCGGAAGCGGGAAATTTTGACCATTTCATGAAAATGCCGTTTTTTGGGGGGCGGCACAAATTTTAAGGCCCCCTGAAGGGGGCTTTTTCAGGGGAAGAGAACAATAATGCCGATTATACTCTATCCATACAGGCAACACGGATGCGGGCGGCCGCTGCTCAAGCTTTCGGCTGTCCTGATTCCGGTCGTCGCGGCGGTGACGGTGGTGAAAACGGACGCGTCGGGATGGCTCCTTGGATTGTGCGTCATCTCCTCCGGCGTGGCCCTTGTTTTCATGGCTGAAGGGTTTCGTGAGCTCTTGCGGCGCTTCATCCGGCTGTATGCCGATGGCGAGCGGATAGAATACGGCGCGCTCCTCCGCCAATCCATCCGCTGGGAAAACATCACAAACGCGAACGTGGAAAGGGTCCTGCATGTGACCGGCATCAATCCCGACGGGTTCCGGCTTGATCTTATCATCGAGACGGACTCGGGCAGGGAGCTTGCCGTGCCGCTCTACGACGCGGGATTTTCGCCCACCGCGGATTTCAGCGAACTTTTTGAGCTTGTTGAGGAGAAGATGGGGCTTGGCGGAGGGTTTCTCGGTCGTGAGCTGCTCGACGCGTCCAAAACGGGGAGAGGCGCGGCGCGGTCGTATCTCGCGACGACGGGTGACACGGTGATAAGGGGGTTCGGAGCGATCGCGCTTTCCTATCTCATTGCTTCGTCGATTGTTTCCCTGGAGAACCTGTGGCTTTTCGCGCTGGTTTTTGTTCCGCTGTGCGCGGTGTCGCTGCGGCTTGTGCTGTATATTAAACCCGTGGCCGTGCGCAATCTCGATGGAACCGACACGAGCGAAAAATGATTACGCCGTCGCGGGGAAAGGCCATTCAAACGGTATCACGGGGAGCATCGTATGTCGCATGAAGACGTTAGACGGTCCATGCTCGCGTCCGTATGACGCCCCACTCTCGATATTCCCTGCAAAAGGAAATTCATCGTGCGCGTTTTATCCTGAAGGCCACGGGCGACGATTATGAACGCCACCCGGTGAATTCCATTTTCGCAGAAATAATCCCCTGAAATGAATTTTTACTTGAAAAACTAACGAATGTTAGTTAGTATTATAGGTGTTGGATTGTGACTTGCGTGCGGGAGGGAGGTCCCGTGACTTTGGGGTCAGAGCACGATGGGGAGGGTTTCCATGTATGAAAGATTGCTGAAAGCGCTGGAGCGCTGTTTTGCAAGGCCGCTCGTGACGGTCATGGCGGGGATTATCATCACGGTGCTGTTCTCGCTGGCCATTCCGTTCATTCTCTTTGACAACGACATCAAAAACTTCCTGCCGGCAGCCCACCCGCATCGCCTGGATCACCAGCGCTTTGATGACGTATTCGGGTCCAGCGAGAAGATCATCATCGGTATCGAGTCGAAAAACGCCTACTCGAAGGAGACCGCCGAGTATGTGCGATGGCTCAAGGGGGAAATCGAAACCCTCAACGCCGCGTTTCCCGCGCAAAACATCGCACGGGCGCTCGGAATCACGGTCGAGGAGGCCGGAAAGGTGATCGCGGCGATCAACGAGAACGAGCTTGCCGGCGCCGATGAATTGAAGGCGCTCTTCGGCGATCCCGCGCGCCTTGCGGGCGAGCAGCTCTGGGACGAAGAATTCGCGCGGAAAATCTCACGCACACTGGCGCGATTCGACATGCGCCGCCTACTCGAGCTGTATCGCCTGCCCGTCAGCGAGGTGAAATCCCTGCTGAACACCGATTACATCCGGGGGGAGGGCAGCAAGTTCGTCGTGGAGAAGCTCATTGGCGATGATTTCTCGCAGGGCGAGCTTGACGCCATGAAGCGGCGCGTGAAGAGCTGGAGCATCTACGACAGGGTGCTCTTTTCGAGCGACGGGACGCTGACCGCGATGGCGGTGGAGCTGAACCCCATCGACATCAACCTGCGCCAGAAGCTCGACAACGAGATCGAGCGGATCATCACGGCGTCTCCCCGTCCGGGTCTCCGGGTGTACATGGCGGGCGAGCCGGTGGTCTCCGACCGCATCAGCTCGTCCATGGGGAGCGACCTCCAGCGCCTGCTGCCGTTTGTGCTGCTGGTGATGCTGGTGGTCCTGGTGCTGATGTTCCGCCACTACGAGGGCGTGCTGCTTCCCATGGTGGCCATCATCTTCTCGGTGCTCTGGACGCTCGGCACCATGGCGCTGCTTCGCATCCCGATGAGCATGGTGAGCATCTCGGTGCCCACGGTGCTTGCAGCGGTGGCCAGCGCCTACGGCATCCACTTCATGACCCACTACTACATGAGCTCCGAAAAAACCAGGGTGGGCGCGGTGATGGACAGCCTGCGGACATCCGGGCTCGCCATCATCATCGCCGGGCTCACCACCGTGGCAGGGTTCGGCTCGCTGGTGACCTCTGACATGACGCACATACGGAACTTCGGCATCATCACTGCAATCGGCGTGTTCTACGCGCTTGCGGTCTCGATTACGCTCATCCCGGCGTTCACCCTTCTTCGGAAGAATGAGAAGCCTTTCCCTTCGTTTTTGCGCAGGGAGAAGAAGACGATCGATGTCAGCGCCGTCATCCTGGCCTTCGTGCGCGACAGATTCCGAAGCGTTCCCCGCCTGACGCTGGCCGCATGCGCCGTGGTGATCGCCGTCTCGGCGTACGGGATCACGCTGATGGAGGTGGACATGAACAGCATGGACTTCTTTCAGCACGGCTCCGAGATGAGGGTGGCCGATGACCGCATCAACGAGAAGCTCGCGGGCACCCAGAGCCTCAACGTAAATATCGAGTCGGTTGACGGTTCTCCCGTCATCACGCCGGAAATTCTGGGCGTTGTGGAGAGGTTCCAGGCCGACGTCCTGAATAAGTTCCCCATCGTCGGGAAGACCATCTCGGTGAACGATTATCTCAAGAAGATGAACCAGGAGATGAACGGCGGCGATGCGGCGTTCTATCGCCTTCCCGAAACGCGGGAGAAAGCGGCCGAATACCTGCTGCTCTATTCCGGCGACATCGACAACATGATTTCAAGAAATCGCGACAGGCTGCGCATCCACCTGAGCCTTCAGCGGAGCGAGATGGATGACCTGCGCAGGATGCGTGATTATGCAAATCAATTCCTTGAAAGGGAGCTCGGGAACGGGAATTTGAGGGTGGTGACAAGCGGCTACATGGACATGATGGTGGAAGCCAACATCATGGTGCTGAAGGGGCAGCTCTCAAGCCTTGTCTCGTCGCTGGCGCTTGTGACGCTCCTTATCTACCTTATATTCCGCAACGTGCGCCTCACGCTGGTGGGACTCTTTCCGCTGGGACTCGGCATCACCATGAATTTCGGCGTCATGGGATTTCTGGGCATCCCGCTCAACGCGGCGACCGCGCTGGTGGCCGCAATCTCGATCGGCATGGGCATCGACTACTCGGTGCATTTCATCAACCATTTCCGCGCGAGCATCCGCGAGCGGGGAGATGTGGAGGCCGCAATCGCGGAAACCTACGAGGGCACGGGAAGGGCGATCCTCTCCAACGTGGCGTCCGTGTCCGTGGGGTTCATGGTGCTGCTGTTTTCGCGCTTTCCGATCATCCAGCAGTGCGGGGGGCTCATCGCGTTCACGGTGTTCATTACGGGCCTGGGGGCGATTGTCATGATCCCCGCGGCGTTCAGGATCATTGGCTACAGGAAGCAAAGCCGCGAAGAGGCAATGTAAGCGTGGGCCGATGGCCCGCAGTGAAAGATTTCATGGAGGTTATGTATGAAACGCATTCAAACAGGTATCGCGGCGCTGGTGTTCGCCGCATCGTTCACGGCCGTCCAGGCGCAGGACCTCAACGGGCGAGACATCGCGCAGAAGGTCCATGACGCCAACAAGTCTTCCGTGGGGCTTGTTCTCAGGGGGCAGATGTCGCTGAAGAATTTAAAGAACAACTCCACCGAGAACAGGGCGGTGATGGCGCTCTCGGTGCGGCAGGGGGGGCTTTCCAAGAGCCTGTTCCGATTCACGGATTCCACCTACAGCGGCACCACGTTTCTCACCATCGAGCGCAGGGGAAGCGATAATCTTCAGTACCTCTTTCTCAAGTCGGTGGGAAGCCCGCGGCAGATCGAGGGATCCGACCGGGAGAAGAGCTTCGTGGACACGGACCTGAGCCACGAGGACCTCGGCGGGTCGCAGGTCGACGATTACAATTACAACCGGCTCGCCAACGTGAAGGCTGACGGGCGCGACTGCTATGTGATCGAGCGCATGCCGAAGCGGCGCAACTCGAACTACAGCAAGCACGTCGTCGTGATTGACGCGCAGACGATGCTGCCCGTGAGCATGAAATCGTACGGGAGGTCGGGGAGGCTCGAAAAGACAATGCGCTCGTCCGATCTCAGGCAGATAGGCCAGAACCTCTTTGTCCCCATGCGCATGGAGGTCACCGACATGGTGAATCGCCACCAGACGGTGTTCCAGGTATCGCAGGCGCAGGAGAAGAACCTCAACCAGGGCTACTTCAACAGAAACCGCCTGGGAGTGAGATGGGCGGAGCAGTGAGGAGGGATTATGTGCAACAGGGTATGGAGTGGAATAATAAGTTGTGCGGCGGTGTGCGCGGTGTTTCTCGCCGCGGCGCCGCTCCGCGCGGAAATCAGCGTGGAGGGGAACGTCGAGGCGCGCAACCAGTCCGGCGTGCATGACGGCGAGGTGTACCGCAATTACCTGAAGTGCGACGTCGACCTTCGCAAGAACTTCGGCGACACCGAGGTGAAGGTGACGCTGCGGGCCGAGGACGACACGATACGCCCGGACGAGGACGCCGAGATTGTCGCGGGAAGCGGGGCGAGCCCTTACCTGCGCGACGACAACAGGGGGCCGCAGCGCATCTACCTGCGCGAGGCGTACATCAGCCACGACATCAACATCAACAGCATAATCGACAGCGTGAACCTGAAAATGGGCAGGATCATCTACTCCTGGGGCAACGCCGACGAGGTGAAGCCGGTGGACATCATCAATCCGCAGGACTACTCCAACCTGTACTTCACGCTGCTTCCCGAGCGCAAGTACGGGGTGCTCAGCGGCAGCATGACGGTGTTCTTCACCGAGAACTTCTTCATCGAGGGCGTGGTGATCCCGGAGTTCCGGCCGTCCGAGATCGCGTCCGGCGTGTTTGTGCAGAGGGAGGTGCGGCAGCTTCAGGAGAACGCGCTGCTCACGCTCAACACCGACGGGAGCGGGCAGCCCGAGTCCGACAACCACGACAATAGCTACGCCGGAAGGCTCGGCCTCACCGTGTTCGACATCGACATGCATGTCAGCTACTACTACGGGTACGATCATCTGCCGAGCTACGAAATGCAGGCCGATCTCACAAAGTTATTTCCGGCTCCCCAGCCGGGCTGTGTAACCGTCACTCCGATCTATCACAAAATTCAGATGGTCGGGTTCGACTTCCAGCGCGCGCTGTTCCGGGGCATCGCCATCAGGGGGGAGGGCGCGTACTTCGAGCGCGGCAAGTATTTCAGCTACACGGACGAGTCGCCCACGGGCGTCGCGCTCGCCTCGCCGCTCTACGCCGATGTGCTCGCCGGCGGGACCGGCTCGATCGAGCGGGATTACATCGAGTACACGGCCGGCTTCGACGACCACGACTTCATCTTCGACGACCTGTATCTCAACGTGCAGTTCAACCAGCGGATCATCCTGGATTATGACGATACGCTCCGGGACGAAAAGTTCCGCAACATGATCCTGTGGGACATGAAGTACTCGTTCTTCAACCAGAAGGTGCGCCTCGGCACCCGCGGCGCGTACGACATCGGCGATAAAAGCGTGTATGCCAACGCCGAGCTCGCGCTGCGCCTTGCCGAGCAGTTCGAGCTGATGGCGGGATGCTGGATCGTCGAGGGCGAACAGGACACGCTGATAGGGCAGTTTGACCCGTACGATATGGTCTACGTGGCGGGCAGGCTGACGTTTTGAAAAATCTTCCCGTGAAGGCGCGACAACGTGTTCGCGCCTTCACGGCATTGCGCACATGTGACATCATGAAAAAGCAACTCCTACAATCACTGAAAAAAGGCGGAGAGAACACGAGGGAGCGCATCCTGGGGGCGGCGCTCGACCTGTTCTCCCGCAAGGGCTTTTCCGCCACGTCGGTTCGTGAGATCGTGCACCGGGTGGGGATCAGGGGAAGTTCGCTGTACAATCACTTCGCGAGCAAGGAGGAGATCCTCTCCACGCTGCTCTCCGACCTGAGCCCGTGGCGCTTCAGCGAGGTGCTCGCTCCCGGCAACGGCGAACCGCCCCCGCCCGAAGAGGTGTTCGCTCGCATCATCGACGACATGACGGAATTTCTCTACAGCCCCGAGAACAAGAAGTTTTCGCGCCTGGTGCTCATGGAGTTGCTTCACGGCGAGAAATCGAACAGCCGCTACTTCACCTCGTACCTGGAAAGCATCCGCTCGCAGCTCGCCGGGTATTTCTCGCAGCTCATCGGGCGCGGCCTTGTGCAGGACGCCGACCCGTTCCTTCTCTGCGACGAGTTCATCGTGCCGCTCATCTACATGCAGTTCCAGTACTTCGTGCTTGACGGCGATAAAAAGCACCTTGAAACCATCAGGACGTTCTACCGCAGGCACTCCGAGTTTTTCTGGGAGAAGGTGAAAACGAAGAAATAACTACGAGAGAATTGACAGTATCCTCCGCCGGCGCAGGCCCTCAGACACGGTGTTTTCAGCGCCGGCTTTTTTTATGGATTCAAGCACCTCGCCCGCGCCTGAAAGCGACGCCACGGTCCTCTCCGCCTCGATGCGCGCCACGCTGATCAAATCGATGTCGTCCGCCAGGCTGGCGAACTCGAGCCCTGATTCGCCGTGCTGTCGCACGCCGAGCATTTCGCCCGCCCCGCGCTGGCGCAGGTCCTCCTCGGCGATCGCGAACCCGTCGTCGGTGGACACGATGGCGTCGATCCTGCGGCGCTGTTCGGCGGGAAGGT
>CAZPZJ010000135.1:8552-9951 GCA_964591055.1 uncultured Leptospiraceae bacterium
CCGTCGTCGGTGGACACGATGGCGTCGATCCTGCGGCGCTGTTCGGCGGGAAGGTCGTCAGGGTGTACCAGCACGCAGAACGACTGCGCCGCGCCGCGTCCCACGCGCCCGCGAAGCTGGTGCAGCTGCGAAAGCCCGAAGCGCTCCGCGTGCTCAATCACCATGATCGACGCGTTGGGAACGTCCACTCCCACCTCGATCACGGTGGTGGACACCATGATGGCGCTCGCCCCCGATTTGAATCGCTCCATCGCGTCTTTCTTCTCGTCGGCGCTCATGCGCCCGTGCAGAAGCCCGACTCCGCATTCGGGGAACTCGGCTTTCAGCGTTTCCCACGTCTCCACGGCCGATTTCAGGTCGAGCTTCTCCGACTCCTCCACCAGCGGGAGCACGAAGTACGCCTGCCTGCCTTCGGCGATGTATTTGCGTACGGCGTTGTACACGCCGCGCAGCCGCGATTCCGGAAACGACATCGTCTTCACGGGGATTCGCGACGCGGGCTTTTCGCGGATGTACGAGACGTCCATGTCGCCGTAGAGAGTGAGCGAGAGCGAGCGGGGGATGGGCGTCGCGGTCATCACCAGCAGGTCGACGTTTTCGCCCTTGCTCCTGAGTTTTGCGCGCTGGGCGACGCCGAACCGGTGCTGCTCGTCGATGACGATGAGCCCCAGCCGGTGAAAGGTCACCTCGTCCTGGATGAGCGCGTGGGTGCCGATCACGAGGGCGGTGCTTGCGTCGGCGATCGAGGCGTACACCTCGTTCTTTTTCCGCCGGGGAGTGCCGCCGGTGAGCAGCTCAACCGAAACGCCCTCCGGCAGCAGCCGGGTGAACGTGCTGAAGTGCTGTAAGGCCAGCACCTCGGTGGGCGCCATCACCGCGGCCTGCTCTCCCCTGCCGATCGCGAACAGGCAGGCAGCGATGGCCACCACGGTCTTGCCGGAGCCGACGTCCCCCTGGAGCAGGCGGTTCATGGGGACGGCGCGCTCCATGTCGGCGCGGATCTCGCCGGTTGCCCTGACCTGGTCGCCTGTGAGCGCAAAGGGGAGCGCGGACATGAAGGCGCGGTGCGGCGCGCCGTCGACTGTCCTGCCCGCAGACCCGGCGGTTTCCCGAAGGCGCCTGCGCGAGAGTGCGAGAAAGTATTGCATGAAGAAGAGCTCGTTGTAGGCCAGCCTGCGCCGCGCCGCTTCAACACCTTCCATGGTTTCGGGAAAGTGGATGGCCAGCAGCGCGTCCCTGAGCTGGATGAGGCCCAGCCGGTCGACCATGCCGCGCTCCAGCGGCTCGCTTACTTCGTCGATGTGGGTGTCGATCGCCAGGCGTATGGCGCGGCGGAACCCCCGCGAATCGAATCCCGCGTTTTTCAGCTTTTCGGTGGAAGGGTAGAGCGGCACGATGC
>CAZPZJ010000136.1:0-9898 GCA_964591055.1 uncultured Leptospiraceae bacterium
GCGGCTCCCGGTCCACGGAGGGGTCGAACCGGAACACTTTCACCTGTATTGACGTCTCGTTCATGGCAATTACCTCTTCGTATCGTTCATAAACACCGGACCGTCATCAATGCTTCCCGCCGGTGTCGGAGTGCGACTCCATCATCCTTTTCATCATGTCAAAATACGGCACCTTCCCGGCGGGTGGCGCCATGGTGGTCGCCGTGACCGGGCGGCTGCCGATGGAGAGCCGCCCGTCCTTCATGGCGACGACGCTTTCCTTCAACCATGAGTCATTGTCCGTCACCGGAAAGTCCTCACGGAAGTGAACACCCCTGCTTTCGGTCCTCGCCAGCGCCGAGCGCGCCGACGCCTCAAGGAGGCGCACCATGTTGTTCAGCTCTATGGCGTCGATCCATTCCTTGTTGTACGTCCTTGCCGTGGAGGAGATGGCAAGGTTGCCAAGCTCGTTGGACCTGCACCGCTCCAGGAATGCTATGAAGTCCGCGAGCTCATCATGGTTTCTCACGGGACCGAGCTGCCGGTGCGCCCGCTCCTGAATCTGTCGCCGGGTTGCCGCGGGACTCGCGCCTTTTTTATTCTCCAGCGGCCGTGCGGCCGTTTCGATCGCGTGTCCGGCGGCGCCCTCGTCAACATCCCGCCGCCCCGTTCCGAGTGCGAAGGCGGCCGCGTGTTCGCCCGCGGTCAGGCCCTGCACCAGCATCTCGGTGATGGCCGAAAATACGCGGTTCGCGCCGAACGCCCCCAGGCAGCACTCGCCCGCGGCGAAAAGCCCCTGTACGCCGGACTCGAACCGCTCGTTGACCACGATGCCGCCGTCAAAGTACTCGACCGCGGGACCGACCTCAATCGGCTCGTCGGCCTCAAGCATCGCCGCCCATCTGGTGAGGTCGAGCGATTTGTATTTCCAGTTGGGGAACACGAACTCCCCGATCATCTTCATCATCTCCCAGGGCACGCCGCCGCGGCTGTAATGGACGCCCCCGTTCGCCAGCCCCCTTCCGGCGCGCACTTCCTTCATGGTCGCGATCGAGACAAAGCTCTTGTTCCACTCGGTGGAGGTGCCGACTTTCGCCGTGTAGGGATCGTAGTGCGCGAGAAATTCCACGCCCTCGCGGTTGACCAGCTTTCCCCCCGCCACCAGGCCCAGCATGTAGGGCGCCAGGCTGCCGCGCCACATCGGCGGCTCGTACATGATGTTGCAGCAGAACGTGACAAATTCCATGTTGCCGATCGCGGCCCCGGCCCGCAACGCCATCGCGATCCCCTCGCCCGACAGGTCGCGCATGCCTGTGTTGGGCCAGAACGCCTTGTGCCATCCGCCGCTGGCCATAACGACCGCCCCGCAGGAAATCACCGTGAATTCCCCAGTCCGCACGCTCAGCGCGACCGCCCCCGTAATACCGCCCTCGCCAACCACCAGGTCCACGACCATGACGTCCTCGATCATTTCCACGCCGGCGGATCTGGCTTTTTTCAGCAGAACGTCCATCAGGTCAATGCCGCTGAAGAATATCATCCTCTGGTCGGACAGCTTGATCTCGATGCCGTACTCCACAATGTCCGCCATGAGGCGCGGCGCCGTTTCCACGTAATGCCGCACCAGATTCTGATTGTTGAGGTAATATCCCTGGGTGACGATATCGTTGAAACACTTCTCCATGCTGTCGGCCGGATCGCCGTCCCTGCCCAGCCTGCTCATGCTGTCGCCGTCCAGCGTGAAGTCGGCGCCCGCCATGGGACTTGCTCCGCACCTTGCGAGAGGCCCCTTGCTGATTAAAAGCGCCCTGGCCCCCTTTTCCCGCGCGGCGATGGCCGCCCGAAACCCCGCTCCACCGCCGCCGATCACTAGAACGTCGGTTTCAATTTTTTGAAATGACATGAATGTTCCCTCCTGATCCATCGCCGCGTTTGCCGCGATGCTGTGTTATACGACCAATCACGTTTTACAGTACCGGCCTGCGACCCCGCCCTTTCCCGTTCCGGCTCAACCGGGCATTTTCAGCGCACACCGCTTTATATCGATACCGCTCATCATGCTCCCTCCACGCCGGCGGGACCTCCCTTAATGTTAACATGCTTAACATTAAGGCAAAAGGATTACGCCCCTGATTTTCTTCTTCCTTTTTTCCCCTGCCTTTCTGAAAGCACGTTGTCGGTATACGACTCTATATCATCCAGCAGTGTTTTGAAAAACTGCACCCGCTCATCGTCCATGGCCCCGAATATCTTGATAATTTCCATGTCCATCTTTCGATGGTACTCGGCGTGCTCTTTGTACGCGACACGCCCCCCGGGGGTGAGCGCTACGCACACTTCCTTATTGTTTCCCTGGTTTTTAAAGCGCTTCACCAGGGCCTTCCTTTCAAGCTTAGTGAGCAGCTGCGATACTGCCGCCTTGCTCACCCCGAGTCCGGCGGCAAGCTCGGTCACGTTGACACCCGGAGACTCCCCGATGGCCTCAACCGTATGTATTTCGGAAGGATACAGCATGATTCCCGTTCCGAACTCCCTGGGTATTTTTTCAATCAGCATGTATTTGTTGATAATCCGCGTGAACTGGTGAATGAGCTGCGCCGTTTTCTCTTTCTTCTTCATAGTTTACATTGTTAATATGCTTAACTATTTGTCAAGCGCTTTCACCTCTTTCCTACAACATTTCGCCGCGGGTTCGATATGGAAAATCCCCTATTGCGTCATTTCCCTAAAAGATTCCAGGCGGCTATTTTTTTGTTGACGCCAGATGGTGTCACTGCCATATTATATGCGTGCGCATGCATATATCAACAGCAGGGATTACGCCATGCAGAGCAAAACAAATCTTCTGCCACTCTTTCAGAGCATCGGAAAAAAATGGATGAAGCTTGTTGACTGCGAGCTTCTTCCGCACGGCATTACTCACGCGGAGGCGAGGCTTCTGATGCTGCTCTACAACAATGACGGATGCGCGCAGGATTCCCTTGCAGAGGGGGCCCCCGTTGACAGAAGCAACACGGGACGCGCGCTGAAAAAACTTGAAAGAGCGGGGCACATTGTCCGGAAAAGGGACGAAGCCGACGCAAGGGCCTTTCGGATTTTTCTTACCGATAGAGGCAGGGAATTGAAAAATGTATTGAGCAGCGTGCAGGAGAAGCTTGAATCCTGCATTACCGGCGGCCTGAGTCCCGCCGAGCTCAAAAAACTCACTTCTCTGATGCAAAAACTCGATGATTCGTTTTCACGCTCCATCCGCCCTACATACTGACGCCCTAAAGGGACCAACGCCATGAACTTGAATAATTCCAAACACCAGCACAGTGGCATCGATGATGCGAACCTCACCTCGAGCCTTGAAGACTACCTGAAAGCGATTTACACCCTCAAATCCAAACATGCATTCATAAGGGTGAAGGACATCGCGAGGGAGATGAACAACTCAATGCCCAGCGTGTGTGCTGCGCTTGCCAGGCTCAAAACTATGGGCCTTGTTGAATACGAAAAGTATGACCACATCGAATTTACTCATCGCGGAGAGAGCATAGGATACCGAGTATCCAGAAAGTTCGACTGTTTGCGCGAATTCCTGACCGCAATCCTGATGCTTCAGGGGCCGGACATCAGCGAAATGGCGTGCTGCATGGAGCACGGTGTTTCATACGAGACGTTCCTCCGGCTTGAAAGGATGCTCATGTTTTTTGAAAAGGAGAGACTTGAAAACGCTTCCTGGATCATGAGGTATGAAAAATTTCAACGTGAAGGGGACGGTGTTTTTTTTAATCCTAATGTTAGTAATATCTAAATTATATAGGACTTTATAATATTTATTAATCAACCGGCCCTTCCCGGGCCGGGCGGAGGTATTAATGTTCAGCATTGGAATAGACGCAGGCTATTCATCCGTGAAGATTTCGGTGATAAACGACAACAATGACCCGATCGTCGAGACTTACCTGCCACACAGGGGCCGGATCAGAAACACCATTGTGCGCGCGCTGAAGGCGCTGCCGGACGGATGCTCCCCCGGCAGAATAACACACGGGGCCGCAACCGGGAGCGCGAGCGGACTTATGACACATGCCGGATTGATAAGCCATACGAATGAAATCGCGTCCCTGATTGAAGGCGCCATACATATACACCCATCAGCGGGATCGATTATTGAAATCGGGGGCCAGAGCGCAAAATACATTACCGGGTTCACGGAAAATGACCGATCGCGGACCATCGTCTCGATCAATTCAAACTGCTCCGCAGGGACAGGCTCGTTTCTTGAAGAGCAGGCGTCCCGCCTCAACATCGGAATCGAGGACTACTCCATCCTGGCAGCGAATGCGAAAAATCTGCCGAGGATTGCGGGGCGATGCAGCGTCTTCGCAAAAACCGACATCATCCACCACCAGCAGGAGGGAGTTCCCGTCGGGGATATATTAGCCGGCCTCGCGTACGCGCTGGTAAAAAACTACAGAAGCGCCGTCATGAAGAAAAATTCCCTGACCCTGCCGGTTTTATTCGCCGGAGGGGTCGCCTTCAACAGGGCGATTGTAACAGCGCTTCTTGATACGCTAGGCCTCAACAGGGATGATTTGATACTCCCGGAACACCCCGCCAATGTCGCCGCCACAGGAGCCGCGATCATTGCGAAAAGAAATGACACCCGGGTCGATGTCGAGCGTCTCATACGGGAGCTTGAATCACCAGCCCCCATGTCCGCCCGCGACGATGCAGGGATTGCGCTGCCTGAACTGCAATCGTTTGGGCGGCACGATAGCCGCAACAGACACACGCTCGCCCCTGCCACCGCCCGCGATACCGGGTGTTATCTTGGCATAGACATCGGTTCAACAAGCACCAACATCGTGCTGACAAACGACGACTGCGAGATCATGGACTACCAGTACATCAGGACGGCAGGAGATCCCGTCGGGGCTGTAAAAAAGGCCTTTGAAAACGTCCGGAACAAATACGGTACGGACATTCACATCGCCGGAGTCTGCACTACCGGATCGGGAAGATACATGATCGGAGATATCATAGGCGCTGATTTGATCAAAGATGAGATCACGGCCCAGGCAAAAGCCGCGGTCAGGATTGACCCCGGGGTCGATACAGTCTTTGAAATCGGAGGGCAGGACTCGAAGTTCATTCAGATCAAGAACGGCGCGGTCACGGACTTCCAGATGAACAAAATCTGCGCCGCAGGAACCGGCTCGTTCATCGAGGAGCAGGCAAAGAAATTCAATATTCCCATCGAGTCATTTGCCGATGTCGCCTTGCAAAGCAGGCGCCCGATTTACCTGGGCGAGCGATGCACCGTATTTATTGAAACATCCATCGCCGAGCACCTCTCACGCGGCGCCAAAATCGAAGACATTGCGGCAGGCCTCTGTTATTCGATTGTGAGAAACTACCTTGACCGGGTCGTGGGACAGAAGAAACCGGGTACAAAAATCTTTTTCCAGGGCGGTGTTGCCCACAATCAGGGCGTGGTGAACGCGTTCAGGGCCGTAACGGGAAAGGAGATCATTGTACCGCCGTTTTTCAGCGTTACGGGAGCATACGGCGCGGCAATCCTCGCAAAGGAGGAGCACATGACCGGAAAATCCTCCTTTAAGGGATTTACCGTCAGCACCCCGGAGAAAAAAAAGGCGCTACCCATATTCGCGCCGGAGGACGCCGGTTCTTTCAACAGCGAGGTAAACCGCATTATTTTCCAGGACTATGACGCAAAATGCGACAAATCGAAAAAAACCGTGGGGATACCCCGGGCGCTGTTCACCTTCGGGATGTTCCCCATGTTCAACGCGTTTTTCAAAGAGCTCGGCTTTAATGTGCTGCTCTCCGAGCCCACCAGCGAAGAGACAATCCGGCGGGGGCAGGAGTACTCGCTTGATGAGGCCTGCTACCCGGTCAAACTGATCAACGGTCATGTCGCCGAGCTCGTTGAGAAGAAGGTGGATTACATATTTTTCCCCGACCTGTACACGGTTGACCACCCTGATTCACAATCCAGGAAGAACTACGGCTGCGCCTACATGCAGCTCGCCTTCAAGGTGGTAAACCAAGCGATGGACCTTCGAAGGAAAGGAATACAACTCCTGGCCCCCACCATCGCATTCAGCCTGGGAAGGGAGTTCATGATGAAGAGCTTTGGCGCACTCGGTGAAAAGCTGGGAAGGACCCCGGAGGAAACCGCGCACGCCCTCCGGAAAGGGATGGAAGCGTTCCACGATTTCGAAAACAGGGTCGGAGAGAGCGGGAAAAAAATTCTTGCGGGCATCGGTGCGACGGAAAAGGTCTTTGTCATCATCTCAAAGATTTACGGCGTTGCCGACCCGGCGCTCAACATGGGAATCCCCGAAAAGCTCACTTCCATGGGCTACAGGGTTCTGCCCTTTTACGTCCTCCCGCAGGGAAACGCGTTTGCGGAACACCCCAACATGTTCTGGCCGTTCGGCCAACACATCCTGGAGCCGGCACAGCTTGTAAAGGAACATCCCAATTTCTACGCGATTCTGCTCACGCACCACGGCTGCGGTCCGGATTCGGTGCTCTCCCACTATTTCAGGGAAATAATGGGTGGAAAGCAGTTCCTTCATATCGAAGTGGACGAACACTCATCCGGCGTTGGCGTTCATACGAGAATCGAGGCTTTTATGAACAGCCTCAGCGGAAATCCCACTGTCCCCGCCGGAAGCATCGAGTCATGCGCCGGCGGCATCCGCCACAGTCCCGTGAATATCTCCACGCACATCGGCGACCTGAAAACATGCGCAGAGGTGTTTATCCCGCACCTCTACCCATACTCAAACATCTTCAGGGAGCTTCTCTCTGCGCACGGCATCGCGGCTTCGGTCATGCCGCCGACAGACAGCGCATCGCTGGCCGCGGGGCGGAGGCATACAATCGCAGAGGAATACTTCTCAATGACCGCCCTGCTCGGGGACTGCTTCAAACTGCTGGAAAGCGCCGAAAATGGCAAAAGGATTGCGTTCCTGGTACCCCAGACGGAAGGGGCGGAAGTGGAAGGACAGTACAGCCGTTTTCTGAGATTGAAGTTCGACGAGGAGGGTTTCGGGGGCGCCGAAATCATCTCGCCGTTCCTTGAAGATGTGCTTTTTCTGGATGGTGATGCGGTTGACAATGCTTTCCTGTCTCTCCTCGCCGGCGATATCGTCCTGTCCGCCCGTCGACGGCACCGCGGCATCCTCCTCGAAATGATCCTTGATTCGATACGGGACGGTACGTTCGGCATAGACCGGCTTGCCGCCATCGCACAGGCCCTTAACGGAGACGACGGAGGGCGAAACTGCGGCAAAACAGTACTGGCGCTGGGGGAAGTTACCGTTTTATACAACGACTTTCTGAACGATTACATATTAAGCGCGCTTGAAGACCGGGGACACAGAATGCTCTTCAGCCCGCTCAGCGAATACATGTGGCTCTTCTGGCGCGACTGCCTTGACCAGAACAGGAATAATGCAGGGAACGGACAGCTCCAAAAACTGGACAAATTTGCAGATTACATCGGGAAAATTGCGAAGCGCTGCGCACAAAACCGACCGACCCCCTTTGAAACCAACCTGCACGACCTGATAGGGCGGGCGGACGCCGCAACAGGGTATTACGCGGGCGCCAACGGAAGGTATCGTGCCGCGAAAATCACCTGTGGCAATCCCGGCATCCAGGGGATTATCACCGTCGCGTCCATGTATGAAAATACCGGCATTTCCCTGGGCATCCTGCAGAACGGCTTCGCGGAAGGCAAACTGAAACCCGTGTTGAATCTGACCTTTGACGGCAATAAAAATGAAAACGACGAAACAAAAGTCGAGTCTTTTCTCTACTTCCTGAAATAAAGGAACGCATGCGACCGGAAAAGGACGGAAAACAATACAACAGGCAGGCAAAAAAAGATGGAAGATTCAAACAAGCCAAAAGACAAACACCACGACGGAATGCACGGGCATCGCGGCAGGGGCCCAAGTAGCTTTCACATGCACGATCCGGTCATAATAATGCGGGAGCTGGGCATTAGACCGGGAGATGTTTTTCTCGATCTGGGATGCGGTGCGGGCGATTACTCGCTCCGGGCCGCCGCCGTCGCGGGGAAAAGCGGTTTCATCTACGCACTTGATAAATCGCCCGCCTGCATTGACTCAGTGCGCAAGCGGGCAGCAGAGGACGGTTTCGAGAACATTAAGGGCATTGTATGTGATATCACCGGGCCATTACCCATCGTGGATGCTTGTGTCGACATATCCCTGATCGCGACTGTTCTCCACACAATCGATTATCCGCGAAGCGGGGCGGTACTGTTCAGCGAAATACGCCGCGTTTTAAAACCCTCCGGGCGTTTAATCACAATTGACTGCAAAAAGGAAGAGATGCCCTTTGGCCCCCCGATGCACATGCGCATTTCGCCCGGGGAAATCGGTGAAACAGCACAGCAGTGCGGTTTCAGGATGAAAAGCTATCTTGACCTTGGGTATAATTACATGCTCAACTTCACAATGGATTCATGAAGCGGCGTGCGGAACGCCGTCGGCAATATCTCTGCCGCAGCGCCGGCGCGGCTGAACGCATTATTTTCTCATATATTCTTCAATTAATGGCGATCTTTATAACAGGACCCCCGTGATCTTCCATATCGCCGTGCGGGAATGTGCTCTATGGACACCATACAACAGCTGTTGCGCACACGTTTCCATGTTTCCGGCCTTGCCCGGAAGCTTCTGCTGCACATCGGCGCCCTTTCCCTGGCGATCATCCTCGGCATGGGGCTTTTCATCTATTACAGCACCAGAAGCTATATCGAGGCAAAGTTTCGAAGCGAGCTTGCAACCACCACCAACCTCGTCCAGGGAACCACCAGAGCCTGCATCAACACGTCCATTAAAAGCTACCTGGGAGGCGTCACCGCCAAGGCGGCGCAGACGGCGGCGCATTATTATGAAGAATACCGGCAGGGGCGACTTTCGGAAAACGCCGCCTTTGCAAGGGTATACGCGCTGTTCCTCGATCCCGCCTACGGGAAGATCGGGAGCACCGGATACCTTCTGGCCATCAACAGCGCCGGCCGGACGAAAATCCACCCCAAGCTCCCTCCCGATACGGACCACAGCGGCCTTGGATTCATCCGCACGGCGATGGCGATGAAGAACGGCTACCTGGAGTACCGGTGGAAAAACGCCGATGAGCCCGTCGAGCGTGAAAAAGTCGCCATGCTCAAATACTTTGAGCCGTGGGACCTTATCGTCTGGGCGGGGTCCTACAAAAATGAATTCATGGAGCTTCTGGACATCGCCGAGATCAGGCGCACCGTTACTCCCGTGAAAATCGGCGCGTCGGGGTACGTCTACATCATAGACCGCACCGGCACCATCATCATCCACCCCAAAAAGGAGCTGGAGGGAATCAATCATCTCACGCAGCAGGACGCCCGTGGCGATTACTTTGTGAAGACCATGCTCGAGCGGAAAAACGGGCAGATTGTCTACTACTGGAAAAACCCTGACGATCCCGATCCCGTCAAACGGCTGGTGGCATTCAGCGAGGTGCCTGAAACCGGCTGGATCGTCGCCTCATCCATCATGTATGACGAGGTGAACAACCAGACACGGCGCATCCGCGCAATCATCGCCCTGACCATCGTGATCGCGCTCCTCGTGACCCTGGCCGTGATCTCCTTCCTCGTCTCCCGGGCGCTGCGTCCCATCAGCGAGATGAGGTCGATCGCCGACACCGTCTCGGAGGGAAACCTCACCGCCCACCTCGCGGTAAGTACGGACGACGAATTCGGTGAGATGTCAGGCCACTTCAACGCGATCATCGGCAACTTTCACGGACTGATACTGAAAATCAGGGAGACGACCGACGTGCTGTCGCGGTCCATCCAGGATTTGACCGTCTCGTCCAAGGA
>CAZPZJ010000137.1:0-6051 GCA_964591055.1 uncultured Leptospiraceae bacterium
CCGATGTTCGCCATGATGCAGCTTTTAAGGCGCTCCTCCCCGAAAATCTCACCCGATTCCGAGAACTGCTCGGTGAAGCCATCGGTGAACAGAAGCAGACGGTCATCTTCGTTGAAGGGGAGGGAGCGGGCCGTGCAGTTGGTCTGGGTGTGCAGGCCGATCGCCCTCCCCGGACTTCTCAGTTCGGCGCAGGAATTTTTTGTGAGCAGGTACTGCTCGGGGTGGCCGGCCGTCGCGAATGTGAGCGTTTTCCTCTCCCGGTCGATGTCGAAAATGACGCACGTGAAAAAGGACACCGACGGCCTGTAAATCTGGATGAACTCGCCGTTCAGGATGTCGATGATTGCGTCAGGCGAAAGCGGAAGCTTTTTGACCTTCTCGTATTCGCTCTTGATGAGCATCGTCGCGAGGGCCGCCTGCACGCCGTGGCCTATTGCGTCGGCCAGAAACACGCGTATCGCGCCGTCCTCAAGCGCGGTGATGTCGTAGAGATCGCCGCCGATGTCGATTGCCGGATGGTACACGATTGTAAAATCAAATCCGCCCATTGTTTCCAGGTTGCGCGGGAAAATGGTCTCGTGTATGATCCTCGCATGTGAGAGGTCGTCCTTGATGATCGAGTAGGCGCGGTCCAGCTTGCTGTACGCAGAGCTGAGCTCGCGGGTCCGCTCCTCGACCTTTTTTTCCAGGTTCTGGTAGAGCTGGGCGTTTTCAATTGCGATCGCGGCCTGGCTCATGAACACGCGGAGCAGGTCCGCGTCCTCGTCGGTGAACACTCCGCTGGAAAGCGGGTTGTCGAGGTAGCACACGCCCATCACGCGATCGTGGAACTTGATCGGGATGGCGAGCACCGACTTCAGGCCGTACTCGGCGACGCTCTCGTAATCGAGCATCCGCTCGTCCCTGGCCGCGTTGGTGGTGAGGACGATCCTGTCGTTGCGGTAGACCTCGTTGACGATCGAGTGCGAAAAGACGTCGTCCTTGTCATGCTGCTGTATCTCCCTCGTGGCCGCGATGCGAAGCTCCGCTGAGAGCTGGTCGCGCAGGAAGAGGAACCCCCGCCGCGCGCCGGTGACCTCCACCGCCTTGCTTAAAATCACGTCAAGCAGTTCGTTGATGTTGAGGATCGAGCTCACGTCCTGGCTCAGCTTTATGATGGACAGCAGGCGCTGGCGCTCCATGATGCTGGCGCGCCTGCTGGAGTCCGCGCCGTGAATCCCCAGGAGGTCGGACGCCTTCCGGGCGAAGAAGCGGGCGTTGATCTCCACGAAGATGCGGTTCGCCGTGGTCCACTTTGACATCGCCGCTTCCATCAGGCCGCGCGAGGCCAAAAATTCGCCGTATTCCAGAAACGACCGGGCAAGCTCAAATCTGCGCTCGGTGGCGTCCGCCTCCCGGATGCTCTTCAGAAAAAAGCGCTCGGCGCGGCGGTAGCTGCCGGTGAGCGCGCAGTACTGGGCCATCGAGCGCAGGGCGGCGGGGCGGTTGAGCTTCCACTGCCTGGTTTTTCTCAGAGCCTGAAGGCACGCTTTCCTGAGCTTTCGTGCAAAGGCGCGGCTGACTCCCCGCGCCAGGTGCGGGCGGCGTGACAGGTAGTCGAGCCTGTATGCGTCTGCCAGGTACGGGTAGAGGATGGATGTGTAGGCCTTGAGAAAATCGGTGGACAGGTCCAGCCTGCGCGCCTTCTCCAGCAGCTGTATCGCCTCGTGGTAGTTGCCGGTGACGGTGTTCAGGTAGCCGAAGTACGTAGCGTTGAGGCAGTATTCGAACATGTAGTTGCGCGACTCGCTGAGCGCAAGGCCTTTGCCGGCCCACTGGCGCGCCTGGTCGTGGTTGCCGAGCTCGGTGTTGGCCCAGGCGAGGTTGGCCATGCTGGTGCTCTCACCGAACGAGTCCCTGATCCTGATGCTTGTGTCAAGCCAGTTCATCGAGGCCTGGATGCTCTTTTCGTAATCGGAAAGGTAGTAGTATCCCGCGCTGAACCCGTTCTGGCACATGGCCATTTCCCAGATGTCGCCTATGCGCATGAATCGATTATGGGCTTGCTCGTTGTATTCGAGGCCCTTTTTCGCGTCTCCGCTCCATTGCGCGCCGAAGCCCATGAACTGGAGGGACTGAGCCATCCCCCACTCGTCTTTCAGCTTCCGGCGCAATTCGAGCGCCTTCTCATGGTAGCGGCGCGACCTTGCGAACAGCGGGATGGCCATGCACAAGCTGGCGTACCCCGCGAGCGTCATCCCGAGCTCGCGTGACGGGCCGAGCCGTGACTCGGAAAGGTGCAGCATTCTGAGCGTGGAGCGGATGAAATACGTGATTTTATTGTTGCCCAGAAGGTACGCGTAATTGAGCCGCAGGTAAAACCAGATGATCCTGCGTATATTTTCCGTGTCTGCGCCACCCTCCCGCGCCTTGCCTCTGAAAGGAACAATGTTGCGGATGATGTGCACAATGATTTCCCTGGCGAGGCTCAGCGCGAATCGGGGATTTTTCACGGGGAGGTTCTCTCCCAGCAGGGCGAGTCCCACGCGGGCGTTTTCCTCGCACTCCTTCCACGCGCCCTTGTTGAAGAAGGCGAGGCAGAGCTGCATGTAAATCTCCGCCCTGCGTGAATCGTCCATCGGCATGGTCAGTATGTGGTTGAAGATGGCGATCCCCTCGTCGTTTCTGCCGATGCGCAGGTTGATCTCCCCGATCTTCTGCCGGCACAGAAGCAGCGTTTCCACTCCGGCATCCGGACCGCCGTCGAGGAGCGCCGCGGCGATGTTGAGGTAGCGCAGCGCCTCGTCGTTGGCGTAATGCTCCATCGCCCGCAGGCCGGCCGGCAGCGCGTAGGCGAGGGATTTTTCAGCGTCGCCCGACTTGATGTAGTGGTAGGCAAGGTCGTAGAGCACGGCGTCAATGGCGTTTTTGTGAAACGACTCCAGGGTGCGTGCGATCTTGAGGTGAAGCGAGCGGATCGTGTCGTCGCCGATGTTGCGGTAGAACGCTTCCCTGATGCGATCATGGACGAACAGTATTTTCCCCTTTTCCTGAAGGTCTCGCTCAAGAAGCTGCAGCTCGACGCAGCGGTCGACAATCGCCACAATGATGTCTTTGGGAATGTGCGCCGCCAGTTCGAAGAGAAGCTCTATCGAAAATTTTCTCCCGATTGCGGCGGCGTAGGAGAGCACCTCGACTTCACGGGCTTCAAGCAGGGATATCCTCTTGATGATGATATCGATGATGGTTCCGGCGATTTCGCTTTTCGCCAGCTCGTCGCTCCTGAACTCCCACGCTCCGCGCGAATGAATGAGTGCGCCGTCGTTGACAAGCTGCTTGAGCACTTCAATGGCGAAAAAGGGATTCCCCTTGCTTTTCCTGAATACGAAGTCGGAGATCCCGCGCACGTCATCCTGGCCGGTGAAAAGAAGCCTGGCGATAAACTCGTTGAGGCGGGGCTGGTCGAACAGGGCAAGGGGTATTTCCACAAGCTTCCGCCCCGACTCCACGGCTTCGCTGATGAGCGATCTGAGCGGATGCCCGGCGTCAACCTCGTTGTCGCGGTAGGTGCCGACCACAAGCGTCGCCGAGGTCGCGATGTTTTTAAGCATGATGCCGAGCAGATCCAGGCTTCCGCGGTCGGTCCACTGAAGGTCGTCAAGGACAATCACTGCGGGGTGTTCGGCGGTGCCGAGCCCGAGGAAGAAGCGGCTCGCCGTCATCAGGAAGCGCTCGTGCTCGCGGTCGCTTTCAAGCCTGACCATCGGCGGCGGGTCGCCCAGCACCTCCCGCATCGAAGCGTTGATGCGGACGACCACCTCGCCAAGATCGCCCAGGGAGTCCGACATCAGCGCCTTCAGACGGTTGCGCTGCTCCGGGGTGTAGCGCCGGAAAATCTCGATGAAGATGTTGAGCGCGTCTCGGAACGGGCCGTAAGGAGTTTTGTTTTCGCCGGAAAAGCACTTGCCATCTATGAAGAGGCCCCCTCCAGCAATCACCATGTCGCGCAGCTCTTCGGCAAGCCTGGTTTTGCCCCTGCCCGCCTCGCCGCTTATCAGCGTCACCGATCCCTCGCCCCGTTCCGCTGAGCGATACAGGCGCTTCAGCTTTTCAAACTCCTCCTCCCTGCCGGTAAGGCTTGTGCGGTAATTGAGCGCGGTAATCTGCTCGTCCAGGCCCAGGACGAAATCCCGCTTTCCCCTGCGGAACTTCTTCAGGTCGTTGACGATGCCCAGCGCGCTCTGATAGCGCTTCTCTGGCTCCTTCTCCAGGAGCTTGAGGGTGATGTCTCCCAGCACCTGCGGGAGTTCGCTGTTCAGGGAGCAGGGATGGTCGGGCACCTTCGCGATGTGCTGGTGAATAACCGAGCTGACGCTGTCGCCCTCAAACGGGAGCGCGCCCGTGAATATCTGGTAGCAGATGATTCCGAGCGAGTAAAGGTCGCTGCGGGCGTCCACTTTTCTCTTCACCACGCCGCACTGTTCGGGAGACATGAAGCCGAACGTGCCAACGACCTCGCCCGACTCGTCGGCGGCCAGGAAATCCTTGAGCCTTGCGAAGCCGAAATCGATGAGCTTGAGAATTCTCTTGCCGGTGGGCGTGGTGGTGAAGAGTATGTTGCCGGGCTTGAGGTCCCGGTGCACGATCCCCGCCGAATGGATGTGGTCGAGCGCGTCGCAGATCTGGGTTATCATGTCCACCGCCTCCACCGGCGTGATGCGGTTGGCGCGCTCCAGGAAGTCGCGGAGGCTGGGCCCTTCGAGGTACTCCATGACAAGGAAGGGCGTCTCGTCCTGTTCGCCGATTTCAAAAATGCGCACGATGTTGGGATGCGCCAGGCGGGACACCGACGATGCCTCGGTGCGGAAGCGTATCAGGTCCTCTATGCGTTTAGATGTGGCGGAAGGCTTCAGGAACTTGATGGCGCGCTTTTCAGAGGATTTCAGGTCGTCGGCAAGGTATACCTCGCTTATGCCTCCTTCCCCGATCTTATGGGAGAGCCTGTAACCGGTTCCTATCAACTGTTCGTGCCTGCTCATATCGCCGCTATGACCGTACTCGTTTTACCCGGATGATGCTATGCCGGCCGCATGCGGCGGAACGCTCCTGATGGGAGCTGCGCCGGGCCGGGGTAGCGGATTGCATAAAGATACTCAGTTGTAAGTGGCAGACAGCATGATGCCGAAGTACCTGTTGGTAATGTCGTTTTCGAGGCCGGATAATTCCTCGTTGGCTTTCTGCTCGCTGTACGAGAAAAGGAGCGCCGCGCCGATTCCCCAGTTTTCGGAAATCCACCATTCCCAGCCCGCCATGGCGTGGATGCCCCAGCCGATATCGGAATTGCCGTCAATGTAATCTCCTTCAAAGCTGGTCTGGCTCATGGTGAGGGATGCGGAAAGAAAGATGTTGTAAGGCATGAAATAATAGGAGGCTCCGACGCCCAGATCGCTGGTTCCGATGGTCGAACCCTCCTCCTGAACGGTAACGCCGTTCATCTTGATTTCAGGATCCTCAATGCTGGAGGCTGCGTTGTCGATAAAGAGGATGAGGTTGTCCGTAAACGCGTAACCGGCCTGGAGGCGGAAGTTGACAGCCGTTCCCGTGCATTCGTACTCCGTGCCCGCGTTGTCGTCAATGGTTGACGTGAAAGGCCCTGCGCCCAGCATCAGCCTTAAAAAAAGCCGTCATGCCTGTGGATGCCCGGATTGGCGACCGGAGCGGCGCCAGGAGTGCCAGGAGAGCGCCGCGCCACGGCGCCGGTTTCATTCAGCAGGACAGTGCTGCCGTCGCTGTAGACGATTCTGGATATTTGCCCCCTCGGCACGATGTCGAACGCCCGTGCTCCCTCGGGGTCGTATTCAATGCGGTCCGCGGTGACCTGGATGATCTGCCCCCTGAGGACGGTCCCGTCCTGAAGGTGGATTTCGTCTGCGGCGGCCAGGGATGCCCACATCACACACAGCAATGACACGATTCTTTTCAATTCACCGCCTCCTGCCTCTCTCTGCTGAAAAATACAATCATACTACCATGGCGAAGGCAAATAAAAAAAAGGGGATTTTTCCGGCCTCC
>CAZPZJ010000137.1:6151-9875 GCA_964591055.1 uncultured Leptospiraceae bacterium
TTTTTTGCGGGAAGGTTCTTGACAGAATGCCTTCGCCATGTTCTCCTATGCCTATAAAGAAAAGGCACTGTTTTCCTGATTTTAAGCAAAAAAAATATCACACTTCCCGTCAGCTTTGCACCGGCATGTCCTTTCGAATGCGGGTTGAGACGCGAAACGGGATTTGATGCGCGATGTCGGGAAGCGCTTTTTCGGCGGTCTCCCCGGCCCTGGAGGCGGGCGCGGTGTGGAGACGTACTACAAAAGAGATGGAGTGAGTTATGAACGTACTGATATTCGGACCAAACGGCAGCGGGAAAGGCACGCAGGGCGCCGTTGTTCAGCAGAAGTACAATATCGCCCACGTCGAGTCCGGGGTGATCTTCCGGGAAAACATTAAGAAGGGCACCGGGCTCGGGAAGAAGGCGAAGGAGTACATCGATCGCGGGGATCTCGTCCCGGATGAAATCACCATACCGATGATCCTTGACAGGCTCAAAGAGGCGGACTGCTCAAAGGGGTGGCTGCTGGACGGCTTCCCCAGGAATCCCGAGCAGGCAAAGGCGCTGCACGAGGCGTTGAAAAAAGAACACATGCAGCTCGATTATGTGGTCGAGATAGTGCTTGACCGCGAGCTTGCCAAGCAGCGCATCATGGGCCGCCGCCTGTGCGCCAACGATAATAATCATCCCAACAACGTTTATATTGACGCCATCAAGCCCGCGGAAAAGAACGGCGAGATGGTCTGCCGGGTGTGCGGAGGAGCTCTTTCAACCCGGGCCGACGACCAGGACGAAACGGCCATCAACAAGCGGCATGATATTTACTACAGCGCCAGTACGGGCACGCTTGCGGCGGTCAACTATTTCAAGGACATCGCGGCGTCAAACGGGAAGCTCAGGGTAATCGAGCTTGACGGAAAGCCGGGCGTGAAAGACGTCAGCGCCAGCCTGATGAAAAGTCTCGGCTGAGCCGGTATATTTCATCCTGTATCATTGTTCTTCCTGCTGGGGCGGGGCCGTGGATGGCCGCCGCCCTTTTTATCGGTGTGCGCCCGGCAGGGGAAAAGCATTGGCCGGACAGCATGGGTGTTGGCCGCGGAGCAGGGTAAAATCTGTTTGACGGAGCTTTTGCCGTGCGTTATTTTCTCTGGTGTGTGTTCGCGGGGGCCTCGTGGCCGAAAGGGCCGCGCGCCGGTTTTCGAGAGGTGCGAGGGTTCGGGAGTGCATCTGACAGGAGGATTGAATGGGCCAATATGACCTTGTCGTGATCGGAGGAGTTGCGGCCGGGATGAGCGCGGCGTCGCAGGCGCGCCGGGCGAACGCTTCCATGACCATCGGCGTGTTCGAGCGGGGAGACAGCGTCTCGTATGCTGCGTGCGGCCTGCCCTACTTTATCGGCGGCGAGATAACCGACGCCGCAAGGTTGATCGCCATCGACGTGGATGAGTTTATTCACAAGAGGAAGATCGACATACATTTCCGCTCGGAGGTCGGGCGTGTGGATTTTGACGCCAGAAAGGTCTTCGTCAGGCAGGACGGGCAGATGCGGGAGTACTCGTACGGCAATCTTGTGATCGCGACCGGCGCGCGCGCCGTTGTCCCGCCGATTCCCGGCCTGGACGGGGAGAACGTCTTCACGCTCAGAAACCTGGACGACGGCGTCAGAATAAAGAAGTTTCTTGATGAGCGAAAACCCTCATCCGGCATTCTTGTCGGCGGCGGCTTCATAGGGCTGGAGATGGCGGAGGCGTTGCGCGGGAGAGGCGTCGACTGCCTGATCGTCGAGAAGATGGAGTCGGTCGCGATGACCATGGACCCGGAGGTGCGCGCGCTTGTCGCCGATTCGCTTGTCCGCAACGGCGTTCAGATTGAAACCGGCGTCGATCTCGTGAGGGTCGAGCGTCAGGGTCGGCGCCTTCGCCTGGTGACGGGCGGAGGATCGGTCCACGAGGCCGATTTCATGGTCGTCTCGGCGGGTGTGGCGCCCGCGACGGATTTTCTCAGGGGAAGCGGTCTTACCATGACCGAACGCGGGGCGATTGTCGTGAACGCGAAATCCGAAACCGGCATTCCGGGCGTGTACTCGGCGGGTGACTGCGCCACTGTGCGTCACCTTGTGACGGGCGCGGACGTGTACATGCCCTTGGGAACCACCTCCAACAAGCAGGGGCGGGTCGCGGGCCTTCAGGCAGCGGGAGTCTCCGGGGAAGTGTTTGCCGGCGTGGTCGGCTCACAGATGGTGAGAGTGTTTGACCTGGAAGTGGCGAGGACCGGCATCGACGAGGCCGAAGCGAAGAAGTACGGCATCCCGCTTGAGTCCGCAAGCGCCAAATGGCATGACATTGCCGGTTATTGTCCGGATTCCCGCCCGATTTTCATGAAGCTCTTCATCGATGCGCGGAACAGAAAGCTTGTGGGCGCGCAGACCGCCGGAGAGAACGGCGCCGCGCTGCGCGTCAATGTCGCCGCAACCGCCATCACCGCGGGAATGACGATTGATGAATTTGCCTACCTTGACCTCGGGTACGCCCCTCCGTTCTCTCCGGTGTGGGACGTGCTCCTTGTGGCCGCGCAGAAGCTTGTGAAGAGGTGAGATCGGGGGCATGCGCTACCGGCGTGGAACCGGATCGCCGGTGAAACTTCAGGAGAGGGGCGCATGAATGTCGCGAAAGCCGGGAGCAGGAAAACGCCGCCCCGGCTTTCGTTTTGACAGGTTACGCCTGCTTTTCCGGCCTCTTCCAGAGAAGCACGATGCCGATGGCGCCCGTTACGGTGAAGAGGAGGCCGATGATCTGCGCCTGGGTGAGTCCGATCACGGTCACGGGGTTCAGGCGGATGAACTCCACGAAAAACCGCGGCACGCCGTTCATGATCAGGTAGATGAAAAAGAGTGCGCCCACAGGCCAGCTCTTGCGGCGCCACTGAAGGAGCAGCCCCAGCGCGACAAAGGACACAAAGACCTCGAAGAGCGGCGTGGGGAACACCGCTGTGGACGTGGGGACGATGCCGTTGGGATAGTAGGTGCCGGTCCAGCCGAACAGGTGATAGTCCCGGGCGGCGATGCCGTAACACCCGTCGCCGGCGACATGGCATCCGAAGCGGCCGAAGCAGTATCCGAGCGCGAGGGACGGGGAGACGGCGTCGCACACCGTCAGGACGTTTTCGCCGCTTTTCCATATTATATAAGTGCAGCCAAGGAACGCGAGGATGAAACCGCCGTACGCCGAAAGGCCGGCGCCGGAAAAGATCATCTCCATCGGGTACTGGGCAAACTCGTCCATGTGCTCCAGGATGTGGAAAACCTTTGAGCCGATGATTCCGGCGGGAATGGCCACGAGCAGGATTTTGTACGCGAGCTCGGGGTTGATGTCGCGCAGTTTCAGTTCACGCTCGAAGAGGAGGAATGCGAGATAAAAGCCGAGCCCGAGCATGACGCCGTAGCCGCCAATCGAAATGAATTTATATTGATAGAGAATCGGGAACATTGGGACCTCGCTGGGTGTTTTGAATAAGGTGGTTACATATAATATGCTGAACGGGTCTGTCAAGAGAAAATGCGCGCAGCCGGGTAAAACACCGGGGAACGGCGCGCCTCAGATGGAGATTCCCGCCTGCAGCCCCGCCATTATCTCGGAATAGAACACGTCACCCTGCATCTTCTTGACCAGGTAATAGCTCGTCAGTATTTCGGCCGGGGCCTGAAGCACCGACACGAATCCGTAGCTGTGGCTCTTGTAAAACGA
>CAZPZJ010000138.1:0-1810 GCA_964591055.1 uncultured Leptospiraceae bacterium
TTCACCCAGTACTGCGAGCAGATGGACGACATCACCGCCATCTGCATACGCCGTTACTGGGACGAGATTGTGCTCTGAAACGTCACTTGTCCGTGCAAACCCAGCGCAACACCTGGCAGTTGGCCGAATGCTTGCTGCAGTTTTCAATGGCGATCCGTTCCGCCGTGAAGCGGTCCGCAGCCCACGCCGAGCCGTATCCCGTATCGCCCACCGCGAGTGCGCCGCACGCGTTTCTGAACCACACGAGCATCTGGCAATCCCGTCCGGGGACCCTGGCGTTGCACTCATCAATCGCGCGCGCGATGGCCTCGTTCTGGGTTGCGTAGTTGTAGGAGTAGCCATACGAGCGCGTGGACGTGGAAAACGCGATCGCCCCGTACTTATCGGCAACCGGATCGCCTCCGGTGGCGGCCTTTGTCGAGTGGGCCGTCATCAGCACAAGCGCCGCAAGGCAGACAAAGATAAAACCGCATACCGCTGCGGATTTTCTGTTAATGTTTTTCATCCAATGATCCTCCCGTGCAGCTTTTGAATTCAGGCTTCTCCGCTGTCCTTACTCCCGTGTGATCAGCAGCAGAAAGCGCTCAAACAAAATACACCTGTCATACGCATCAATCAAGTAATTAATGCCACCGGCGGCCCGGACAATCCAGGGCGGATGGAAAAAAAGTTGATGAAAGAGAACCCCACCGCGATGATGGCCCACCACTACCATGAGAGAGGAACCGGGCAATGAGTCAGGCCAAACAGGGACATTTCGCTGAGAAGCACAATCCGGAGCGCCGTCCGGATACCCGCGTATCGGAGGCCGTGCTTGCCGCGTCGTCCGATACCGCGCTTTCTTGCGTGAAGGCCCACGGAATATGCGAAAGCCTTCATGTCACTCCGGAGGAAGCGGGATTCACCATGGATTACCATGAGATCAGGCTCGTGAAATGCCAGCTGGGCCTCTTCGGATACTCCCCGGAAAACCGCATCGTCAAGCCCGCTGAAACCGTCCCGCCACGGCTCGAACAGGAAATCAGAAACCACCTGGAGCCCAACGGGAAAATTTCATGCCTGAGCCTCTGGAGGATCGCCGACAGGGAAGGCATTTCCCGCCTGGAGGCCGCCCGCGCGTGCGAAACGCTGCAGATCAAGGTAACCGCCTGCCAGCTCGGCGCGTTCTGACGGAGGAGAGCGCTTGAGCGAAGCGAAATTCTGGATCGCCCTCGAACAGTCGCCCGGCGTGGGCCCGGCGTCGCTTTTCGAAATCCGGAAAGCGACCTCGGCCGCGGGGCTTTCTATCAGGGACATTTTTTTCCTCCCCCGCCCCGATCTCGAAAGGGAATTTCATTTTACACCCGCCGTGCTCGACGCTTTCCACTCCGCGTTCGCAATCCTTGACCGCGTCGAAGCTGACTACCTGAAAATCCTGGATGCCGGTTTCGAGGCGATCTTCGTTTTCGATCCGCGCTACCCGAAGCGCCTCGCCTCCATTCTGAAAAGCCAGACGCCTTCCGTGCTCTACTGCTTCGGCAACGCGGCAATCCTTCATGAAGCGTCTGCGGCCATTCTTGGCGACAGGGACGTGAGCGAGCGCGGCGGAATGATCGCCTACATGGCCGCGAAGGAGCTCTCCCGCCGGAACATTCCTGTGATCAGCGGGCTCGCGCGCGGCGCCGATACGATCGCACACCGATCAGCCGTCGAAAACGGAGGGAGGACCGCCGCCGTGCTCCCCTACGGCGCATTCCACACCTCCATACCGCAAAGCCTTCAGCATGTCTTTAATCCGGACACTTTTCTTCTGGTATCCCCGTTCTACCCG
>CAZPZJ010000138.1:1910-4082 GCA_964591055.1 uncultured Leptospiraceae bacterium
GACCTCCCGACCCCGATGCTGCCGCCGCTGGGCCCCGACGGGAACCCGGTCACGCCGGACAAGCTCGCCCCGGTGTTTCCAATGAACCTGATCGAGCAGGAAATGTGCACTGACCGCTGGGTCGACATCCCGGAAGGAATTCTTGACCTTCTCTACCGCTGGAGGCCCACCCCTCTGCACCGGGCGAGATATCTGGAACAGGCGCTCGGGACCCCGGCGCGCATCTACTACAAAAACGAGAGCGTCTCGCCGGCAGGAAGCCACAAGCCCAATACGGCGGTGGCCCAGGCCTGGTACAACAAGCAGTTCGGGATCAATAAGCTTACCACCGAAACCGGCGCCGGCCAGTGGGGTTGCGCCCTGTCCTTCGCATGTTCGCTTTTGGGAATGGAGTGCAAGGTGTACATGGTTCGTGTCAGCTTCGAGCAGAAACCCCTCCGCAAGGTGATGATGGAAACATGGGGAGGCACCTGCATCCCGAGCCCCAGCCCCCTCACCCAGGCGGGACGCGACGTGCTTGCCGCACACCCGGACTCCCCGGGGAGCCTGGGAATTGCAATCAGCGAGGCCATCGAGGACGCGGTCTCCGACTCCACCGGCCAGACCCGCTACTCGCTGGGGAGCGTGCTCAACCACGTGATGCTCCACCAGACGATCATAGGGCTTGAAGCGAAAAAGCAGCTTGAGCTTGCGGGCGAGAAAAAAATTGATTCCGTCATCGCATGCGCCGGCGGCGGCAGCAATTTCGCAGGGCTTTCCTTCCCGTTTATGAACGACAAAATCCACGGGGCGCAGATAGACATCATCCCTGTTGAGCCGGCGTCGTGCCCCACGCTCACCAAGGCTCCCTTTGTCTACGACCATGGGGATATCGCGAAGATGACGCCGCTTCTGGCCATGTATTCGCTTGGCCACGGCTTCGTCCCAGCGCCAATCCACGCAGGCGGACTTCGCTACCATGGCATGTCCCCTCTGGTGTCGCAGGCCGTCGTCGAGGGGCTCGCGACGCCGCTTGCCATCCCACAGCTTGAATGTTACAGGTCGGCCATGCTCTTCGCAAAAACCGAGGGAATCATCGTTGCTCCCGAAACCAGCCACGCCGTGGCCGCCGCCATCCGCAAGGCGATTGAGGCGAAAGAGGAGGGCAAAGAGCGTGTGATCCTCTTCAACCTGAGCGGTCACGGACTCATCGACCTGTACGGGTATGAGAAATTCATGAGGGGAGAGCTCTCCGATTACGCGCTTCCCGAAGATGAGATTGAAGAATCCCTGAAGGAGATCAGGACATACCCCAGGGCTGAAATGCGTAAAACCGGCAAATGGTAAAACGCTTTTTCTGAAATCACAATCCTTCACCACGCCCCTCCCGGCGCAGGGCCGGGAGGGGCGTGGTTTCCTGCTCTTCTTCATTCAGATGCATTCTTTATCATTGCCGTTTCCATCAGGAGCTCTGCGTTTCTCTTTTCCTGCATGTTTTTTTATTGATCATTTGTCACTGTTTTGGGAGCATGCTGGCGTTGAGGGGAAAGGGCCATGAATACAAATACAAAACTCCGGGCATTTAAAAAATATCCCAGATACATCGAAGTACTTCAAAAGAACCACCGTCACATCATCCATCAACATGATCGCCCTTTACCTGAACGGCATGACGGGAAAAATGATCACAGCATAAAGGGGGAACACAATGGAACAGGCAGTACTGTATGAAACCAGGCAAAACGCCGCGCTCATCACGCTCAACCGCCCCGAAAGGCGCAATTCGATCAACCAGGCGCTCCTGGCTGGGCTCTATGAAGGCCTTGAGAACGCTCAGAAGGACGACTCGATCAGGGCCGTGGTTTTGACAGGGAACGGCAAGTCATTTTGCGCCGGCATCGACCTTTCCGTGATCGGCACCGACAACCTGTTTGACCCGAGGGGAGATGGCGTCGACCTGCCGGAGGCTTTCGCCGCCTGCAAAAAGCCCGTCATCGGCGCCGTGAACGGCCACGCCATCACCGGGGGATTCGAGATTGCCCTGCAGTGCGATTTCCTGATCGCGTCCGATCAGGCGTCCTTCGCCGACACGCACCTCAAGGTGGGAATCCACCCCGGCTGGGGGATGACGCAGCTCTTGCGCCAGGCCGTGGGAGTGCGCATGGCCAAGCAGATATCGCTGACCGCCCAGTT
>CAZPZJ010000138.1:4182-9787 GCA_964591055.1 uncultured Leptospiraceae bacterium
TTACACCTTGAAAAAATCCACCGACTCCTTGAGCGATGTCGCCATGTGAGCAAGGTTTTCCGAGTTGCCGGCCATCTCCTCCGCGCCGCTCGCGTTGGTCTGCGTAAGGTCGTTGATGTTGACCATCGACGTGTTGACTTCTCCGATCGCGATTTTCTGCTCTCCGGTAGAGATCTTAATCTCTTCCGAGATTGCCTTCAAAAGCGACGCGTTCTGACGCACTACATTGTTGGTTGAAACCTGCGCCTTCATCGTTTCCGAAACCTCGGTCATCCCCTTTTCAATGACGCCGACGCCCTCGATGATCGTCCTGAGCACGCCGGTTGTTTCAACGATCTGCGTCATCCCGGCTGAGATTTCATGCTCGTTTTTCGATATGATCTGATTGATCTCCTTGAGGCTTGACGCGGTCTGGTCGGCGAGCTTGGACACTTCGTCGGAAACCACCGCGAATCCCCGCCCGGCGTCTCCGGCCCTGGCCGCCTCGATGGCCGCGTTGAGCGAGAGCAGGTTTATCTGGTCGGATATCTCGTCGATGATGCTGATGATGCCCGCCATCTGGATCGAGCTTGACGTGATGTTTTTCATGGTACTGTCCATTGAGAGGATCGCCTGCTCGCCACGCTTTGCGTCGGACGCAATTTTTTCCGTGATTGAAAGCGCGGTCATCACCGAGCTGTTCATCCCGTCAATGAAGCGCGACAGGTTGTCCATGCTGGCGATGAGTTTGATCAGCATGTCGAACTGGGTCATCACGTTCTCGGAAACGCTGTCGATGTTGGACGAAATCTCCTCGATGGACGCTGTGCCCTCCTCCACGGTGGCCGCCTGGTTCTGCGCGTTGGAGGAGAACGACTCCGCGGCCGTGGCCATCTCTTCGGCTGAGGACGCAAGCTCCGTCGAAAGCTGGATGATCGTGTTGACAACGCCCCTCATCCTCACGACCAGCGAGTGCAGCGACGAGGCGAGCATGCCGAACTCGTTGCCGCCGGCAAAGGAGATTTTGCCGCTGAAATCGCCTTCCGACATGAGGTTGAACTGGTGGCGGATTTCCTTCATGGGCTCCAGTTTCTGTTTCACGATGCGAAAGATCATCGCCGCGGCAATGAGCATGAGCAGCATTCCCATGCCTATCATCCATTTCGAGATGACAATCGAAAATCCCACTATTTCATCGGCATTGATTGCACCATTGTGGCTGTGCAAAATCCTCGCAAATGACGCCGACGCGACAGTGTGGCTCACCTTGATTGAAGTGATAGTGAGTATGAGCGAGATAAGAAAACAGATTATAATCACCGCCGCAGTCAGCTCCGACGATATCGAGCAGAGCGGCGTTGATGATTTTTCCGTGTGAACATTGATTGTCTCATGGAACATTTCATCCCCGGAGAAGCGCTCCATCATCGCCGTCAGCACGATGTTGTAGTGAATCACGGAAATCACGGTCACGCACCCTCCCGCGATCCACAGGTTCAAAAGCTGGATAAAGCTGATCCCCGCAAGCACGTTCACGCTCAGGCTTACAAACAGAAAGGCTGAAACCCAGCGGATCAGGATGGCGACCCCGCTCATGGGAGCAAATGCCGCGATCCTTTCGCGGACGGAAACTTTCAGATTATCGGGGATGCTCTGGCCTTCGTCCTTCAGCAGGCCGTAGAGAATAAACGGCCTGTAGAGATAGGCAATCCACGCCACGTTCAGCGCCAGGTAGATCACCGCAACAGTGGCAACCGTCACAAGGAACGCCTTCACCTGCTGCGGCTGCAGGGGTGTTGTCAGCACGTAGATTGCGACGATCAGGGGAACGATAATCGCGTAGCTGAGCACGTCTGTATAGAAAACTGTTCTCCATCTGAAACGTCTGACCGAATCCAGGCACGAAGTCTTTCCCATAGTATCACCTTCCAAAAATATAAGGATTACCTCACTGTTCAGAGCTTCCCGCTGTTCTGCCAATTCGCGACGGAAGACATGTGTAAAAGACGTGTTGTATAATATACAGAATGGTTTAACTTATATCAACATTATATCTTTATTATGATACATATTATTACCACCTGGATCATCGAAGCTCACCCGCGAATAATCACTTGACGCTTGAGCCACAGACACTATATTTATGTATAGCGCAATGGTGATGACC
This sequence comes from uncultured Leptospiraceae bacterium, assembly GCA_964591055.1. GTDB lineage: Bacteria > Spirochaetota > UBA4802 > UBA4802 > JAGODF01 > CAZPZJ01. The sequence goes on from CAZPZJ010000138.1 coordinate 6,329, forward strand.
TCATGACGCCCGACACCCAAAGAGTCATCGTTCACGTTGACATGGACGCCTTCTTCGCCGCGGTGGAGCAGCTCGATTTCCCTGAATACCGCGGCCGCCCCGTCGTCGTCGGTGCCGATCCCCGCGGAGGCAGGGGAAGGGGCGTGGTGTCCACCGCCAGCTACGAGGCGCGCGCGTACGGCATCCACTCCGCCATGCCCATATCCCGGGCCTACAGCCTATGCCCCACGGCGGTGTTCGCGCGGCCCAGGGGCGAGCGCTACTGCGAAGTTTCCCGGATTGTGATGTCGGTGCTTGCAACCTTCTCTCCGCTGGTGGAGCAGCTCAGCATCGACGAGGCCTTTCTGGACTGTACCGGCGCACGGCGGCTGCTCGGGGAGCCGCGGGAAATCGGGGAGAGCATCAGACGCGCGATCCGCGACGCGACGGGACTGACATCAAGCGTGGGAATCGCCTCGTGCAAGTCGATCGCGAAAATCGCTTCCGACCTCAACAAACCCGACGCGCTCACCATCTGCCCCTTCGGGCGGGAAAGGGAGTTCATCGCCCCGCTGCCCGTTTCCAGACTGTGGGGGGCGGGATCTAAGACCGTTGATTACCTGAAATCATTCGGATTCGCCACGATAGGCGACATTGCATCGGCGAGCCTGGAGGAGATGGAAACCCTTCTGGGAAAATGGGGAGAGCACCTGTGGCTTCTTGCGCGCGGCATCGATCCCAGGGAAGTGGAATGCCAGGGACAGAGAAAGTCCGTGAGCGAGGAGTACACTTTCGATTCCGACACGTCGTCTGATCCGCTGATCGAACACACGCTGCTGGAGCTCGCCGACCAGCTTGCGAGGCGGGCGCGGGAATACGGCGTACGGGGAAGGACTATCACGCTGAAAATCCGTCTGCACGGTTTTGAAACGCACACCCGCAGCCAAACCCTCGATCGCCCGGCGAGGGACACCTTCACAATCCGCGACACGGCGCTCGGCCTGTACAGGAATTTTTACCGCAGGGAAAAGCCCGTGCGTCTGATCGGGATTCGGCTTTCGAACCTAGAGGACGAGCCCGGAAGCACCCAGGGGCAGCTTGACCTCTTTTCCCCTTATGACCCGGGCCGTGCCGAACGCGAAAGGAAGGAGAAAATCGACGAAATTCTCGACGATCTGCGGCACGGCTTCGGCGTACATGTCAGGCGGGCCTCCCTTCTCGATTGAAAGATCCCTGCATTGTCTTTGTGTTGACATTTTTCCAATCCTCCCCGACAATCCGCTCACCCTGAAACGACAACGGCGCCGCTTCGAGCCGGGAAAGGAGCCCGCATGGATTCACCGCACATCATACTGGCAGGAATCACCCCGCCGCTTGAATCCCGGATTTCCACCCTCCTTTCATCCAACGGCTTCCGCATCACTTCCCTTGCATCATGGAATGAAGCCTCCGCTTTCGCCCTTCAGTCGAGGACCGATCTTATCATCGGGCTTTCGGACACTTCACCGGATTCCGGCGGGATGGAGCAGGTCCTGAAAGACGACAACATCCAGCACTTCATCCCCATTGTCACGCTGACTCTTTCAGGGGCGTCCGCGGAATTCATGATTGAAACGCTCAGGCTGGGGGCAGGATACCACATCAGCGTACCGTGCAGCGAGCAGCATTTCCTCGACCGCATCCGTGAAATTATCGCCGGGCACAGGCGCAACAGGGCCATTGACGAGAAAATCAGGGTCGAGCTTATAAGCGATAACGTCCGCCAGCAGGCGTATGTCATGAAAACCCGCCTGGTCAGCAATCTGCTTTCGGCGTACAGCGATGGCGCCGACCAGCGGAAGCTGCTGATGAAATGCCTGCCGTCAAAGGGGGTCCTCCACGACATGGAATCCGGCGGAACGCCCTCGCATCCACTGCGGGACGTCGGCGGTAAAATTGATTTTGAAGACGACGTTATCAGGGCGATCGAGAAGCGTGAATTCCTGCTCCACTACCAGCCCATCGTTTCAATGAAGACAGGAAGGATAACGGGATTCGAGGCGCTTATCCGCTGGAAACACCACGAGCGCGGATTCATCTCGCCGTCAGAGTTCATCCATGACGCGGAGGAGACCGGGCTCATCATATCGCTCGGCTTTTACGTGATCGAGGAGGCATGCCGCCAGCTCGCGGCATGGCACGAAAAATTTCACCGCGAACTGCCCCTGACGATCAGCGTGAACCTTTCCACCGTGCAGTTCATCCATCCCGAGCTCGCCGAGGAGATACAGACGATCGTCAGCGAATTCAGCATTCCTTTCGATACGCTCCGCTTCGAAATAACGGAGAGCGCCCTGATGGCCGACATGGATTCAGCCAACATCATGCTCCTGAAGCTCAAGAAGATGAATTTCAAACTCTACATGGACGACTTCGGGACCGGGTACTCCTCGCTCAGCTACCTGCGGCATTTTCCCATGGACGTGCTCAAGATCGACCAGTCGTTCGTCAAGTGGATGGGAATTGACGATGAGAGCAACGAGATAGTAAAAACCATCGTCAACCTGGCCCACAACCTGAAAAAGGAAGTGATCGCCGAGGGAGTCGAGACGGTTGAGCACTACCATCTGCTCCGCGAACTCGGGTGCGAGTACGGGCAGGGGTACTATTATTCGAAGCCCCTGGATCCCGAATCAGCAGAACGGCTCCTGTCAGAGGATCCTTCCTGGTGATCATCCCGCTCCGGAGCGCATTTCTGCCCTGCATGGTTTCTCTGCCCCCGGATTCAATCCTTTTTAACAGTATTTTTACATCATATACCTTGACACGAGTTGAATAAATATATAAATTTGTTCACATGCTTTCATGCAGACAAAACAAAAAGAGTTTTAATTTACATTGAGGGTTATACAATGGATATTTCCAAGATTCCCAACAGCGTATGGCTGAACATCGTGCGGGGACAAAGCGGATTCGAACCGGATTTTCTCGCGGCGAAGATTCTGCTGTCAAGGCTCCAGCTTAACGTAAGGCAGAATCCGGACACGGCATCCCGGTGCGCGGAAGAGCTCAAGGATCTCTTCATCAGGGTGGCGGCGCACCCCAAGGCGCAGGTGGACATGCAGAAAATAATTCAATCAATCGGGAGCTCACTATGAAACAGACTCTATTACCGGTCTCCGAAGTCGTCACGCTCATACAGCAGGGGAAAAAGCTGGTGCTTGCCGGCGATGAAAGCGTGCTGGGCAAGCTTCCGCAGGGCCACTGGATTGGGGGAACAATTCCGTACTTCATGACCACAGAGGGGGGGCTGATGTCGAAACAGGGCATCTTCGTCAACGAGCTCCCCGATTTTATCCGCCACATCGTCGTCCGGACCTACCAGGAATCAACCATATCCTCCATCTACCGGGACGCGCCCATGAACGGATTCACGATAATCATCATGCCGGCGGCAAGCCCCATCCATCTCTCCTTCGCGCTGGGCGCGCCCACGTACCC
>CAZPZJ010000139.1:0-9761 GCA_964591055.1 uncultured Leptospiraceae bacterium
AGCCGTCATGAACACCGCATGCTCGGAATTATCTGCGACGCGGTGTTCCCGGTCGATGGAAAATCCGATGCCCGCGCCGGCAGGACCTTCATTGAAACGGTCAGGGCCCGGCATCCTCATCTTCCGGTGATCTTTCAGTCGAGCGATGAAACAGTCAGCGAAGATGCCAAGTCGCTCAATGCGGGATTCATCCACAAGAACTCTCATACGCTGCGCGATTCCTTCAGGGATGCGCTTGATACCGTTTTCGGCTTTGGCGATCTGCGCCTGCAGGAAGGTGAGGGAGGACCATACCTCGTCGCTTCAAACCTCACCGCCCTTACCGGCGTCATCAGGAAAATTGACTGCGAATCGCTCGTTGCAGCGATAGAGGATGGAAGCATTTCCCGCTGGCTCCGGGCACGAACCAACTTCTCGCTGGCGGATTCGCTGGATTCCATCCAGTGCGGCCAACAATGCCATGGTGAGCAACTGCGCGAAACAACGCTCCGGCTTATACGGGATTTCAGGAAGGACATCCTGCGCGGTTCCATCGTCCCCTACTCTCCGCACTACCATGAGGATTACTCGCAGTTCAGCTTCATAGGAGGGGGCTCAATCGGCGGGAAAGCGCGGGGGCTGGAATTTATGGACACGGTTCTCCATCGAGGACTTGATACAGCCCTGTCCGGGGACATGAGCGTCTCCATCCCCCGATCTCTGTTCCTCCGGACCGCTCTGTACGATGAGTTTCTCGAATCCAACAATCTCGCCGAATTCGCTTCCACGTGCGACAGTGACGATGAGATTGCGAGTCGATTTTCACGTTCATTGCTGCCGGCGCCCCTGCTTGAGCGCCTTCGCGAGTTCAGCCTCAGGGAAAAAGCCCCTCTCGCGGTCAGGTCGTCAAGCCTTCTTGAGGATTCCTTCTATCAGACATTTTCAGGCATTTATTCAACTGTCATGATCCCCAACACCGGCACTGACGAAGAGCGTTTCCTCTCCCTCGCCGCCGCAATTCAACACGTCTACGCTTCGGCGTTTTTCAGCAACGCGCGAAAGTACGTCAGGAACACCGGGCTTGCGCCTGCCGATGAAAAAATGGGAGTGATCATCCAGGAGCTCTGCGGCGCACGGCATGGAAATCTCTTCTATCCCGATTTTTCCGGCATTGCGCAATCCGCGAATTTTTATCCGGCCCCGGGCGCCCAGCCATCCGATGGCGTTGCACGGGTGGTCGCAGGGCTGGGTACTTCAATTGCTGTCGGCGGATTTTCACTTCAGTTTTCACCTTCCCACCCCGGAGTTTTGCCCCAGTTCAATACGATTGACGACATGCTGGATTACTCACAGAAAACGTTTCACGCCCTTTCCCTGATAAACGGGGACACATCCCCCTTCTTCCTCACCGGTCCCAGCCGTTTTGTGGTACAGAGGGGAATCGAACAGGCGGAGCGTGATGGCGTGCTTGAATTTCTTGCATCAACTTATTCGGCTGAAAACCAGGCGCTCTACGACGGCATTTCTGTACCCGGCCCGCGGGTTATCACCTTCGCGCATATTCTGAAAAATGAGATTGTCCCGCTGGCCCCGATCCTGAACAGCCTCCTCTCCGAACTCTCCGAGGCGGTGGGGTGCCCGGTTGAAATAGAGTTCGCCGGGACGCTTTCGCCTCACACGGCCCGTCCCGCCTCGCTGCACCTTTTGCAGGTGAGGCCGATGGCGCTGCACGAAAACCTCGTTACAATTGAAAGGGATAATTACAGTTCAGGAGACATTCTGTGCTCCAGCGACAACGTGCTGGGCAACGGCATCGTCAGGGGGATTTCCGACGCCGTAATGGTCACGCTCCCCGTGCTCGATGCATCATTGACGGAGGAGTCCGCGGCGATGCTTGAAAAGCTCAACGCCATACTGTTGACGGAAAATCGGCCCTATCTTCTCCTCGGGCCCGGCAGATGGGGCTCCAGCGAACCCTGGCTTGGAATTCCTGTGCGCTGGAACCAGATCAGCGGAGCCAAAGTCATAATTGAAACAGGGATCGAGGGCAGACAGCCGGATTTCTCCCGTGGCTCGCATTTTTTTCACAACATATCCTTGAACAGAATCGGGTATTTCAGCGTTGACAGACAATCTGGAGAAACATTTCTCGACAAAGAATGGCTTCTGTCGCACCGGCCCGAGCGCGTGATGACGCATGTCAGACATATCCGTTTCGCCCGGCCTCTCACAGTGATGATGGACGGACGCAGCGGACGGGGAATCATACTCAAATAGAACCGCAGGGGTATCTCACATGCGCTGTGTTTTCGCCTCCGATCTGCACGGATCGGAAAGAAAATATTCAAGCCTTTTCACCCTGCTGCGACAGCAGCCCGTCGATGCGCTTTTTCTGGGGGGCGATATTCTGCCTTCCGGTCTTTTTTTCTTCTCACACCGTGAAACCGGTATTCCCGACTTCCTCGAACACTGCTTTTTTTCCCCGCTCGAATCATTAAAAACCGAGCTCGGCGCCGCGTTCCCGGAAGTGTTCGTCATCCTCGGCAATGATGACCTCAGAATATATGAACAATTTTTCTTTCACGCCGAAGAGCGCGGGCTGCTTCGATACATGCACAACCGCGGGTTCAACTGGAGAGGTTTTAAAATATTCGGTTATTCCTGCGTTCCCCCCACCCCGTTTATGCTCAAAGACTGGGAACGATACGACATCTCGCGGTACGTGGATCCGAACTGCACCCTTGAATCGGCAGGCATCAGATCCGTTGCAATCAGTCCGCAGGAACTGGAACACACCACCATCGCCGATGAGCTCGCAGCTCTCGCCGGGGAGGACTGCTGCGAACGCGCAATTTTTCTCTTTCACACACCACCGTACAATACAAAACTCGACATGCTCGACACCAGGGGTGCGAAGGTCGATTATGTTCACATCGATCCCCACGTCGGCAGTATGGCCGTCCGTTCATTGATCGAGCAGCGCCAGCCCCTCATTACGCTTCACGGCCACATCCATGAATCGTCGCGCGTTTCCGGATCATGGAAGGACACCATAGGCAATACCCGTATGTTTTCGGCCGCCCACGAGGGCCGGCAACTCTGCCTCATTGAATTCGATCCTGATCTCCCCGATGTGGCGGACAAAATCCTGATTGACTGACAGCATCCGCAAATGAAGGGGCGCCGCTGTGTGTTGTCCCTTTGGCCCCCGGACACCACCTTCCCGGCCTGCCGGAGTATATTACGGATTTGTAAAATAGCCCGGAATGCGTCGTCATCCTGGAAAATTATGTGGCTGCGATTGTTTTCCGCGATCATATTGAGCGTATCAGCATCAACCTTTAACAGTGTATCATGAAAACCATCGCAAAAATTACAACCGGGCTAAAGAGCCTTGATGATGTCTGCAACAGCCTGCGCCTGGGAGACAACGTGGTGTGGCAGGTGGACTCAATCGCGGATTACCGCATGTTCCTCGTTCCTTTTGCCGAAGCGGCAATGTCATCCGGCAAAAGGATGGTGTATTTCCGATTTGCGCAGCACCAGCCGCTGCTCGAACCCTCACAATACAGCATTATGTACGAGCTTGACTCCTACAGCGGCTTCGAGTCCTTTTCAGCCAGAGTGCATAACATCATAAAAACCGAAGGCAGCGGAGTGTATTACGCCTTTGACTGCCTTTCCGATCTTCAGTCCGCGTGGGCCACCGATTTGATGATCGGAAACTTTTTCATGATCACCTGCCCCTTCCTTTTTGAGCTCGATACCATCGCATATTTTTCACTCCTGCGAAACAGCATCTCATTCAACTCCATAGCAAGGATACGGGAAACGACCCAGCTGCTGATCGACGTGTACAATTCCGACGGCAACCTGTATGTTCACCCCCTCAAGGTGTGGAACCGCTACTCCCCCACGATGTTTTTCCCGCATTTGAAAAAGGGCTCCCATTTCAATCCCATCACGAGCAGTGTCGACGCGGCGCGCCTTATCCGCCACATCCAGAGGAAGGGGCTTGAAAGCACCCTGCGCAAGCTCGACTACTGGGACAGGATTTTTTTAAGGGTAGAGGACCTGAAAAACGGGCAGGGCGATACTGTTGAGTCGGACTCGCTGCACAATGTTATTTCCAGGGCCATGATCAGCCGCGACGAGCGCATTCTCGACCTGGCCCGAACGCACCTTACCCTCGACGATTACCTGCTTATCAAGGACCGTCTCATCGGCACCGGTTTCATCGGGGGGAAAACGGTGGGCATGATACTCGCGAGAAAAATCCTTGAATCGACACCCGGAAATCCCTTTGATTTCCTGCTTGAGCCGCACGACTCATTCTACATCGGTTCCGACGTGTTTTATTCGTACATCGTGCTCAACGGGTGGTGGAAACTTTTCATGGAGCACAAAACAGACGAGGCGTATTTTTCCGCCGCGGAGGATCTCCATGAAAAGATGCTTTCCGGAGTGTTCCCCGACGAGATAAAGGAGAAGTTCCAGCAGATAATCGAATACTTCGGGCAATCGCCGATAATCGTACGGTCCTCCAGCCTTCTCGAAGACGGATACGGAAACGCTTTCGCCGGGAAGTACGAAAGCTATTTTCTCGTCAACCAGGGGTCGCCCGATGAGCGCTTTGAACATTTCATTGGGGCAGTCAGGAAAATTTACGCAAGCACAATGAACGAAGACGCGCTTACGTATCGCCTCCAGCGCGGCCTTGATAAGCTGGATGAGCAGATGGGCCTCCTGGTCCAGCGCGTATCCGGTTCTTACCACCTCAACTTTTATTATCCGGACCTCGCGGGAGTAGGGTTCTCGTACAACAGCTTTGTCTGGAAAAACACGCTCGATCCCGCCGCTGGAATGCTGCGGCTCGTTGCCGGTCTCGGCACAAGGGCCGTCAACAGGGTTACGGGAGATTACCCGCGCATCGTCGCACTTGACGACCCGCTTCTCAAGGCCCACTCCGGGATCGATGATACCAGAGTATTTTCCCAGCACCACGCCGACATTCTCAACATAGAGCAAAACCGCGTGGAAACGGCGTCCATTGCCGATCTCGTTTCAATCGGCGCGATAAACGGCATTGAAAACCTCGCCGTCCGCGATACCGACACCGAGGAGCTCATGCGCCAGAGGGGCAAGGCAGGCGAGGCGTGGATTATGACATTCGATCATCTGCTCGCAGAAACCCCGTTCGCGTCCGACATGAGGGCGATACTCAAAGCGCTCGAAACAGCCTACAGCTATCCGGTTGACATCGAGTTTACCGCAAACTTCACCACCGGCGACAATTACCGGATCAACCTGCTGCAGTGCAGGCCGCAGCAGGCGCGCTGGCAGACCAAATCCGTCGCCTTCCCCGAATCGGTCGATCCCGCCCGGACGCTGCTCAGCCAGGAAGGGAATTTTCTTGGAGGCAGCGTGTCCCGGCTCATTAGAAAAATCATTCTGGTTGAACCTGATCTCTATTCCGCCCTCGATGAAGCCGGCAAGTACACCATCGCCCGAACAATTGGAAAACTCAACAGGCTTCTCACACGCGACCGGGAGACGATGCTCATCGGCCCGGGGAGATGGGGATCAACGACCCCTTCGCTGGGTGTGCCTGTCCGTTTTTCTGAAATCAACAATGTTTCCGTCCTCGCCGAAATCGCGCGAATGCGGGATGATCTCATCCCCGAGCTCTCCTACGGCACTCATTTTTTTCAGGACCTCGTAGAGACGGACATTTTTTACATCGCGATTTTCCCTGATAAAAACGGGGTGATTTTCAATCCATCAATTCTCAACGGCATGCAATCCGACATTCGAACCATCCTCGAAGACGCAGAAGCCTGCCGCGACATCATCAGGATTTTCGACATACCCCAAGGATTCTACCTGCTTGCCGACATCCCTACGCAGAAACTGCTCTGTTTTTCAGAGTAATATACGCCCCCTGCCTGCATCGCACGAACATTCTTCAATGTAAATTTTACATTCACGAAACATTGAAGCTTTAAATTGGGCCTATAATAATTGACAGAGGTTTTGCGGCATTCATGTTTAGTGAAGCTATACAATCATTAGCTCAACTAAACGGACGCTGTGACCAACCGGTTTAGCTGATTTATAAAAGGAAGAGGTACAATCATGTCATTGCTCAATGAAATCATCGAAAAGGTGAAACGCCAGGACCCCGATCAGAGGGAATTCCACCAGGCCGTTCAGGAAGTGCTTGATACTCTTGAGCCGACCGTTTCAAAGCATCCCGAGTTCGTCAAGGCCGGCATTTACGAGCGCATCGTCGAGCCGGACAGGGTCATCATGTTCCGTGTTCCGTGGGTCGACTCAAAGGGAAATGTCCAGGTGAACCGTGGATTCCGCGTTCAGTTCAACAACGCCATCGGGCCCTACAAGGGAGGCCTTCGCTTTCACCCTTCAGTGAATCTCGGCATCATCAAGTTCCTGGGGTTTGAGCAGATTTTTAAAAATTCCCTGACCACGCTTCCCATGGGCGGCGCCAAGGGCGGATCGGACTTCGATCCCAAGGGTAAAACCGACCAGGACGTCATGATGTTCTGCCAGTCGTTCATGCGCGAGCTCTTCCGCCATGTCGGACCCGATACTGACGTCCCGGCGGGAGACATAGGTGTGGGCGCACGCGAAATAGGATACCTGTACGGATACTACAAAAAAATCCGCAATGAGCACACCGGCGTACTCACCGGCAAGAGCCTTGAATACGGCGGAAGCCTCATCCGTCCGGAAGCAACCGGATACGGAGCAACCTACTTTGCTGCTGAAATGCTTGCCACCAGGGGAAAAGATTTCAACGGCAAAATCGCTGCGGTCAGCGGATCGGGCAACGTGGCGCAGTACACCGTGGAGAAGGTCAACCAGCTCGGCGGAAAGGTGATCTGCCTTTCAGATTCCAACGGCACCATCATCGACGAATCCGGCATCGACGCGAAAAAGCTCGACTTCATCATGGAGTTGAAAAACATCAAGCGCGGACGCATCAAGGACTATGCCGACAACTACAACGTGAAATTTTTCGAAGGCCAGTCCTGTTGGGACGCGATTCGCGAGCAGGGCATCAAAGTTGATGTCGCCTTCCCTTCGGCGACACAGAACGAGATCGACGGCAAAAACGCCGAAGCCCTCATGAAAAACGGCTGCATCTGCGTATCCGAAGGCGCCAACATGCCCTCGACTCCCGACGCCATCAAAATTTACCAGCAGTACAACATTCTCTACGGCCCCGGCAAAGCGGCGAACGCAGGCGGTGTGGCCACGTCAGGACTTGAGATGTCCCAGAACAGCATGCGCCTGTCATGGCCCCGCGAGGAAGTCGACATGAGACTCCAGGGCATCATGAAGAGCATCCACAAGGCGTGCCTTGACGCATCGGAAACGTACGGCAAAAAGGGCGACTACGTCATGGGCGCCAACATCGCCGGTTTCATAAAAGTCGCCAAAGCGACACTTGCGTACGGTGTTGTATAAAAAAACGCTTGTACTGTACAACAGTATATACAAATATGATAGTGTTCGTATTACAATATCATGGAGAAACACGTGCATTTAATACGGGAAAACAAAATCGTGGCACGCAACATCGGCATGATGGTGGTGGACGCGCCCTATGTGGCCAAACACCGGCGCGCCGGGCAGTTCATCATACTGAGAATTGACGAGTTTGGAGAGAGGATCCCGCTTACAATCGCAGACTCCGATCTTGAGACGGGCACTATCACGCTTTACTACCAGGTGGTGGGAAAAACCACCAGGCACATGTCACTGCTTAAAAAGGGCGAACACCTTCAGGATGTCGCCGGCCCGCTCGGGCACCCGACCGAAGTGCGTCACTACGGGACGGTCGTCTGTGTGGGCGGCGGCATCGGCATCGCCCCCGTGTACCCCATAACCGCAGCGATGAAAAACGCGGGCAACCGGGTCATCAACATCATCGGGGCCCGCGACAGCGGAATTCTCATTCTTGAAGAAGAAATCGGGGCGATTGCCGACGAGTTCATCGTCTGCACCGACGACGGGAGCCGTGGACGGAAGGATTTTGTGACCGGCCCCCTGCGCGAAGTGATCGACCGTGAAAAAGTTGATCTTGTCGTTGCAGTCGGCCCGGTCCCCATGATGAAGGCTATCAGCGACATCACCCGCGAAAAGAGCATTAAAACCCTGGTAAGCCTCAACACCATTATGATCGACGGCACCGGCATGTGCGGCGGATGTCGCGTCACCATCAACGGCGAAAAGAAGTTCACCTGCGTTGACGGGCCGGAGTTCGACGGCCATTCAATTGATTTCGACGAGCTCATGGTGCGCCTGACCACCTATCGCGATCAGGAAAAGGAATCCGCCCAACGCTTCGATCACAAATGCCGGCTTGAAGGGGTGAAAAGCAATGGCTGAAAGGACACCACGACAGAAAATGGCTGAACAGCCGGCGGGCGAGCGTGTGCGGAACTTCAACGAGGTGCCGTTCGGTTTCGATGACGATACCGCCGTGCTTGAAGCGTCACGCTGCCTTCAGTGCAAAAAACCGACCTGCATGGACGGCTGCCCGGTCCGCATCAACATTCCGGCCTTCATCAAGGCGATTGCCGAAAGGAAGTTTCTTGAGGCCATCTCAGTGATCAGGGAAACCAATTCACTGCCGGCGGTGTGCGGCCGAGTCTGCCCACAGGAAAGCCAGTGCGAGGAGCTGTGCGTGCTGGGCAAAAAATTCCAGCCGGTCGCGATCGGATCGCTTGAGCGCTTCGCGGCTGATTACGAACGCACCCGCGAGAAGCTTCCTCCGCAGACAATCGGTCCGCTCAGGGAAAAAAAAATTGCCATTATCGGCTCCGGCCCCGCGGGCCTCACCGCAGCGGGCGAGCTCAGAAAGCTGGGTTACCAGGTAACGATATTCGAGGCCTTGCACAGCCCCGGAGGAGTGCTTGTCTACGGCATCCCGGAATTCCGTCTTCCCAAGGAAATCGTCCACTACGAGATTGACGCGCTGAAAAAAATGGGCGTCGAGATCGTAATGAACCGCGTAGTCGGCATGTCGGAAACCGTGGACGATCTCTTCGACCAGGGATACTCCGCGGTGTTCATCGGCTCCGGCGCGGGACTGCCCATGTTCCTTGACATTCCCGGGGAGAACCTTATGGGCGTGTACACCGCCAATGAGTACCTGACTCGGGCCAACCTGATGAAATCCTACCGTTTTCCGGAATACGACACGCCCATCATCAGGGGGAAAAACGTAGGCGTGTTCGGAGGCGGCAACGTGGCGATGGATTCAGCCCGCACGGCGCTTCGCCTCGGCGCTGAGAAAGTGTACATCATTTACCGCCGCTCCATGAACGAGCTGCCCGCCAGGGCCGAGGAAGTGCATCACGCCGAAGAGGAGGGAATCATTTTCCAGATACTCTCCAACCCCACAAGGTTCATCGGCGACGAGAAAGGGCGCCTCAAGGCGGTCGAGTGCCTGCACATGGAGCTTGGCGAGCCCGACAGCTCGGGTCGCAGAAGGCCGGTCGCCGTCAAAGGTTCCGAGTTTGTCATCGACATCGACCTTGCAATCATCTCAATCGGCAACTCACCCAATCCCATCATACAGAAAACCACCTCCGGGCTTGACACCACGAAGTGGGGCACCATCATCGCCGATGATGCGACCATGAAAACCAGCAAGCGCGGAGTGTTCGCAGGGGGCGATGTGGTGTCCGGCGCCGCGACCGTGATTCTCGCCATGGGCGCCGGAAGAAAGGCTGCCCTTGCCATGCATGAGT
>CAZPZJ010000140.1:0-9747 GCA_964591055.1 uncultured Leptospiraceae bacterium
GCACGGTCATCATCTCCACCATCATTCGCACGACAGGGAGGCATAACCGATGGCATCACACAACACCCCCTCAATGAGGGCTTTCCTTTCAATCGCGTCCGCAATATGCATGTGCGTGCTCTTGTTTTCTGGCGTCGCGCTCTTTACGGCTCCGCCGTGCTCGGTCGCAGATAGAATCGGGTGGCGTTTCTGCTTTATCGGCAAGGACGGCTGGGAATCCATCCACATGTCCTTCGCCATCGCGTTCATGGCGCTCATCCCGTTCCACCTCAAGTACAACTGGAGCGCCTTTGTGAACCACTTCAGGAAAAAGCGTGACGAGTCACAGGCGCTGTCCCGCCCTTTCCTGATCGCAATCCTCGCGGCCCTGGCGCTTTTTCTCCTGTCGTCGCTGCGCCTTCCCCCCTTCTCCTGGGTGCATGGCGCGCACGAATCTCTCAAGTTCTCATGGGCCCGCGACGGCGGACCGCGTGAAGCGGACAAGGGCAGAGGCAGGGGGATGGGCAAGCACCGCGATGAAAGCCCCGGCGGAATGAACCGCTCCAACTGATTCCGGCCGCGCACACGTCCCGAAAAACGCTTGCGCACCTTCACAAAGGTGCTGTAATGCGGCGATGAAGCGATGCGCCATTCTCGCCAACGGAAGCGTGAGCGATTACGCCTGGCTCGCCGAAATGCTCGCCGGATACAGCGCCGTGTTCGCCGCGGACGGCGGGTTCCATCACTGTGAAAAGGCGGGTGTCGCTCCCGGCGTTGTGCTGGGCGACATGGACTCCATTGCGTCCGATCCGGGCGTGCCGACGGTGCGCTTCCCCGCCGTAAAGGACAGCTCTGACCTTGAGCTTGCAGTGGAACACGCGCTCAGTGAGGGCCATGACGAAATCGACATCTTCGGGGCGCTCGGAGGCAGGATCGACCACGAGCTGTGCAACCTGATGGTCTGCGCAAAGCACCCCGGCGCCGTGCGCATCATCGACGAATCCTCGACAATCATCGCGCTTGGCCGTGGATGCCGCGTTGAAATGCCCGGCTCGCCGGGTGATATCGTCACGCTTGCGGCAATCGAGCCGGGCACCCGCTGCTCAACGCACGGCCTGCGCTACAGGCTTGACGATGAGATCCTTGACCGTGGGAGCCGGGGTCTGAGCAATGTAATGGCGGGCGAAAGCTTCTCGGTGTCCGTTTCCGGGGGATTGCTTCTGGTGATCCACCTCAGGGGAGGTTGAATTGCAATGAAAGGCTCCGTGTTTGACTTCGACCCGGTCGCGCAGTTCTACGACGCGTGGTACGACGATCCGGTGGGCGCCGCGTACGACCGCTTTGAGAAGCGGGCGGTGGATCGCCTGCTGCCCGTCCCCGCCCCGGGCACGACGCTGCTTGAAGCGGGATGCGGGACCGGCCACTGGAGCGAGTGGTTCGCCGGGAGGGGATATTGCGTGACCGGCATCGACATCTCCGCCAACATGACGGAGATCGCCTCCTCAAAGAACATAGCCGGCGCGCAATTTTTTACCGGAGATTTTCTTGAACACGATTTTGCGGGTGCATATGACGTTGTGGCGGCCATCACATCGCTTGAATTCATGCCCAACGCGGAAGAGGCGGTGATGCGCATGCGCGCGCTTGTGCGTCCCGGAGGATGCCTGCTGATCGGCGCGCTCAACCGCCGCTCCTGGCTGGGGCTCGCGCGCAAGCTGAAAAGGAAACCCGACCCGCTCTACGCACGCGCAAGGTTTTTCACCACCGGGGAGATCAGATCACTGCTTCAACATTACGGTACGCCGAGAATCACCGGCGCGGCCTTCGCGCTTCCCTACCGTTCGATGCTGTGGTCGGCAGGGATGCTGGAGACAACTGGAAGCGCGTGCTGCCCGTGTCTGGGCAATTTCATCGCGGGGGCGGTGACAGCATGAAGAGCGCGATGGAATTGAGTTTGTATCCGCTTGCAAGCGCCGATCTCGGGGCGGCGATCGATGAGTTTCTGTCCGTGCTTCGCGAAAGGGGGCTGGAGGTGGCCATGGGGCCGATGAGCTCGATGGTGTACGGCGAAACCGCCGAGCTTTTCAGCGCGATCGGCGAGGCGTACGAGGCTGTCTGCCGAAACCGGGGGGCGGTGCTGATCATCAAGGCGTCCAACGCCTGCCCCGTCGCCTGAGAAGGGATTTGCGGCGCAAACGCCCGCTATCCCGTCATCGGATTCGCGTTCCGTTCATTCCCGAGCCGCAAGCACGGCGGCCCCGATGGCGCCGTTGACTTGCGCGGAGTCGGTCACCGCGATTGGAATTTCGAGCTTTTTTTCCAGCGCGCTCACAACGCCGATATTGCGCGCAACGCCTCCCGTCATCATCAGCGGCTCAACAATCCCCACGCGCCTTGCGAGCGACGCGACGCGGCTCGCCACCGACTCGTGAATGCCGGCGATGATGTTTTTACGGCTCTCACCCTTGGAAATCAGCGAGATCACCTCGGACTCGGCAAAGACCGTGCAGATGCTGCTGATCTTTGAAGGCGATCCCGACTCGAGCGAAAGCGGGCCGAAGGCGTCCAGGTCCACTTCGAGCGCCCGCGCCATCACCTCGAGAAAACGACCGGTGCCCGCGGCACACTTGTCGTTCATGGCGAAATCCTTCACCCTGCCGGTTGCGTCCAGGAGGATCGCCTTGCTGTCCTGCCCGCCGATGTCGATGATGGAGCGCACGTGCGGATTCAGGAAAAACGCGCCCGCTGCGTGGCAGCTGATCTCGGTGATGGCCCTGTGCGCGAAAGGCACGCTGTTGCGCCCGTACCCGGTCGCGACGATGGAGCCGACTTCCGTGAAGGACACGCCCGTTTCGGCAAGGATCTCGTCCAGCGTGCGCCTGCCCGCCTCGGCCGCGTTGTAACCGGTGAAGTTCACCTTTGCGCCCAGCACCTTCCCGCCGTCGAAAAGCGCGACTTTCGTGGTGATTGATCCTATATCGATGCCCGCTGTTATCATATCACGCCACCCGTTCTCTTTTTTCCCGTCGTGATCGGTTTTTTTTGTCATTCTGGGCTCCCTGGCGCACCTGCATTGGTAAGAGAAAATCCCGGGCAGGCACAGGAACGCAATGGAACAGACATCCGTCAATAACTACGCTTTCACCCGCCATGCCATGACCGCCATGTCCACGAGAAGCCTCACGCAGGGCCTTGTCCTCTCGGCGCTGCGCAGCCCCGACATGATCGTTGCCGACCGCTACGACCCCGCCATCGGCAGCTACTGCAAGGCCGTTCCCGGCTGCGGCAACCTGGTGCTCCGGGTGGTCGTTGACAGGGCGACACGGCCTGAGACCGTGATAACCGCGTATATCGACAGGAGGATCCGGGGCGCATGGAAAACACAATCCACGGAGCAACCGCCGCCATGCCCCCTGCGCCTTCCTCTTGGAGAAATCAGGCGTCACGAGCTGCTCTTAGCGCTGTTACGCTGCCGCCGGAAGAGCACCACCCGCGTCACAGTTTCGTCAACCTGACATTGACCCGCATACCGGCATTTCCGGATAGCACACACGCGGGCGCTCGCTGGCGGTATCCCTACACCACCGTGCTCCCGCCGTCGACCACAATTGTCTGGCCCGTGATGAAATTCGCCCCTTCGGAGGCGAGGAAGAGCACCGGATGGACCACCTCGACCGGCTCGGCGATGCGCCCCATGGGGATGCCCTTCACCACGTAGTCGTGCACGTCCTTGTTTGACCAGAACGGCCTGGAAAAATCCGTGCGCACCATCGCGGGCGCCACCGCATTCACCTGCACGTTGAACGCCGCGAGCTCGGAGGCCAGCACCTTCGTCATCATCTCGATCCCCGCCTTGGCGATCCCGTAGATTCCCATGCCGGGAGAGGCTACCCTTCCGGCAACCGAGGAGACGCTGACGATCTTGCCAGACTTGCGCTCGCGCATCATTGCCGCCGCCCTGCGGGACACCAGAAACGTGCCCGTCAGGTTCGACTCGATGATCTTGGTCCACATCGAAGGGTCCGTGTCGGCGAGGGCCGGCGTGACCAGGTTCATCCCGACGTTGTTGATGAGGATGTCGATATGGCCGAAACGCCCGGCGATCGCCGTGAAAAGCGAGTCCACATCCGACTCCTTCGCGATGTGCGCCGCGACGGCGAGAACCTCCGCGCCGCCGAGCTCCCTGACCGCGGCGTCGAGCCCTTCCTGCTTGCGCGCGCACAGCACGATCTTCGCGCCTTCAGCGGCAAGGTGTTTTGCGATCTCAAGCCCGATTCCGCGGCTTCCGCCGGTGACCACGGCAACTTTATCTTTCAGCCCGTAAGTAATGCCCATCGGTTCCTCCACGTTATTTCTTCTGTTTAAGAAGCTCCATGAACGCGTCGATGCGCGTTTCGATCTGGCTTTCGCTGAAAGCACGCTCGTCCACCATGTCCGCCTCGATGAAGAGCACCGGGAGCCCCCGCTCTTTCATCACGATCTTCTGGATGTCGTACTGGCCCAGCGAATACGGCTTGCAGCTCCTGTTTGAGTGCATGATGAGCCCGTCAACGCCGTATTTGTCAATCATCTTCATGATCTTCCGGGCCATCAGGTCGGTGCCTATGTTGATGAAGATGGCGGTGTAGCCCTCCACCATGCTCTCAAGAAAATCCCTCTCATCAAGCATGTCCACCTGCATGCTCCACGCCGAGGTGTAGGTGTCGGCCACCAGGCAGGCGCCGTGCGATGCGAACTTGTCGGACAGCCACTTCGTCTTGAACCACACGGGCAGATTGTCCCAGAGCAGCCGGTACTTCTCGTCAGGCACCGCGCTGATCCCGTTCGCGACCCGCTCCTGCATCTCGACAAGAAGGTCATTGTAAAAATCCACACAGGTCTGCGTGCCGCGAAGCGTCACGATGAGCGCGAGGAAGAAGAACGCGTCGAAGGCGCTCATGGGGGCGGGCCTGCGCGTCGATGATTCGAGCACCGCCTTCCAGCACCTCTGCGATTCCACCGACAGCCGGCCCACCTCGGCCATCCTGTCGTAATCGAATTTTTTTCCGCCGTGCTCCTCGAGAAACGCGAGGTACTCCCTGATCTGCCTTCGGACATAGTGCTTGGCGTCCGCGGAAAATTCCGTGTGCACGATGGGGGTGTCGAAGATGAACAGCGGCACGTTGTAATGCCGCGCCTGCACCTCGTACCACTTCATCACGGTGCCGCAGATGTTATTGCAGCACACCAGCATGTCCGGCGCGGGAAGCCCGCCGATGGGCCCGCCGTTGTTGGTGGCCGCGGCGACATCGGAGCGCGCGTAGGAGCACAGGTCGCGCGAGTATCCCATGTCCTCGGCGATCTCGCACAGCCCCACCCCCATGTGCGACGCGCCGATCATCGCGCCGTGGTTTTCCGGGTACACCGGCACAATGTCCATGGCGAGCAGCGGCTCGACGGGCCCGCCGCTGGTGATCCAGGCCACCTTCTTGCCGTTGTCGCGCGCGGTTTTCGCGTCTATGTAGTAGCTGGTCATGATCTCGCGCATCTTCTTCGCGCTTTTGAACTTCCTCTTCTCAACTTCGGGATCTTTTACTGCTGGATTATCTGACATGACAGTTCTCCTGGGTTGGTGATGGTCTCCGCGGCATTCGGCGCGCTCAGAGCATTTCGATGAACGCCTCGAAGCGCGTCGCAAGCTGTCCTTCCGACGGCATCTTCTCCTCAATCTCCACGAGCGCGCTCGGCACTCCGTCACGGTCGAGAAATCCCTTGAGGTACGGGTAGTCCCATGAGTGAGGGTCGCAGAACTTCAGGTATAGGAAAATCACCCCCGCGGCACGATGCTCCCGCGCCAGCGCCGCGAGGCGCTCCCCGCGGGCGGTATTCGAGAGGTGCTTGGCCGGGCATATGGCGCGCGAGGAATACCTGTCGGCGATGGCGTCGGACGGATCTCCGCCGTCCGCGATTTCGCCCTCAAAGTAGCGAGAGCCCGTGCACAGGTCGTCCCATACCACCGCGCCTCCCGATTTCTCGATGACCGAGTAAATTGCCGGGTGGTTGCACACGCTCCCCGCCAGGATGAGCCGCTTTCCTGAAGGCTTCGATCCGCTGCGCGATTTCAGGAAGGTGATCGCCCTGTCGAGCATGCCGGGCAGCGCGTCGCGGTCCATCATCATCGAGCCCTTGACGATGCTGTACATCTCCGACCCGGTGGCTATTCCGGGATCAAGGCTTTTCATGCGGTAGATTTCAGCGAGCTTCGCCCGTATGGAATTGTAGAGCGCAACCGCCGCGCCAAGCTTTTCATCGCTCACGGCCTCGCCCAGCCAATTCCCGATATCGGTTTTGAAATTCCTTATCACGCTTCTCATGTACTCCCTGGCGCTGTCGGTGTCGAGCTTGACGGGCATGATCACGTCGCTGAAGAACGCGAACTTCGTGTTGAGCCTCCACACGTCGGAGAGGCGCTGAATTGAATCGCAGGTGTGCGGGAACACCGTGCCGTCCAGAAAATCCAGGTTGCCGTTGAGCGCCTCCTCCAGCGCCCCGCGGACCAGAGAGCAGCTGTAGGCCTGCAGGTGCGCGTCAGCCAGGTGGATGTTCTCGCTCACGCCGAACAGGCGCATCGGGTGAGCGCCGGCAGCGTAGATTATCTCCTCGGGTGCGTAGGTGCAGAAGTACCCGACAATTTTTTTCCCGGTTCGCTCCTTCAAATCTCTCGCGTACCCGTACGGCTGTTCGACAACAGCTTGAAACTCTTGCAGTATATTCACTGTTTGCTCCTTGCTTGCATCGAGATTATTGCGTCAGAAACCATCTTCTCCCCCGCCCCCTTCAACGGCGTCACTCCGGAGAATCTTTGCCTCCTCCGGGGGTGCGGGGAACAGTCTCCCCTCCGCAGTCCCTACCTGTTCCCCGTGAACTTGCCCTCCGCCTTCAACCTGGCGACTTCCTCGTCCTCGAGCACCTTATAGGCCACCTTGCCAACCAGCGTCTTGGGCAGGTCGTCGCGGAACTCGATCTCACGCGGGCAACTCCACTTGATGAGCGTCTTCTGGCAGTGATCGATCAGATCTTTCTTCATCGCATCGCCCGCCTTGCCCTGGTCCTTGAGCACCACGAACGCCTTGACGCGCTCCACCTGGTCGACATCCGGTACGCCGATCACGCACGCCATCCCCACATCCGGATGCTTGTAGAGCTCGGCCTCCACCTGCGCCGGGTACACGTTCATGCCGCTTGACTTGATCATTCGCTTGCGCCTGAGCTTGAAGTAGATGAATCCGTCAGTGTCCATGGTGCAGATGTCGCCGGTGTGGAGCCACATGTTGCCGTCGGGGTGTTTTTTCAGCACCTTGTCGGTCTCTTCCGGATTGTCCAGGTACCCGAGCATCACCGCGGGGCCCCGCACGCACAGCTCGCCTTCCTCACCGGGATCCGCCTCATCAAAGGCGTCCATCTTCACGATCTTGGCGTCCATGTCCGAGAACGGAATGCCGATGCTGTTCTCGCGGTACTCCCCGAGCGGGGTGGCGACGATCGCGGTGACAGCCTCGGTGAGGCCGTAGCCTTCCAGCAGCTTGACGCTGCCTTTCTGCCTGCGCACAATTTCCTCGAAGCGCTCCTTGACCACCCTGGGCAGGCCGTCAGCTCCGCTGAACGCGGCCTTGAGGCAGCTCAAATTGGTGTTCTGGAATATCTCATTTTTATTGAGCGCCTCGTAGAGCGTGGGCACCCCGATGATGAACGTGGGACGCTTGGACCTGATGAGTTTGGCGACGTCCTCCGGCGTGAACTGCGGGACCAGGATGCTCTTGGCCCCGCCCATGAAGGCCGCGTTGACGCATACGCCCAGCCCGAACCCGTGGAAGATGGGAAGGATCGCCAGCACCGCGTCGGTGTGATCGAGATTCCCCCACTTCGACACCATGATGCCGTGCGCCACGAAGTTGAAGTTGGAGAGCATGATGCCCTTGGGCTTGCCGGTGGTCCCCCCGCTGTAGAGAATCACCGCCAGGTCATCCGGGTTCATGTCGGCCTTGGGGACCGCGGGGAATTTCTTCGACATCAGATCCTTCCACCACAGGAAGTCCGGGTCGTCAGGGACTTTCGGGATCATCTTTCCTTTGGTGAGGTTAAAGCCGACCTTCTTCACCAGGCCCAGGTAATCGGGGATGCGCGCCAGAATCACCTTCTCGAGGTTGGTTCTGTTCATCACGTTGCGGAACTTTCCGTAGAAGGCGTCCAGCGTAAGCGCGAAGCGGCTTTTGCTGACGTTCACGTAGAACTCAATTTCGCTTTCGGTGGAAAGCGGGTGGATCATGCTCGCAGCCGCCCCCAGCCTGTTGACCGCGTAAAAGCAGATGATGCCCTGCGGGGAGGTAGGCATGGATATGGTGACCCGGTCTCCCTTCCTGAGGCCAAGCCCGGCAAGGACATTGGCACAGCGGTCGATCTCCTCAAGAAAGGTCTTGTAGGTGGACTTGTAACCGAGAAAATCGTAGGCAATGGCGCCCGGGGTTCTCTCCGCAGTTTTCTGGAGCCCCTCGTACATGGTGATTCGGGGATAGTCGACGGTATGGGGAACGTCGCCGTAATACTTCAACCATGGCTTTGTTTCATACATATTCCTGCCTCCCAATCCTGTGTTTTTTCCCTGCCGGAAAAATATGATTTGACAATGTGCGATATTGTCGAACACTGTACTACTATTATGAATTTCGAACACATATTGTCAAGAGAATTCCACAAAAATGAATCAGAAAGAAAAAAGCGATAAGCGCCTCATACAGTCAATCCAGCGGGCCGAGGACATCATGGCCCTTTTCATAGAGGAAAAACACACGCTGGGCATCTCCGATTTCTCACGCCGGCTGGGCCTCCCCAAGACAACCATTCAGGGCATCGTCAATACGCTTGCCGAGCTTCGCTACCTGGAGCAGGACCCCCTGACCTCAAGATACCGCCTGGGCGCGCGGCTGTTTCAACTCGGCATGTCGTACGCCACCAACATGGACATGCTCACCATCGCGCGGGTGTGGATCGAGCGGCTGTGCTTTCAGTACCGCGAGCCTGTAAACGTGGGCATGCTTGTGGGCAGGCGGGTGCTCATTCTTTTCCGCGCCGAGCCTGACAGGAGCATGAAGACCTTTCCCAGCTCGGGGTCGGTGATCCCGGCGCACACCACCTGCATCGGCAAGATACTCTTCGCCAACATGAGCGAGCAGAAGCTGGAAGAGTTCCTCGCCGACTACCGGTTTGAGGCGCTGACGGCCAACTCGATCACGTCCCGCGAGCGGTTTCTCGACGAGCTTGCCAGGGTGCGCGTCGAGGGAATAAGCTACGATAACGAGGAGAATTTCACCGGCATGGCGGGGATCGGCGGCCCCATCTTCAACCACGCCGGGCAGGTGATCGCGGCCTTCGCCGTCACGGGCGACGCCGAGCACATCAGGCGCGACCGCGAGGCTATCATCAGCGAGATTCGCTTTACCTCCAGGGAGATATCGTCCCAGTTCGGCTGGAAGGGCTGAACGTCCTGGAACATCAACATATTTCACATTTGTTGAGCATGTTTTGATTTTCAGGATTGACTTTTTCCATCTCCGGCGCTACGCTGCTCTCTTTCGGGATGCGCAATCCTGACAGGGTTTACAGCGCCGGGTACGCCATGACTGAAACCAGAAAAACGCTGACCGCCGGGTCGTTCCAGGAAGACTCCATCCCCGCGATCGAGCTCAACACCTACCTCAGGCACTGGGACAGGATCACCTTCCTTTCCAGGGA
>CAZPZJ010000141.1:0-1180 GCA_964591055.1 uncultured Leptospiraceae bacterium
CTTGACGCCGAGGTGATCGTCTGCCATGCCGCGTCGGTCGAGCGCCACCGGCTGATCTCCGACCGCGACATGGATCTGCCGCCATCCGTGTGCAACGATATCGAGCGGCTGGTAAAGCGCCGGATTGAAGGCGAGCCGGTCGCCTACCTTACGGGCGAAAAGGAGTTCTACTCGCTTCCGTTTTTCGTGAACAGGAACGTGCTGATACCACGCCCCGAAACCGAGCTCATCGTCGACCTCGCGATCTATCACTCGCCGCAGCACGGCGTGATCCTTGATCTGTGCACGGGCTCGGGGGCGATCGCCATCGCGGTGGCGCACTCCCGCCGGGACCTCACCGTCTTCGCGTCGGACATTTCCGCTGAAGCGCTCGAAGTCGCGGAGGAGAACGCCCTTCGCATCCTCGGGGAGGGGAGGATTGCATTTCGCCGGGGCGACCTCTTCGAGCCGTTACAGGGCATGCGCTTCGATATCATCGTATCGAACCCGCCCTACGTCGACCCGGGAATGCGGGGCAGGCTTGCGAAAGAGCTTACCTTCGAGCCGGAAATCGCGCTCTACTCCCAGTGCGGGGGCCTCGCTCATACCCTGCGGATCGTGGAACAGGCGAAAGAGCATCTCAACGAGGGCGGTATAATAATCCTTGAAACGGGAGAGGGGATAGCGCATGATGTTGCCGGGGCGGCGGGCTCTGCAGGGTTTGCCGCGACGGTGACGAGGGACTACTCAAAGCTGCCGAGGGCCGTGACAATGAAGAGGATCGGGTGAGCGCCATGTCGGTATTCTCCATGCAGTTCCGGCGGATTTCCGCGTTTTTTTACGTGCTGATCGTTCTCCTGGCCTTTAATCTCATCTTCAACCTTTTCTTCAAGTGGTACGGCGTATCGCTGATCGTGCGCGTGTATCTTTTCGTGTTCTCCTTTTACCTGATATTCAATTACGCCTCGTTCGGAACTGACCGCCTGAAAACGCTCTTCAGGGCCCGGTACGGGAAGCGGGCGGACATCCGGCTTTTCCTGGAGTTCGGTGTGATGCCGTATGTGATTATTTACGGGATCACCATGGTGTTCACGTTCATCGACTACCTCCGGCTGGGAAACTGGCCCTGGAATCCGCTTTTCGCGCTGCTCAACGGGCGTTACTCGAACCTGGTCATCTATTCCCTGCTGCTGTTCCTTGT
>CAZPZJ010000141.1:1280-7449 GCA_964591055.1 uncultured Leptospiraceae bacterium
GAGCCGCTCTCGTACCAGAAGAAGGAGACGGGACTGCTCCTGCTGCGTTACGGGTTTGCCCACCCCTGCGGCGAGATGCGGAGGATCGTGGCCGAAAATTCCGACCTTGATCTTTTCAGGCAGCTCGTCGACGAGCCGGCGGGCGCGGTGTGCGCGGTGAATTTCACGAGGGAGCAGTGGGCGAAGCTCCTCTTTTCGGGCCCCGTAACCATGGCCGACATCGTGGCGCGGAGCTGCGGCGAGGCGGACGTTGACATCACGTATGAAAAGCTTCTCGAGTACTCTGCCGTCCAGGTGGACCGTTCCCTGAGCGAGGTGCGCAACGCCAGGCACTTCAACGCCCTCGCCGCGCGCTATCTCGCGGGTAACGAGGAGGACTTCATGCAGCGCATTGAGGGCGGCGACGAATCGTTCCGCCTCTGGGGGATAGCGGTCCTGGGAGAGGTGAAAAGCCCCGGTTCGGTGCCGTTCCTCATTGAGCGTCTGACCGACAAGAACACCGCCATTGCCGACGCCGCGTACGAATCGCTGCGAAAGATAACCGGAATTGATCCCGTCGCGTCGCTGAAGTCCAGGCGCAACGATCCCTCCGTGCTCTACGAGTTCAGGGAACACCACCTGCGAAATCGCAAAGACCGCTGACGGGGCAGTCTCCGCAGCGCGGTGAGCGGGCAACGCATGTACGGCGCCCGTGCCGGATGAAAAGCAGGTGCGCCGATGTCCACAAACCCGGGGGAAGCGTCGAGGTGACGGCATTCTCGATCTCAAGAGGATCGCTCGAATCGCTGTAGCCGATTCTTTTCGCGATCCGGAGTATGTGGGTGTCCACCGCGAACGCAGGCACGCCGAATCCCACGGAGAGAATCACATTCGCGGTTTTCCTTCCAATCCCGGCAAGTTCCATGAGCTCCTCCCTCGTTGTGGGGAGACGCCCTCCGTGCCGTTCCATCACGGTGTGCGCCATCGATATGATATTTCTGGACTTGTTGCGGAAAAAACCCGTGCTCTGTATGATCTCCTCCACTTCCCCAATCCGGGCGCGCGCGAGACTTTGGAAGTCGGGAAAGCGGGCAAACAGCGCGGGAGTGACCGCATTCACCTGACGGTCTGTGGTCTGCGCCGACAGCGAGACAGCGACCGCGAGCTGGTAGAGGTCGCGGTAGATGAGATCGGGAACAGGCTCCCCGTAATGATTGAGCAGCGCGCGGTGGATCGCCATGGATCGCTTTCGGGTCATCCCCGGCGCGCAGGAAGGACTGCTGTTGACGCCGCGGACTGTCACCGACCGATCATCTTCGCGGCCTGCTGCTGCCGCAGCGAAAAATGCGACTGAGTCGCGAGGTCGTTCTCGTTGAAGTAATACCCGCAGACCAGTGGGCGGGTGTAGCTCATTGAAAGCAGCGCCCTGAGGTCGGCGTCGGATTCGCGGACAAGGTTGACGTCCTTCAACACGGAAGCGCGCAGGAAGAGCGCCTCGAAATGGCCCGGGTTTTTTTCAAGCGCCTTTCCCGCGAAGATGCGGGCCTTTTTCAGGTCGTGGTGCCGGTAGAAGGCGATTCCCGCGCCGAACAGGATGTCGTCGTCGTCATAGCCCTTGCCGGACAGGCGCTCAAAGTCCAGCGCCGCGGTTTCGTAGTTGCGCTTCTGCACGTTCTCCCACGCGGTGATGATGATGTTGTTGATGACAGGGTCCGGGTAGCGGCGCAGGTTGGGGTGGTCCGCCGTTTTTTTGTATGTATTGGGTCCCACCGGGCGCGGAGCAGAACAGGCGAACAAAAGCGCCCCCGACATAAAAAGAAGCGCATACGCTGTGGCGTTCCGAAACTTCAATTTGAAGTGCATTTGATTTCCTCCCGGCGCGCACGGTATTCAACACGCGATCGTCCAATGAATAAACGGAAAACCGTTGCAGTCAAGCACATAAGCCGGCCGGTGCGCGATTCCGAAGTTTCCTGAAAACAGCGCTTCAGAAATCTCCTGCTCGGGCCGATAATGCTGGTATGAATATCTCCAGCTCGGTATCGGTGATCAACCTCCACGGTTACGCGTCCAGCCGCGTCACTACCGACCGTTATTTTGTGTGGCCGGTGTACGGGGAAGGAAAGGTGGAGAAGATCCACGGCATCACCCGTCGTACGGACGGCAACGCGGTCTATTCCAAGCCCATCCCGGAGGATCACTACCGCCTCATGGGGCTCGCGGGAAGCGCGGGAGAGATGCAGTATGACAGGTCCGGGCGGGTCCAGGCGAGAAGCTCAATCCCCGAGCACGGCTCATTCTTCGACGCCATCGTCTGACGGGCGTTTGCGGCGTTGTTCAAGCGCGTCGCAGAGCCCGGTGGCGACAAATCCTTCCAGCGTTTTCCAGATGTCCTCTTCGCTGTGCGGCTCAAGCGTGATGATCGGCTCATGGCGCATGTTTTCGATGAGCGAGCGAACAACGCCGAAGTCGATGCTCCCTGCCCCGATTGGCAGGTGCCGATCGCCGGCGGCGTCGTTGTCGTGCAGGTGGAGCTGGCGCACAAACGGGCCTGCGGCCTCAATCCACCCGGGAAGGGGCGTGGAGGAAAATGCGCGCACGTGGCCCACGTCAAGGCACATATACACGTTGCAGGCGCTGAGCCGCTCGAGCACGTCGCGCATCCCGTCAGGAGTTTCCTCGTACACGTTTTCAAGGCAGAGGATGGCGCCCGCCCCGGCGGCCTTTTCCGCGAATCGCGCGACCACCGGGAGCACGGCCCCGAGCCAGCGCTCGTAGAGATAGCGGAAGCGGCGCTCCTCGTAGTTGAGATGCATGACGATCGCCCGGGGCGTGAAGTGCCGTGCGATGGAGAATGCGTAGTCGAGGCGGTCGATCGCGGCGGAGCGGATAACGGGGTCGGGAGCTCCTGGAAATATTTCGTTGAATGGGCAGTGCACCGTGGCGCTGACGCCGATCGACCTTATCTCACGGGCGAGGCGCTTCAGGCGGCGCTCCCCCATGGTTTCCAGCGAATGGAACCCGAGGCCGACTTCGGGATTGATCCGGTGCCGCCGGATCAACTCCAGGTAGCGTGTTTCGATATCAACCGCCTGCATTGAGATGTGCACGAGCTGAATGGCGCGCTCGACGCCGCCGGGGTGTGGACTTGTCATTCTGTCTGCCCTTCTGTAAGATTCCGGACGGCCATTGTACACCGGACGGATTGCATGTCAAGACTTGCGCGCTTTCCAGTGAGTACGTCCGGCTCCGGCGTATAAATACATTGACAAAATCGATTTCACTCCCGATGTTAATCTCTCGATTCTACCATATGATGAGGAATTGTCATGACCGCGTCCTGCTCATTCGACCGTATCAGCAACCCGAACTTTCTCTGCGAAATCGGCACCGAGGAAATACCGGCGGGATACATCCTGCCCGCCGTCCAGGCGATTGAAAAAATGGTGAAGGACCGCCTCGCCGGGGAGCGCATCGACTTCAGTGAGGTCCAGGTGCTCGCGACCCCGCGCCGCTTTGCGATCATGGCGTCCGGCATGGCCGCCACCCAGCGCGAGGAGGAGGTCGAGCTCAAGGGCCCCGCGGCGAAGGCTGCGTACGACAAAGACGGCAACCCGACCAGGGCGCTGGAGGGATTTTTGCAGGGCAACGCCGTCGCGCGCGAGGACGTCTATACCAGGGAAACTGAAAAGGGCGCCTACCTGTTCGTGAAAAAAAAGGCGAAAGCCCTGCCCGCGGTTGAGGTGCTTCCCTCGGTAATCGACCAGATCGTGGGCGCGATCCCGTTTCCCAAGCGCATGCGCTGGAGCGACAGGACCGTCACCTTTCCCCGCCCCATCGCCTACTTCCTTGTCCTCTTTAACGGCAAACAGCTTCCATATCAGCTCGATGGCGTCGCGGCCGGCGCGGCGACGCGCGGTCATTTCGTTCAGAGCAACACGATGGTTGAAATAACGGGTGAGGGCGCCTACGTGGACACCCTCAGAAAGCACGGCGTCATCGTGGACCACCGCGAGCGCAGGGAGATGATCCACGAGGCGCTCCGCACCGAGGCCGAAAGGCTCGGTGGGACGGTGGTGGAGGACGAGGAGCTGCTCGACACGGTCACCTTCCTGGTCGAGAGGCCGTGGGTGGTGGCGTGCGAGTTTGAGCGCGAGTTTTTAAAAATTCCGGACATCGTGCTCGTCACCGAGATGAAGGAGCACCAGAAGTACTTCGCGGTGAGGGATAGGAACGGGGCGCTGATGTCGAGTTTTCTCGTGGTCTCCAATAACCCGCCCACCGACAACATCAGGAAGGGCAACGAGCGCGTGATCCGCGCGCGCTTCACCGACGGGGGCTTCTTCTTCAATGAGGACAGGAAAAAGCCGCTTTCGGCCTTTGTGGAACCGCTGAAAGACGTGCTCTTCCACAAGGATCTGGGTTCCATCTATGACAAGGTGCTGCGGATGCGCCATATCGCGGGGGCGATTGCCGGGCGGCTCAAGATCGATGATGCGCTCAACAAAAAGATCGGGCGGGCCGTGGAGCTTTCCAAGGCCGACCTCAACACCGCCATGGTGTACGAGTTCACCTCGCTGCAGGGCAAGATGGGCCGCATCTACGCGCTGATGGACGGGGAGGACGGGGAGGTTGCCGACGCCATCGACGATCACTACCGCCCGCGCTTCCACGGCGACGAGCTTCCCTCGGGCATGGTGGGCGTGGTCGTCTCGCTGGCCGAGAAGATTGACAACATTTTCGGGTCGTTTTCGGTGGGGAACATCCCCAAGGGCTCGGCGGACCCGTACGCGCTCCGGCGCCAGGCCAACGCCATCGTTGACATGCTGATCGACCGCGACATCAACATCGAGCTGGACGCGCTGCTCTCCGAAACGGCCGGGAAGTACCGCGACGGGAGCGCGCTCGTGCCGAAGATCCTCGAGTTCATATCGGCGCGGGCGAAAACCATTTTCACGGACAAGGGGCTGCGCTACGACGAGATCGATGCATGCCTTTCCACTGGATTTTACGATTTCCGCGAGCTCTATCGCCGGGCCAAGAGCCTTTCAGACTTCAGGCGAAACGAGCAGTTCACGCAGATGCTCCTGTCCTTCAAGCGCATGAACAACATCTGCTCGGCCTTCAGGAAAAAGGAGAAGGACTACTCCCTCTCGTTCAATCCGGCGCTGCTTGCCGAGGAGGCCGAACAGAAACTATTCGGTTTTTTTGATTCCAGAAGGGGGGAGATCGAGCGCTTTATCGGTGAAAACCGGTACATGGAGCTGTTCGAGCTTCTGATCCAGGGAAAGCCTGTAATCGACGCGTTCTTCGACACGGTGATGGTCATGGCTGATGATCGTGCCGTGCGCGACAACCGCCTGGCGCTGCTTGAGGGAATCCTCCGGCCTTTTAAAACGCTGCTGGACTTCTCGAAAATTTCGGACTGAGCGGGACGCATGGGGCACGAGCACCATCATGATGAACACGAGGGACACGGGGGAGGCGCCGTGCGCTTCGCCTTTGCCATCGCCTTTAACGTGATCATCACAATCGCGGAGTACGCGGGCGGAGTGCTCTCGGGAAGCCTTGCGCTCATCTCAGATGCAGGCCACAACCTCTCCGACGTGCTCTCGCTGATCCTCGGCTACGCGGGCGAGCGCGTTTCGCGTCTGAGCGGGGGGCGCATGTATACCTTCGGGCTCAAGCGCTTCGAAGTGCTCATCGCACTGCTCAACGCGCTCTTTCTGCTCGGCGTGGGAGGCTGGATCGTGTACGAGGCAGTGGAGCGCTTCCTGAATCCCGTTCCTGTAAAGCCCGGCATCATGCTTGCCGTAGCGATCGTGGGGCTCGCGGGCAACCTGATATCGATGCTGGTGCTGGGGCACGGGCGCGAATCGAGCATCAACGTCCGCTCGGCGTTCCTGCACCTGCTTTACGACGCGGTTTCGTCGGTTGCGGTGATTGCAACCGCCATCGTGCTGATGTTCACCGACTTCGTGGTGATCGACCTTGCCGTGAGCGCGCTGATCGTGGCGATGATCGCCTGGAGCTCGTCGGGGATCATCGGCGAGGCGATGCGCATATTCCTCCAGGGCTCTCCCCGGGGCATCGACCCCGAAGAGGTGATCAGGCAAATAAATGCGCTGCCGGAGGTGGCGGGAGTGCACGGCCTGCACATCTGGTCGGTGAGCTCGACAGAGGTGTTTTT
>CAZPZJ010000141.1:7549-9744 GCA_964591055.1 uncultured Leptospiraceae bacterium
ATGAGCGAGTTCGGGAAAGAAGTCAAGATCGACATCAAGGTCGATGAAAAGGACGCGCTGGGCCACTTCGCCAACTTCTCCAACGCCTTCCATTCGCCGGAGGAATTCATTCTCGATTTCCTGTTCGTCAATCCCACGCCGCCTCCCGGCTTCGGCAAGCTGGTGTCGCGGGTGGTGATGACCCCGCAGCATGCAAAGCGCCTGCTCGCGGCGCTTCAGGAGAACATCCGCGTTTACGAGGAGCGGTTCGGCGAAATCAAAAACACGCAGGATTTTTCCGGCTTGAAGAGCATCCAGTAGGCGAATGATGGGCGGCGGAAAAAAAGAAAAGCTTCGCGACAATGTCAGCGAAATCCTTCCCGGCGTTTACAGAATTGTGCTGCCGATACCCGGCAGCAGGCCGGGCCCCCTCAACGTGTACCTGTTCACCGGAAATCCGGTAACGCTTGTCGATACGGGTTTCGTGAAAACCACCGGGGTGCTCGCCGAATCGCTCTCATCTCTGGGATATTCGTTTGCGGATATCGAAAAAATCGTCATCACCCACGGGCACGTCGATCACTACGGCGGGGCCGCGCTGATAAGGAGGAGAACGCAAAAACCCATTGCGGTGCTCTGCCACCGCGAGGACGCTCCCGGCGTGGAGCAGAAGCCGTCAGTGCCCGACCTCATCATAAAGCGCTTTTACCGGATGACGGGCATGCCCGTGCGCTACCGGCTGGCGATGCTGCTTCTGCGGCGCGGCTTCAAGTCCATGGCCGCGGGCTGCGCGGTGGACGGTTTCCTTGACGACGGCGATGTGGTCCGCCTCGGCTCGCGCCGGGCCAGGGTAATCGCAACTCCCGGACATTCGAAGGGGGGAATATGCCTTTTCCTGGAAAAGGAGAGGGTGCTCTTTTCGGGCGACCACGTGCTGGGGCATATCACGCCCAACGCGTTCGTCATGCTGGAGCCGGACTCGCACGTCCCGCGCCGCTCAAGCCAGGTGGAATTCTACCGCTCGCTGGAGCGCCTCACCGCGCTGCGCCCTTCGATGGTGTACACCGGGCACATGGAGCCGGTCGCCGACCTCGCGAAGGTGGCGTCGGCATACCGGGAAAGCTTCGGGGAGCGGCAGCAACTCATTCTGGAGATTCTACAAACGGGAAGGATGACACCCTACCGCATTGCGCGAAAGCTCTTTCCACACATCCGGGGAAGGCGCTTCGTGCTGGATATCTACCTTTCAATATCCGAGGTGTACACACACCTGCAGGTGCTTGAAGCGGAAGGGAAGGTGCTCGCCGAGCGCTCGCTTGGAAGGGTGCGCTTCAGGGCGGCGCTTCAGCCCTGATCACGTCCGCCATTCCCGGGCCCGTCCACGCACGCGCCGGTCCGGTTGTCAAACAGCCCGCACACCATCGCCGTTTCCTTTTCCGATCCCAGGTAGTAGAGTACGTCGCCCGCCTTGATTGTTTCATCCGCGCCGGGATTGGAGATCGTGTGCTCCCCGCGCTGGATGGCGAGCACGCTCACTCCGTATTCGTGACGCAGTCCGAGCTCGGCGATGGTTTTGCCGTCGGCCGGCACCCCCTGTTTCACCCGCAGCGAGGAAAGGCGGATGTCCGGCAGGTCGACGGGCGAACGGGGCGTTTGATAGGAGTCGGTCGAGAGCGAGCGGAACATCTCGTAGCCGTCCTGGCGAATTTCAGAAACCAGCCGCTCGATGTCGTCGCGCGGGACAAGGTAGTAATCGAGCACGCGGATGAATATTTCCACCGATGTTTCGAACTCCTCGGGGATGACCTCGTCCGCGCCGAGCTGGTAAAGCAGCGGGACGTCGAGGATGAACCTTGTCCGTATCACAAGGTGGATGCGGGCGGAGAGGCTCCTCGCTCTTTCGGTCACGCGCGCTGTGGCGGCCGAATCGGCAATCGCAACCACCATGACGCGCGCGTGATCGATGCAGGCGTGGCGTAGCACCTCCTCCTGAGAGGCGTCGCCGTAGTGGATCGGTTCGCCCTTCTGCCGCTCGATTCGCACGGTGTCTGGATTCATCTCGATAATGACATAGGGTATGCCCGAAGCGCGGGCCGAGCGGGAGACGTTCCTGCCGTTGATGCCGTATCCGACAATGATAAGATGATCGGAGAGCCCGGGTTCCGGCGATTCGCTGACAGGGGAAAATCCGTTGCGCACCAGGCGGGGCAGCGGCA
>CAZPZJ010000142.1:0-9677 GCA_964591055.1 uncultured Leptospiraceae bacterium
AGGCGGAACACAGGCCACAACGCCATGACAAGAACTAGCGCAAGCGCCACAATGGCGATCTCAATCCAGTAGGCAAGCATCATGATCACCGGGTCCCATCCCGCAAGCGCGCAGCCCGGGATCGGCACCAGGTGCGCGGCGGAGGCAAGGGCGACGGATGCGGCGCGTCCAGCGCCAAGGCGGGATATTCCCAGTACCGGGATTGCCCACTCAAAAACGGTGAATACGGTTGACAGGATTTTCTTCATGACGGGCCGCCATCTCCATCATTGTGCCGTCCTGACTGATGCCGGCGAAATGTCAAGTCTTAGGGCTGGAGGGAAAATCATCTTCACAGAAAGCCTGTAGCACGCTTCATATACATGAAACGCGGGGAAATGGCAATAACTGATGATGGGGGCTCTTTCACTTCGCTCGCGAATTCGGCAGGCTGTTCAGGGGCGAAATCAATAAGTGCTTGACTGAATAAAAAGGTTTTGTACAAAACCAATATGGCGATTTTAAATCATTACGTGCGGATGAGAAGCGATGAAAATCCACGAAGGTAACTTTCTCTACGGACTGACGGCGATCAGGCAGCGGCTGTTCTCCTTTCTCGAGGATGAGATGGCGAAAGCGGGCATCACCGACATCCCTCCGTCGTTCGGGGACGTGCTGTTCGTCCTGGACAGAAAGGGGCCGCTGTCGCTGCTTGAGATCGCGCGGCGCACGCTGAAGGACAAGTCGACTGTCTCGAATGTGGTCGGCCGGCTTGAGGAGGCGGGCTACGTCACCAAACGCCGGGCCGGAGAGGACGGCCGGTTCGTGACGATCGCGCTCACCGCGAAGGCGAAAAGGAGGAAGGGGAAGATGCGGGAGATTTCCGGAAGGATGAACAGGAAGCTGTTCAATGGAATGACCGTCGGCGAGCGGGAAAAGCTGTTCGGGCTTATGGGAAGAATCCATGATAACCTGTAAAGCGCTTTACTGCTGAAAGGTTTTGTGCAAAACCAGTATTTCAGGAGGCGGCATGATCGAGATCAACGAATTCGGAGAGGTGACGCAGATAAAGATGAGCGCCGAAATGGAGGGCAAAGCGCTCTACTGGGTCGCAGCCTACCTTGTGGACGGGCTTCTGATCGACACGGGATGCAGCCGAACCTCCGATGAACTGATCGCATTCCTGCGTAACCGGCCGCCCTCCATGGCCGTCAATACGCATTTTCACGAGGACCATGTCGGCGGGAACAGCGCGCTGATAGAAAGCTTTGGCATCGACATCTGCGCTCACCCGGATTCAATACCGCGCATCGCAGAGCGGCCGTTTCTCTATCCCTACCAGGAGCTTGTGTGGGGATGCCCCGAGCCCACGATGGTGAAACCCGTCCATGACGTCATCCGCACCGCGCGACATGAATTCATTGTCGTTGAAACGCCCGGGCACAGCGAAGGGCACGTCGCCCTCATGGAGCTGTCGCGGGGATGGTGCTTCTCAGGGGATATCTTCACCAGGGAGAAGGTGAAGTTCATCAGGCCGGAGGAAAACGCCAGGGCGCAGATCTCTTCAATGAAGAAGATGCTCTTACTCGCCGGAAGCGATCTGACACTCTTCACGGCGCTGGGCAGGGTGGTGGAAGATGGAAGAAGGGCGCTCGAGGAATGCATCACAAACCTGGAGGCGCTCGGCCACAAGGTGAAGGCGCTCTCCTGCGAAGGGCGCTCCAACGGTGAGATCGTGGAAATCGTGTTCGGCGGAGAGAGCGCGTTTACTGATCTTACCAACGGCCAGTTCTCGTCGAAAAACCTGGTTGTGTCGCTTCTCGATGAGGGGTGAGAGCGATTCGATGCGCCCGGCAAAGTGCGCGCTGTGCAATCATGTTAACACGGCGGTGTTTACTTCGCGTACCCCACCGTCTGCGCCAGCGTGATCTTCTGATTTGCCCTGAGGCCCATCTCTTTGGCGAGCCGCTCCCGGTCGACATACCCGCGCACCACGGCGCCCAGTCCCTCGGAGGCGCAGAAGAGGTACACGTTCTGCGCGATGAATCCGGTGTCGGTCCCGGCGTAGAACGACTTGTCATCGTCGCTCCCCTGCATGCGGGCAAGGTCGGCGACGTACACCAGGTTGACGGGCGCTCCCTTGACGAACGGCTGCTTTCCCGTGATCTCGCGGAGGTCCTTCCTCACCACCAGCCCCAGGGAATGCTTCTTCGCGTTGTACAGGTACATGCCGTCGGCCATTGCCACGTAGACGTCGATCTCCTGCCGGTTCATCGCCGACGGCGCCGTGCGCTTGCCATCCTTCGCGCGGTTGACGCCGCAGGCGGCCCAGAGAAGGTTGGAGAGCGTCTGCCGGCTCAGCGCCTTCCCGGAGAACGACCGGACAGACTGACGGTTTTTCAAAACCTGCATGAGCGGCCTGCCGCCGTTCATGTCCGGGGCGGGGAGGGTGATTGCCTCTTCCGACCTGAGCTCTGCGGGCGTTCCGGTTGATATGATACACGCCATGAATACAACTGCCGCAGCGTAACGGTATTTTCCGGATGTCATGGCTGTTCCTCTGTTGATAATAGTATGATTCATCATATGCGCCGGATGTTCCATGAATCGCGCTTTGCGGTCAACTCATTCTTTCACAGGAATCAGTGTTTCGGATTAAAAAGCGGGCGCAGGTCGTCAATCCTGTCGAAGAGATGCCAGATGTAGTTGCCGCCGCCTTTCTCGCGGTGGGGATGGAGGTCGGCCAGCGCGGGGTCGTCGAGGTATCCCTGGAAGGCAACGCGCGACTCCCATTCCACCACGATCAGCACCTGGCGCGGGGTGATGTCCCCGCGCAGCGATTCGCGGAATTTCCCCAGCGCGACGATGCGCCCTCCGTGTGCGGCAACCTCCTTTGCCGAGCGGTGGGAGTAGGCGCGGTATTCGTCCTCGTCGGCGATGTCGAAGAGGTTCAGAGCGTAGACCGGCTTTTTCTCGTCCATGATGATCGCTCCATTTTTTAATATGTGCCGCAGGTAGCGTTCCTTAAATCGCCGGCTCCGTGGAAAACCGCAGGCTGCTCACATGGTGAACGGGTTTGCGGTTTGATTTCATTTCATACGCGGGCATTCCGACAGCCTGATGAAATCAGATTGACATTTATTTGTACAGCAGTATTCAATTGTGAACGGTAAGGCCGTTACATATTATGCAATGAGGTCTTGTATGAATACTACACCTTCCGTTTTTAAAACAAATCAACCTTCATCTCACAGAAAACAAGATATTGATCAGGAACACTTTCGCAGTGGGAATAAATCCCGGGCCGCCTCGGCCGCATTCATGGTGGTGATATGCCTTATTGGCGCGGCTTGTATCCTCCTGCCTTTGATGAGCCGGGATGCCGGAACGGGCGGCGGATTTTCCTTTATTGCGATGGAAAATGCATACGCCCAGGCCGGCGCCGATGCACCCGTGTATTACAGGACGGGCGACACTCTCAATGTCATTTCCGATTCCGGGCTTACGGTGAGGCAGGCGCCTGACGCCAAGGCTGCGAAGCTTGCAGTGGTGCCGTATGCCGGCAGCGTGATCGCCGGTGATGAAAGAAATCGGGCGCCCTTTTCGGTGGGAGGCATCAGCGGGTACTGGATTCCGGTGGCCTCCAAGGGGAAGAGCGGGTATGCGTTCGACGGATTTCTCAGCATTCTGCCCGCCCCGAAGGCGTGCACTAACTGTGAGTACGAATTCGGTCAGGTTCTTGAGCAATACCTGGATACAAACCTGAAGGTGACAGGCGCTCCGTCGGAAAAAAGAAAGGGAATGATAAACCACATCGAAAAGAGGTACAGCAACGGGTTCGTGCTGAAAAAAAATGTGGCGGACGAGGGCGTTCCGGAGTTTTCAATGGAGCTTGACATGCCCCGCGTGCGGACGGCGGAGGCCTTTCTCCTGTGCAGGCAGATGCAGGTGTATCTGCTGAAAAACGTGTCCTTTCCCGAAAAGAGCTCGCAGCGCAATATAGATGAAAATACCGGTGAAAAGATTACAGTAACAGGAAGGGGCAGCGCTTCCGAGAGCATAAAAATCGAGAGAGTGGACAAAGTGAGCGGGGGTGGCGGCACGATCGAGTTCATACGAAGACCGACAGGCACGCTCATGCGCTACCACAGCTGGGGCAGCTGATCGTTCGCGTTTTCACGGAAGCGCGCTGCCTGTCCCTTACGGATTTTTGCGCAGAGACGTCTTCAGCAGTCCCTTCACGGGTATCTTCGTTTTCTTCTCGTCGTTGACGACGAAGTCGCCCTCATCCATGCGGTCTATGTAGAGGACGCCGTTGAGGTGGTCGATCTCGTGCTGGATGCAGCGCGCCATCGGGCCGGAGCGTTCGATAATGAACTCCTCCCCGTGCCGGTCCTGGTATTGCACGGTCACGGTTTTGGCCCTTTTCACGATCCCCGAATATCCCGGAAACGAAAGGCACCCCTCCCAGGCCTCGATCTCGCCTGACTGGTCAAGTATCTCGGGATTGACCATCTCGAAGTACTCGCCCTGATAATCGATCACCGTGATTCTCTTTGCAACGGCAATCTGGCTTGCGGCGAGGGCGGCGGCATCCTCTGTCTCTTCCAGCGTCAGCTTGATCGTGTCGATGAGCTCGTGAAGCTTCCTGTGAAACGCCTTTACGGTAAGGGCCCGTTCCCTGAGGGCGGGATTGCCGAAGAGAATGATGGGTGCTTTTTTCATGGCAGGCATCGGTCGCGGTGGTTCCGGTTTTCACGCGGCTGCGCGTGTCTGATAGTAAAAAAAGGTCGAGAGACGGTGTCAACCACATTTTCACCTCTTCCGGGCAGGGCAACCTTCCCTGAATGCGTAGCGCACCTGCGGGCTCGAAAAGAGGCGCAACCAGACAGAGGAAGGCTGCCCTGGACAGCGATAAAGGGGTGCAGTCGATGGTCAGTCCGCCTGTGCTCTTTCCCGGGCCCATTTCAAGGCGCATATGGCCGCCGCGATACCGGCGCCGGTGCTGATGATCAGTGTTGCCAGGCCCTGTGCGATTTCACCCTCGATGAACGTGTGCGTAAAACCGTCGACGGCGTTTAAGCACGTCAGAAGGGCTATCAGGGCGAAAGTTGTCCAGCGAAGCGGCCTTGATTCGCCCAGAAGCGGAATAAGGGCTGGAAGAAGGCCAAGGATAAAAAAGACGATTATCATCAATTCCATGGCGCCCGGAGAGCCGCCGAGTGGTGCAAGCATCCTTGTCGTTTTTTCAACCATGCTGGCGCCAAGGGCGATCGAGAGCAAAAACCCGCTGTTGAAAATCGTGACATGGCACACAAGGCCGAGAAAAGCGATAAGGCTGAGAACTGATACCTGAATCCTCCTGAAATGAGCATTAACCATTGTTTTTCCTCCTTTGGGTGAAGTGTCAGCAAAGACTTGTATCGGGACCGGTGTGGGTGAGGGGAGGAAAAGCGTCAAGCAAATAATAGGTATTTCTACTACATATAGAAATAACTAATAATGGCGCGGTCATGATCCATCCCGCGGGCTGGATGCGATATGCCGGAAGGGTTTGCTGAGATTTACGGTGCTTGGAATTTTCCGGAAAAATAAACAAAAATTAGTTGAATCTAATATTGATATATATAATTAATATCGTTTATTTAATGAGGAGGCGGCGGTCATTCAACTCCGGAAGGACAACATAAAGAGGGCAATACTCACCCGGTCGAAAGAAGAATTTTTCAGGCACGGTTACGCGGAGGCGAGAATAAGGGACATAGCCGAGGCATGCGGTATCTCGGTGGGAAATATCTATAACTACTTTCGGAGTAAAAACGAGATATTTCGCGAAATCGTTTCGGCGACAATTTCGGAGATCGAACGGATCCTCGATGAAAATGACCGGATGGATTACTTTGCGTGCCCTGAGTCGTGGGGTTACGAGTATCACATGGAATTCGTGGAGAAAGTGGCCCGTTTTATCGAGACGCACAGGGAAAATTTCAAGCTTATCGTGTTCCATTCGCATGGATCGGATCTTGGAAATTATACAATCCGCGTGATCGACCGTTACACTGAAAGCATGATCAGGTTTCTTCAACAGATTAAAGAGAAATTTCCGGACAACGGGGTAATCGTCTCCGAATTTTTTATCCATAACATCGCCTCGTTTTACATTAACATAGTCGAAGAGCTGCTCATGTACGATGTGCAGTACAATGAAATGGTGCGCTATCTCAGGGAGCTTATGGAATTCACGTATCAGGGGTGGATGCCGTTGATGAACTGGTATAAGTTTCTCCCCTGGGCGGTAAAATGATTTTCATGAACAATAGTGAACAATGTTCGTTATTGAGCATCGCAACCATCCGGTTGTCGAGGCAAACGGCATGTATAAGGGAGGTGAATATGAAACGAGCATCGATGCGTCAGAGGTTTATCGACCGGACGGCCAGGAAGCCGGAAGGGAGGTGGGCGGTGAAAAGCTACAATGCCCCCAGAGGGCATTACCGTTCATTCAGGAAAATTCTGGAGCTTTTACGGCTGGAATCCGGGGATTCGTATTGTGAGATAGGGTGCGGTGGGGGAGTGCTTCTCAACTGGGCGCTTCAAAAGGCGGGAGGAGGGGCCGCCATTGACCACAGTGATGAAATGGTGGCGCTTTCGATCCGCAACAATGAGGATTTTGCGCGCCGGAACAAGGTGAAGATATCCAGGGGGAGTGCGGAAAAACTGCCGTGGGCGTCCGGCTCCTTTACCGCGTGCGGTTGTGCGAACATGTTCTTTTTCCTGGAGGAGCCGGAAAAAGCCCTTGCGGAGATATTCAGGGTGTTGAAACCGGGCGGACGCTTCGCCATGGCGACCATGGGCAAGCGCGTTTTCGGGAAGCTGACGTTCGGGTTTCTGTACGGGCTGAGGACCTATTCGGATCAGACCATGGCGGAGATGCTGGCGCGAGCCGGCTTCAGGAGCATACGGGTAACGACAGGGATATTCGGGATGCAGATTTGTTATGCGGAAAAACAGGGAGGCCGGGATTGTGAACAGCATATCGGTATATGAGGAACAGGTTGAAATTAAGAGGAAAAAAGGCATACCCCGCCTTGTCGAAATAGCCGGGACAAAATCGGTTTACCTCTACATAGCGGTCTTTCTCGGCATCATTGCGGTGGTTGCACAGTTGACACCCTTTGTCACAATTTATCTGCTGGTGAGAGAGTTGGTCGGGAACATCGGCAATATTCAGGCGATAGAAAGCTCGTACGTCTGGATGCTTGGATGGATCACCATCGCCGGTATCGCCGTGTTCGGGGTGTTGACCTATCTCGCGAGCATGACCGCCCATGTCGCGGCCTTCAACATCCTTTATGAAATTCGTATGGTCCTTGCAGCCAAACTTGCCCGTCTGCCTATGGGATATTTCAACCTTCGCAACAACGGCAGCATTAAAAAGATACTCCATGAGGATGTTGAGCGCATAGAGCTTTTTGTCGCGCATCACATAGTCGACATGGTGCAGGCTGCAGCGCTCCCGCTTGTGTCGATGGCCGCGCTTTTCTACGTGGACTGGAGGCTCGCGCTCGCGGCGTTCGTTCCTGTTCCACTCGCGATGATCGCGCAGCTGTCAATGTACAACGACGCCGGGAAATCGCTGTACGGGCAATGGCAGAAACACCTTGCCGCCATGAACGGTACGATTGTGGAATACGTCAGGGGGATGCCCGTCGTTAAGATATTCAACCAGACGGTGAGCGCTTTCAAACGCTTCGCTGAGGATGTGTATGCCTACAGGGACCTTACCCTGTACTGGATCAGGATCAGCTCAACGTCTTTCGCCGCTTTCATGACCCTGCTCAGTTCAAGCGCTGTTTTCATACTCCCTGTCGCTATTTACATGGTGAGCGGGGAAGGAAGTGCGAACGGATATGTTGAAATGGTGTCGACCATTTTCCTTTTTCTCTACGTGGGAATGGGAGTTTCCCTGCCTCTTTATAAACTGATGAGACTGTCCTCTCTTATGATAATGATCAGTACGGGGATCAACGATATTGACGATATACTGCAGGCGCCGGAAATCCCTGACGCCGTTGACGGGAAAAAACCTGAAACAACTGACATTGAGTTCAGGCATGTGAGCTTCGCTTACGGTGATGATGATGTGCTGAAAGACATTTCCTTTGTTGTGCCGGCGGGAACGGTGACCGCTCTGGTGGGGCCCTCCGGCGGGGGGAAGAGCACCATAGCAAATCTCATCGGGAGGTTCTGGGATGTGCGGCATGGTGAGGTACTGATCGGCGGGGTCAACATCAAGAGGATGCCCGTGGAAGCTCTCAACAACACGGTCTCCACCGTCTTCCAGGACGTGTTTCTTTTCTTCGATACTATCGAAGAGAATATAAGGATGGGGAACGATACGGCCTCATTCGGCGATGTTGTTGAAGCGGCAAGGGCCGCGCAGATCCACGATTTCATCATGACGCTTCCGGATGGTTATAAAACCCTCATCGGGGAAGGAGGAGTCCACCTGTCCGGGGGCGAGCAGCAGAGGATATCGATTGCAAGGGCCATACTGAAGGATTCCCCGGTGGTGGTGCTTGATGAAGCCACGGCGTATGCCGACCCGGAGAACGAGGCGAAAATCCAGCAGGCCCTATCCGGCGTGCTGGAAAACAAAACGGTGGTGGTGATCGCTCATCGTCTCTATACGATCACAGATGTTGACCGGATACTGGTGATCAATGAGGGAAAGATTGAGGAGCGTGGAACGCACGCCGAACTTCTTGAGAAAAACGGCTTATACAGGGAACTCTGGGATATACACGTTAAAGCGAGGGGCTGGCGGCTGGTGACGGATGAGGAGGCTTCAGTATGATTAAATTTTTCAGGATCATTACAAACAACAATACGGGCGCGCTTAAAAAACCGCTCATTCTGGAAGTTGTTCAGTCGATATTGCAGGGACAGCCGTATTTCATTATACTGCTTGTCATGCTTGCCCTGCTTAAACCTCTGGTCAATCCCGGATTCTCGGCGGATATCGGCGCCCTTGTGCGGCTTACTGTTTCCCTTGCCGCGCTCATGATCGTTCTCTTCCTGGCGGGAAAGTACACGTATACAACGGAGCACAGCAGGGCTTATTCAATCAGTTCGGAGGGGCGGCTTGCGCTGGGGGAGTATCTCAGAAAGCTCCCGATGGGATTTTTCAAGGGGCGGGACCCCGGGGACATCACGGCCCTCATGCTTCAGGACTATACCAACATTGAAACGATGCTGAGCCATCTGCTCATGGACGCGATCGGGGCTGTGACTCTTCCACTCGTGTTTGTTGCCTTCCTCTTCC
Source organism: uncultured Leptospiraceae bacterium (assembly GCA_964591055.1). GTDB lineage: Bacteria > Spirochaetota > UBA4802 > UBA4802 > JAGODF01 > CAZPZJ01. The sequence goes on from CAZPZJ010000142.1 coordinate 9,305, forward strand.
CCGTGGACTGGAGGATGTCCCTTATCACCGTGAGCGTGATCCCCTTTGCCGTAATTGTCGCATTCGGGACGAGGGCGCTGATACTCAGGCTCGGGAAAAGGCATGTCAAAGTCAAAACTGCGGCTTCGTCGAGGATGCTCGAATACCTTGACGGCATGAAGAACATCAAGTCATACAATCTGCAGGGGAAAAAGTTCGTCCGCCTTGAGAACACCTTCAGGAAGCTGAAAGACGAAAGCATCATTCTCGAATCGGCCTCTGGTCCGGCGGTCATACTCGGCGTGCTTTTCCTCAATGCGGGAATTGCCCTGATCATGATCTCGGGTATCTGCTTTATCATCCGGGGAACTCTTTCAATTCCCTGCTTTCTCTT
>CAZPZJ010000143.1:0-4690 GCA_964591055.1 uncultured Leptospiraceae bacterium
TGGCAGATGATCTTGCGATTCCATACGGCATTGCGAAACAGGCCGTTGTTGAGGCGGAAGATGCGGGAGGCGCACCTGCCGGGCTTCTTGCCGACCTGAAAGCGAAAGGTGATGCCCGCAGTGCTGCTGAAAAGGCCTACACCGATTTGACCGGCAGCATTACAGCAGCGAAGCGGGAATATGAAGCGATCCAAAAAAGCTATACCGACCGGATAAATGACAACGCCGCCAGGTATCGCGCTTTCCGGGAGGCGGAGTTTGCATTTGAACGGGCCTATGCGGTGTGGGAGTACGCCAATACTCCCTACCTGAGCGACACCTCAGCCCGGGAATTGAGCACGGGAAGCGGTGTTCTTGCCGACGGCAGTTTTGCGGATTTCGACGCCTTTTCCGCACCCGACGCCCTGGAGAATTACCAGGCTGTTCTCGCCATGTATGAATCAAAGAAGAACGATTTCGACGCATGTTCGTCGATTCTGGCGGGCCAGGAAAAGGTGGAGGACCTGGCGAACGATAGCGCATACTGGGAATTTAAAACCGGCCTACGTGACACAACCACGCAGCTCATCGACGCCCTGTCGGAAGGCGCCGATGAGCTTACCCTTGAGACCCTCATGGAGGTCCGCGTGGAGGCACTGAACGCGTTTCGCGTCTATGCAGCGCGGACGGTGGAGGACGGCGCACATGACAGGACAATCCTTCTCCGCGACGAGGAGGCGCTTTACCGGGACATGCTGGCCTACGCAAAAAACAGAGGCAGCGATGACGGCTATGTAATGGTGGCCGGGGAGCTTATAAGCGACGGCCGGGGAACGAGCGTGGACGACCGGATTGTTGCCGGCCTGATGCGGCAGTCGCTGGTCTTCCAGGAGCAGCTCTGGGAGCAGCAGATATCGACCTTCACGGAAAAGAAGAACAGGTGGATGGAAGTAACAGGCTTCATCGCCAATCGCGGGGAACATGGCTGGTCGGGCATGATGAGCTCGGTCCTCAACCAGTGGCGATTGTGGCGGGTCGAGGCGAAAGAGGAAATCGACAGAGGCGAGCGCGAATGGACGGCCTCGGCGCATGATCTGGGCGGGAGGATCCAGTCCTGGAACAAAAAAGCCGCCAACGATGCCTGCCGGGAAGGAGCAAAAAAAATCGCAGATGAGCTCGGATTATCCATGGATCGGCATCTTGCGTCATTCACCACCCGGATAAACGAAAAGCTTGGCGCATCTCGTGATCTCAACATAGATATGGATGGCATTGTTGAATCGATGATGAAGGCGATGAATTCTGATATGGGAATTCTGAATACGTCGATGTTTGCAATGAACACCACGGCTGGATTTACAGAGGTTCTCACTCTCGGACTGTCGGGAAATGGTTTTGACCGGTATCAGCGTGAGACGGCAAAGTTCCAGAAGCGTATCGAGACCATGCAATCGGTGAAACTGGGAGAAATGGCGTATGCCGGATTCATGGAAATTCTGTCCCGGTTCAACGGCCGGATTGCGGCCATGAACGCTGATGTATTTAACAGGATCGATACTGAAATGAATCAGGCTGATCCCTATGCCGAAGCTGACTTTGAAAGAAGAAACGGTTATTGGGAGATCCGTTATGTCAGCGATTATTCGCTGGCGGGAGGCGCGAGTCACAGGTATTACGCGTTCCAGGATTATGAATACTTCGAGAATAAAACGGTCTTCATAAAACCGCTCTCGGGTGCACACGGGAAAATCGACTTCGCAAACGCGTATTCCTATGAGCAGCTGAGCGCGGATGAGGTCAATCGCTATGTGCTCATGGAGCAGGAGCATCTGATGCGGGAAATCGGCAACATCTTCGATGAGGGAGGTGCGTTCGAGCAGCACGCAAATTCAGAATTCACGCGAGTGGGCAATGCTTTCGGTCAGGGTTATCAACGCTGGGCGAAAGGGGAAGCAATGGCACATGCCGGCTGGTACAGGACGCCGGTTGTGCCGGGAGGGCCCGATCCCATCACGCTTGCGAGGGTTGGCGGGGGGATCGCGTTGAGCGTGACATGCGGCCCCTGGGCGGGGTTTGCCCTGAACGCGGCGCTTACCGGAGTTGACGTCGCTGATGGAACGACGTCATTGAATCACGCGGGAGTCCAGATGGGAGTGGGAGCGACGTCGGCATTGACGGGAGGTATGGGCGGGCAGATCATCAACATCGCGGCGTCCGGGATCGAGTATGAAGAGGGGGGAGGAATCGGATGGAGCAACAGTAACTTCCGGCAGGGAGTGGTGCGCGGGGCGATTACGATGGCGGTCTCGCCGGTGCTGAACGGGGCGCTGGGGACGGGCCTTTCTGCGGGGCTTACCACATTTACGGCCAGCAGCGTGCAGGTCGGGGAAGGATGGAGCGGGATGTATCAGCTTGGATGGGACGAGGATAACTGGCAGCAGCATGTAACCGAAGGGACCGCGTCGGGGGTGACTGCCGGACTCATGAAAGGAATGAATCGGGGAGCGGATGCTCAGGGGGATGCTATTACTGGCGCTTCAAACCGGTCATTCCCGAATATGTACGGTGATGCATTTGCCGACAAGGCGATAAGCAGCGGAATACACGGCATGATGATGACGGCGGGATATCATGCCTTCAGCGGCGAGGGATTCGTGAACAATTATTCGAAATTCAACTACGGCGGAATGGCGTACAACGCGTATGACTTGGGAGGGTTCCTCGGAAACAGGACACGTGAGTGGGTAAAGAAGAACGCAACGAAGCCAGAAACGGCGGAGAAGGGTGAGCGGGGCTGGAGCCGGGAGGTCATAGACGCTGCAGCGAGGGCACTACACGTCTCCGAAAGCGCGGAACGGGTGATGGAAGAATACCTGCGAGGCTTGGGAGAGAAGGCCGCAGGAGGGATAAATGATTTAGGGCAAAGCGCATGGAAGGGAATTGAAGACACCTGTGGTGAAGTGAAGGAGAGATGGAACAGGCTGACTGAGCGGGAGGTCAACAAAGCGGAAGATTTTCAGCGGATGAAAGAATTACAACCGCCTGAAGAATACAGGCATAAAACCAGAGGAACGCCGGTGATAGGAGAACGGGAAAATTTAATAATCACAAATCCTTATCCGGATTATATCAACAGAGATGGCACAATTGGTGATAAACATAAAGGACTTGATATTGGTGCAAAGGAGGGCGAAGAAGTGAAATCGATGAGAGGGGGAACAGTAACTCACATTAAAAAGAATGGGAAAGCTGGTGTTCCGGGTCCGAACTATGTCGAGATCACCACGGAAGACGGGTATAAGGAACAGTACAAACATGTTTATAGTAATAAGGATTTATACGAGGGGAAAGCAGTAAATCCCGGAGAGAATCTGGGAGTGGTTGATATGTCGGGGCGCACGTCAGGGCCTCATTGTCATTTTGAAGTGAAGGAGAATATAAATGGTAAGTTTGAAAGGATCGATCCTCTGGAATATATCAATCAAAATACCAGCCAGTCCATTATTCTCAACCAATCGGTTTTTCCTGTGGATAGATATTACAAATTCAGATATCCCGAGAAATACAACAGGATTGTCAATAGGAACAACTATAACAGTGAATTATGGAAGGAAGTAAAATCAAAAGGGGGAAGAAATTATGAAAGGAATTAGGAAGAATTACAACAACGCAGTTCTCATTGTATTATGTGGATGCTTTCTTTTTATGGGGGCGGGGAGCACCGGCTTGCGCGCAGAAGTGTTGAGATATAGAACTCAGGCGCAGATGAAGACATTGCCGGAGAAGATGGAAAAGGAGCTCATACAGACAGTCTCCACGCTTCTGGACTGTTTTGCGAACAAGAACGAAAAGTGCGTATTGAATATGTTGACAACAAAGTTTAGAATCTTAATGAGGTCTGATGACTACATGACAAAAAAACAGGTGGAAAACGAGTTTTACACGAAAGGGGTCTACTACGCTAATCTGTTTGACACTGACCTTCACGGAAAATTATCTGCTGCTGATATAAAGCATCTGAATGAATCGCGAGGTGATGATGCCTTGCATTATAATTACTCAGTGAGTGATGTGTTTAAAATGGCAAAAGGAAAGAATCTCAGAATGCATAATGTAGTAACGATTATTTCCGATCCGCCGAGAATGGGTGTTACGGTGTATTTTGATTGCGACAATTGGCGTGAGGATAAGGTATTGAAAAATCTTGGCGATTATTCTTTTGATTTGGATTACATAGATAACAAGTGGTGTTTAATGAGTCTCGATATCAGAGGATTTTATTAATGTAACTTTATTACACCCTCGATGCAGAGTGAGGGAATGGTATCTTGATCTACGTGGCGCATGATTTTCGACCATCACCCTCCCAATTTTATTAGTTGACATATCCCCCCCGTGCTGGCATGACACAGGGATTGCGATTTTAAAACTCCGGGTGCGCCATGTCAGCCGTCGAAAACAGGGAAAAGGAACCCCTCCCGTTCTGCTCGTACTGCGAGCACACGGGAATACTCCGAAATCCGTACTACAACGAGCTCGGCGAGCTTCCCCTCGCCCCGTGCCCGCGGTGCGTGGAGCCGAAATGCAGGTGCGGCGGGGCCGAGCCCTACTTCTACTACGACGACGGGGTGAAGCCGTGCCCGTGCCGCGCGACGCGCATGAAGATCAAGCTGATCAACCAGATATACCGGCGCTGCGGTATCGACCGCAA
>CAZPZJ010000143.1:4790-9662 GCA_964591055.1 uncultured Leptospiraceae bacterium
ATCGAGCGGGAGATGGCGGAGGTCGACATCCTGGTGATCGACGATTTCGGCACGCAGCGCGATTCGCCCTGGGAGCAGGAAACGCTCTACAACCTGGTGGACGCCCGCTACGAGGCCGAGAAGTTCACCGTGTTCACGTCCAACAACAACCCGTCCCAGGCGCTCAAGGACATCTCCGACGGGCGCGTGCTTTCCAGGATCAGGGAGATGTGCCGGCTCGTCGAAATCCAGGGGCCGGATTACCGGAACAGCCTGTAACCATGACGACCGTGTATATCGGGATCGGCTCCAATATGGGCGAGCGGAGCGCCCTCATCGCCGCGGCGAAAAAGGCGATGGTGGAAAGCGGTGCCGCGCGCATCACCGCCGAAAGCTCCATCGAGGAAACCGAGCCCGTCGACGTGATCGACCAGCCGCGCTTTCTCAACCAGGTGGTGCGCGCGGAGACAGACCTCGCGCCCGAAGAGCTGCTTGACCGCCTGATGGAGATAGAGCGCTCGCTTGGCCGCGTGCGCGGCCCGGTCGCAGGGGGGCCGCGGACCATCGACCTCGACATCCTGCTGTACGGCGATATGGTGCTGAACTCAGAAAGGCTCTGCGTTCCCCACCCGCGCATTACCCGGAGGATGTTCGTGCTCCGGCACCTCCTCGAGCTGGATGGGGACCTTGCCGATCCGGCCACCGGAGTGCCTTACCGGGTCTTCGTCGAGAACGGCGGCGCCGGCGTTTCGTGAGCGCGGCGCGCCGCCTTTTCTTCTTGAATTTGCGATATCGATATTGTACCTTGGGTATGCGCCGGCATGTCCCGAAATTACCGAGTGGCGGAATTGAGTGATTTATGAATATTGACGACATCTTTGACCAGGACATTCAGATTGAGGCCGACATCCTGGAAAGCAACCTGATCGCAATCGACCAGGTGCTCCCCGGCCAGCTTTTTCTCATCCCCATCCGCTTCAGGCCGATTTTTCCGGGGATCGTCACGCCGCTGATCATCTCCCAGGGCCGTTTTTCGGAAACGATCGACAAGGTGATCGCGTCGTCGCGCACGGTCGGGCTTGTGCTGCTGCGCGACGACGACGCCGACGAGATCCGTTTCAAGGACCTGTACGGCTTCGGCACCGCCGCGAAGATTCTCAAAAAGATCAATCTTCCCGACGGCGGCATCAATGTGCTGATCAACAGCGTCAAGCGGTTCAAGATCATCGAGCCCATCAACGACAAAAAGCACCTGGTGGCGAAAGTCGAGTACCTGGACGACGAAAACGTCAGGAGGAATGTCGAAAGCAAGGCGCTCACCCGCGCGGTGCTCTCGCAGCTCAAGATGCTGTCGGAGAACAACCCGCTCTTCACCGAGGAGATGAAGCTGACGATGGTGAACGTGGAGGAGCCGGGCAAGATCGCCGACTTTGTCACCTCGCTCCTCACTCTTGAAAAGCACGAGTACCAGGAGGTGCTCGAGACCATCAACGTGAAGCGCCGGCTTGAAAAGGTGCTGAGGCTGCTGAACAAGGAGATGGAGGTGCTGTCGGTCCAGAAGAAGATACAGAACCAGATCAACGAGAAGATCGACAAGCAGCAGCGCGAGTTCTTCCTTCGCGAGCAGCTCAAGGCGATACGCAACGAGCTCGGTCTTGACGACGACGAGCGCAGCCGCGAGATCGCCGAGATGAAAAAGAAGGCGGCCGATCTCGGCCTTTCCGGCGAGCCGCTTGAAAAGGTGACGGAGGAGATCGAAAAGCTCGGCTTTGTCGATCCCAACTCGTCCGAGTACGCGCTGATCAGGAACTACATCGACACGGTGTTGACGATGCCGTGGAACGTGAAAACCGAGGATTCCACCGATATTGAAAAATCCGAGCGCATCCTCAACCGCGACCACTACGGGCTTGAGGACGTCAAGGAGCGCATCCTGGAGTTCCTCGCCGTGCGCAAGCTCAAGCCCGACGCCCGCGGCTCGATCATCTGCCTGGTGGGCCCTCCCGGCGTGGGCAAGACCTCGCTTGGGAAATCCATCGCGAAGGCGCTCGGCAAGAAATTTTTCCGCACGTCGCTGGGAGGCATGCGCGATGAGGCCGAGATCAAGGGCCACCGCAGGACCTACGTGGGCGCGATGCCGGGCAAGATCATCCAGGGGCTGCGCATTTGCAAGTCCTCCAATCCCGTCTTCATGCTCGACGAGATCGACAAGCTGGGACAGAGCTTCCAGGGCGACCCGGCGTCTGCGCTGCTTGAGGTGCTCGATCCCGAGCAGAATACCGAGTTTCGCGACCACTACCTGGACATGCCCTTCAACCTCTCGGACGTGCTGTTCATCACGACCGCGAACACGCTGGACACCATACCCCGCGTGCTCGCGGACCGCATGGAAATCATCAGGCTGTCCGGCTACATCACTGACGAGAAATTCCAGATCGCGCGGCGCTACCTGCTTCCCAAGCAGATTGAGCGCCATGGCCTGGGGAAAAACGATGTTAAGGTTGACAGAAAGGGATATCTGTATATCATCAACGGGTGGGCCAGGGAGGCGGGGGTACGGAACCTGGAGCGGCAGATCGAGCGCGCGTGCCGCAAAACCGCCGCACTGAAAACAAGGAAGAAAAAGCTGCCGGCCGGCCCGCTCACCACCGCCCGGATCCGGGAGTACCTGGGCCCTGAGCAGTTCAGCGACGATGACCTTATCAGCCACCTCAGGCCGGGGCTTGTGGTGGGCCTCGCCTGGACGGCGCTGGGAGGGGCCACGCTGGTCATTGAATCCATCGGGATTGAAACCGGAAAGGGGCCGGCCCTCAAGCTGACCGGGCAGCTCGGCGAGGTGATGAGCGAATCGGCGAACATCGCCTACAGCTACGTGCAGCACCTCCTGTCGGGCGAGGAGAAGGCCGTCAAATTCTTCGCCACAAACATGGTGCACATACACGTGCCGGCGGGCGCCACGCCCAAGGACGGGCCCTCGGCGGGCATCACGCTCGCCTCATCGCTGTTCTCCCTGGTGACGGGAAAACCCGCAAGGAAGGGGATCGCGATGACCGGGGAGCTCACGCTGAGCGGCAGGGTGCTGCCCGTCGGCGGCATTAAGGAAAAGCTGATCGCCGCGAGAAGGGCGGGGCTCCGGGAGATCATCCTCCCTGCTGAAAACGAGAAGGACCTGAAGGAGATCCCGCGCAACGTCCGCGGCGGTCTGAAATTTCACCTTGTGGACGAGATGGCTGGCGTGATCGCGAAAGCCTTTAAATAAAACCCTTGAGGATGTGGAGGACGGGGATGGCGATACGAAATCTGATGGAAGACGTCGTTGCCTCTGTCGCGGGCGAGGTGCTCGCGGGACAGAAGGGGGAGCTGCCGCACTCCGAGCTCTACTGGGACGATATCATCGCATACGTGCTCAACCGCGTGCCGGCGCGCTACATCACCAGCGAGAGGGGCATCCTGCACGACCGCATCGATTCCCTGGCGCACGTGCAACAGCGCAGTGATATACTTTTTCTCGTCCATGAGGCGATCAGCCATATCAGGACAAGAAGGGACTCCTCGCCGAAAACCGATTACGCGAAGATGAGCGGCAAAAGCCTTTTCTTCCCGCACGTGCTGGGGGAGGTCGCCGAGCAGACGACGTTCACCCCGATACCGGACATGGAGATCACGCTCCTGTACAGGGGGGCGAAGGCGGTTATGATCGACGAGGGGTGGAAAAATCCGTTTACCACGCGGCGCGCCACCAGGGGTTTTTTCCACTTCTGGCCGAACCTTGACGAGAGCTCCATGCCGAAGGAGGGGACGGTCGATTTCACGCTCGTGTTCTCCCACCATAAATTCAAGAAGATGGAAATTCCGCTGAAACTGCCCGTGGTCGACACGTTCACCATGAACCGCTCCCACATCGTTCCGATGACGCTTCTCCAGACGGCCGAGGGCGTCGATATCTCATTTCTCTACGAATAGGCGCGGGTGCGTGATTATCACACGGGGGCGGGCTATGCGGCATTGTCATGAAATGACGGGAAGGTTGTGTTGCGCGCTGGCGTGCGCGCTGATTGTCCTGTCCTCTCAGGCCCTTTATGCCAGGGGGCAGGGCGCGCTTATGGGGCAGTTGCAGACGGTTGTGGAGATGGGGCCTCTCGACGCGGGGAGGAATCCCGCCCTCCTGACTCTGCTCGGGCAGGCGAGCACCGGCTCGGTGTTTGTGCTCGGCAGGGCGTACGAGCGGTATGATGTTTCGTCCGACAACGAGTCGTTTGAGGCGGATTTCTCCGCGCCGGTCTCCGCCACGGTGATCGCCGCGTACGCCGGAAGGATAGGGCGCGCCGTTGTCGGCATCGAGCTGGGAGACAATGGAAGCGACGCGCTGTACTTGAGCAGGGAATTTGAAATGGGCTTTGCCATCAACTCCGCGACGGTTTCGCAGGAAACCGAAGTGACTTCCTGGAACCCCGTGTGCAGACTCGCCCTCGCGCTTCCGCTGTCCGGCGCCGATTCCATCGGGATTCAGGTCAACACCGGGTATTCGCGCATCATGACCGATTCGGTGATAACCATCAATTCCGGGGCCACCAACATCCGCGCCGGGCAAAACTCCACCGACCGCGTGGTGACTGCGAGCGCGCTTGCGGGTTACCTCCACGCCGAGGGCGACTCCCAGCTTGGCCTTGTCGTGAGCTCCGGGGAAATCCGCTGGCAGTGGACCGACCTTTCGGTGGACGAGGAGCTCATCGGGACCGGTCCGACGGGAAGCGCCTCGTTCAGCGCCAGCAACCGGGCGAAGTATGTCGCGGGGCCGGCCATTCTCGCCGGGGCGTACAGGCGCTTCACTCCCATGCTGTCGGCGGCGTTCGAGTGCGGGTACATGGTGCCCGCCAGCTACACGCAGACGCG
>CAZPZJ010000144.1:0-6133 GCA_964591055.1 uncultured Leptospiraceae bacterium
GGCGGCATGAGCACGATAGCGATCATCCCCGATACCGATGCGCGCGGCTTTCCCGATGCCACGATTGAAGACCTCCTTGGCCTGGCTCTCCATCTGCGCGAACGCACAGGCTTCCCCATTGTGTGCCTTCTTCTCACGTCAGGCGATGAAACCCCTGCTCGTGAAACGTCCCGACGCTTTGGAATTGACTGCGTCTCGATCACCTCACCTGCGCTTTCGGCCTGCACCGCCGAGGGATACACCGCGGCGATCGCGCACTACTGCCGCATGAATCCGTGCGCATTCGTCTGCGCTCCCCACACCTCCCGGGGGTGCGATTTCGCGCCGGCCCTTGCGGTGCGGCTGCACGCCGCATGCGTGACGCAGGTCCACGCGTTCGGCGTCAGAAACGATGTGTTTTTCTTTACAAGGGCGTCCGCGCACGGCAAGATCGAGACCGATTGCTCGGTTTCAGAAGGGACGGCGGTTGTGACCGTCATGAAGGGGGCGTTTCATGGAAGCGCACATGGCGGGGTGGAGAATCCTCACGTTTCATCGCAGCCGGTCGAGATCACGCTCACGCACACGCTCTCGTCATTTCAAAGGCGGGCCGCAAACCCCGATCCCGGCATTGAAAGGGCGGAAGTGATCGTGTCCGCAGGAAGGGGTGTGGCGACGCCTGAGAGGATGGAGCTCGTGCGCAATCTGGCGAAATCGTTCAGCAGGAGCGCGGTCGCGGGCTCACGCATCGCGTGCGATATGGGGCTCGTTCCTTACGCCGCCCAGGTAGGCATGACCGGAAGGACCGTCGCCCCGAAGCTGTACATCGCCTGCGGGATTTCGGGCTCGCTCCAGCATATCGCAGGCATGAAAAATTCTAAAACCATCGTAGCGATCAACCGCGACCCGGACGCCCCGATTTTCAAAATCGCGGACGCCGGAATCGTCGAGGACCTCGAACGCTTTCTTCCCGCCCTCATCGATGAGCTCAGAAAAAGCCGATAGCGTTTTCACAGGGCCACGATTGCCCCGGCGCTGCGCGCAATCCTGATCCGGCGATTCAGGAGGCGGTCGAAAACCTCTTCTTCATCGATGTCACGGTCTCTATCACCTCGCGCGCCGGCCTTCCCAGATAGAACCAGTTCAGATAGAGCATGTTGAATTCATATTTGACACCGATTGAAGTCGGCAGGCCGTTCGGAATTTCATTCGTCTGTTTGATGTTGATCACGACGCCGAAGATCAGCTTCTTCTGCACTATCATCCCCGGTACGTCAAATCCTGATCCGACTGAATCGACGTGTTTCCATGGAACGGGATAGAGGTTGTACCTGAATCCTGTCGCGAACGCGATGCCCTCTTCCGATGACGTGAACATCACGGGCGGCTTCATGATGTAAAGGATCATCTGCACCATGATGACGCTTCCGATCACGATCGCGAAAAACAAAAACGCGTAAAACACGATAATTTTATCAGGATTCACCCTGAAACCAGGAAAGACGACATGCAGCAGACTCAACTCGAGTCCCATGAACACAAACAGACCGGATATCGACAAAAAGACGAACAGCGGAATCCGCGACAACTTCACCCTGTACACATCTCCTGTTTCCCGGGCCATACCCATCCTCCCCTGCGTGAATGCATTGATGTTAGTTTTGAAATTTGTTGAAATCGGGGTAGATTATTATATTGCAGGAATTCTGCAATCGAAAAATATTGCAATACCTGTCGCGTGGGGAAAAAACAGGCGCACACGATGCCAGTCGTTAAACACAAAATGGAATGGAGGGAGTGATGAACTATATCACCTGGAGCAAGGACATGAGCGTCGGCGTCACAGCGTTCGACAACGAGCACAAACAACTCATCGATTTCGTCAACAAACTCAACCATGCCATACAGGCCGGGAGCACCGGGAAGACGACGGGCGAGATACTCCATGGCCTCATCAGGTACACAAAAATTCATTTCAAACACGAAGAGGACTACATGGTTCTCTACGATTACCCGGGTCTTGCCGGTCACAGAAAGGAACACGATGCGCTCACCTCGCAAGTTGCGGATTTTTACGAGCGTTTCACCGCGGGGAAAGCGACATTCACCATCGAGCTGATGAAATTTTTAAAGGACTGGCTCACCGGACACATCATGGGAGTTGACATGAAGTATAAACCTTTTTTTCGTGAAAAAGACGTAAGCTGACCGGACAACCACCACTCCGCGCAGCGAACTTTTTCCGACCGGGCGCCCGCTGTTTATCAACGGGGCAGAAAAGATGTTGCATTGCGCGCGCGGCCGGTCGTATAATGTACTCCCGCATCGGGTCTCCGCGGGTCAATTTATTCCAGCAGGGGAATCCTCACATCATGAAAATCGGTATCATTGGACTGCCTCAGACCGGCAAGAAAACCATCTTTCGCCTTCTCACCGGAGCGCAGCACATTCCGGACAGCCAGGACGGGCGAAAGCACGTTGAAGGATTTGCAGACATCAAGGACCCCCGTTTCGACACCCTTGTAGCCCTCTACGAGCCGCGGAAGACGGTGCGCGCCCGGGTGCACCTCGATCTCGTCCCCGACCTCAGTCCGGAGGCCATCAGGGAAGGCGCCATCTTCAGGGACATCGCCGACACCGACGCGATGCTGCACGTCGTGCGCGGCTTTACAGACGAATCGGTCTACCATGTGAACGGTTCAGTGAATCCCGGACGCGACATTGAATCAGTCAACGCCGAGCTCATCATGCACGACCTGATTTTCGTCGAGAAACGCATGGAGCGTATTGAGAAGGAAAAATCAAGGGGCAAGGACGACCGTCTGAAAAAGGAATCCGAGGTCATGGAGCGCTTCAAGGCGCACCTCGAGCAGGAACTTCCCCTCAGGGTCCTGGACATCACGCCCGAGGAGCAGAAACTTCTTTCAGGTTATCCGTTCATCACCACCAAGGCGATGCTCGTCGCGCTCAACGTGTCCGATGAGGCGATCGGCGATGCATCGCTCACCGACAGCCTCGCCGCACAGTACGAAAGCCAGCGCATTTCATTCATGAGGATATCGGCGAAGCTGGAATCGGAAATCTCCCAGCTCGATTCCGACGACGAGAGGGCGGAGTTCATGCAATCGGCGGGAATCGCCGAACCCGCGGTCAACCTGCTTTCGCGGATGTGCATGCGCTCGCTCGGGCTCATATCGTTTTTCACCGTGGGCAAGGACGAGGTCCGGCAGTGGCTTCTCCGCGCCGGCACGCTCGCCCCTGAGGCCGGCGGCGTTATCCACACGGACATCCAGCGGGGCTTCATCCGGGCCGAGGTGATCAAGTACCCCGACATGGCGGAGCACAAAACCGAGGACGATGTGAAGAAGGCCGGAAAATTCCACCTGATGGGAAGGGACTACGGAATCGAGGACGGCGACATCATCTGTTTCCGGTTCAACGTATAACACCAATCCGTTGTCGCCAGTCGTTTATTTCTTGACAGCTTCCCGCATTCATGGTAGTGAGTGGAGTCGGATTTATTTTTCGCTCAAGACCCGTCAATACAAAGAGAAGAGGCGTCTGCGCCCGAATACCGGCGCCGAACACGGGGGAGGTTTCGCATGGTTATAGAACAAAAACCGCTTGCGCTTACCAATGGCGGGGCGCTTGAGCTATTCTTCGTGGGTGTCGGAAGCGCGTTCACCAAGCGGCAGTACCAGACCAACCTCCTCATCGTCAAGGGCGACGATCACCTTCTCGTCGACTGCGGCACAAAATGCCCTCAGGCGCTCTCGGAACTGGGTATTCCCGTTACAAAAATTCACAATTTCCTCATCACCCATTCCCATGCCGACCACATCGGCGGGCTCGAAGAAGTGTCCCTTATGGGCAGATACGTCAACAAAAGAAAGCCCGTTATGGTCATCAACGAGACCTACCAGCACATCCTCTGGGACATGTCGCTGCGCGGAGGGTGCGCTCACAACGAGGAAGAGGCACGCCAGATCCTCTCGTTCAGCGATTTCTGGGACGTCATAAGACCACAGTGGCTTCCGGACTATCCCCGCGAGACCTTTCAGGCAGGCGTGGGGTCGATCGGCATTAAAATGATGCGCACCAAGCACATTCCCGACACCTCGCACGACTGGCAGAGCTCATTCTGGAGCTGCGGAATCATCATCGACGACAGGATTTTCTTCACCAGCGATACCCGCTACGATCCCGATCTTGTGGAATTCTATGACAGTCATTTCAATTTTGAGGCGATTTTTCATGATTGCCAGTTCTACACCGGGGGCGTCCACGCATCGATTGAGGAGCTGAAAAACCTGCCCGAAAGCATTAAAAACAAAATGTACCTCACCCACTACGGGGACAACTGGGAGGAATTTCAGGATCGTGCGCGCGAATACGGCTTCGCGGACATCGCCAGACAGCACGTGTTCTACAATTACGGCTGATCCCCCTTCCCGCAACCTGCCCTGAAACCGGTTTCCACCCGCTTACAGAAACGCTTTCAGTCATTTTCCACACCCGGAGCGCTTTCCTGCGTGTTTTTTTGGAAATACACGCCTTTCTGGTATTAAATGTTTTATACATACAATTGTCATTTCATTGCCGCGTTATGAGCACAGCACTCAAGAGTACATTCCTGTTCCTTATCCCCATCCTGATCGCGTGTGCAGGATGCGCACAACCCGTGGCTCCCGGTGCGACGGCGGGCGCGGACAGGGGCGTGCTCGACCTGCGTGGCCGGGATTTCCCCCGTCACGGCTCCATCAGCCTGAACGGCCTGTGGGACGTGTACCCGGGTCAGCTCCTGTCCCCGGGCGATACCGGGAACGCTAATCGGGCCGCAGGATTGCCGCTCGCGCAGGAGCCCGTCAACCGCATGTACCGCAGCATGGCCGGGAACACCGGCGGCTTTTCCACCTACAAGCTCACCGTAATCCTTGACCGTCCGGGAGACGTGCTGAGCTTGAAAATAAGCAATATTTACCGAGCGTACAGGGTGTGGATTGACGATCGCCCCGTCTGGCGGAGCGGCACGGTTGGCACCAGCGCCCTGACGGCCCTTCCCGGAAGGGTGTCCCGCATCATCCCCTTCAGGCCGGAATCATCCGCTTTCACCATTACGATTCAATCATCCAGCTTCCACCACCGTTTCGGCGGGCTTCACGGGGACATAGTCCTGGGAAGCGCGTCAACCATCCAGTCCTCCAGAGACAGGATGCTCGCCCTCGATGTGTTCATATTCGGCGGGCTTATCATCATGAGCGTGTACCACTTCGGGCTGTATGCTACAAGGCGAAAGGACCGGTCGCTCCTGTACTTCGCTCTGCTCTGCCTGCTGCTGTCCGTCCGGGCGCTTTTAAGCGGCGAGCACTTTTTCGGCGACATCTTCCCGCGCTCGGGCTGGGAGCTTCGCTACCGGCTTGAATACCTCACCGCCTACCTCAGCGTTCCGGCGCTCATCCTGTTCTACACATCGATGTATCCCTGCGACAGGGCCTCAAAATACTGCGCCTTTATCCAGTACGCCGGCTTCGTGTTTCCGCTCGCGGCCATGCTGACGCCGGTGAGAATCATCAATCACACGCTCCTTCCCTTTTCCGCGTACGCCGTAACTGTGTTTCTCATGATCATCGTGCTTCTCATCGGGGAGATGAGGGAGCGGCGCGAGGGGGCCTCGCTGTTCCTCGCCGGCTTTCTGGTGCTTCTGCTGGCCGGATGCAACGACGTTCTCACCTCCCTGGACATCATCCGCTCCATGTACCTTTCCCAGATCGGGTTCCTCCTGTTTGTGCTGCCCCAGACCGTGGCCCTCGCCAGGCGCATCGCTCACATCGACATGACCAACGACATCCGCGAAAAGGAGCTTCTGGACGCGGACAGCGCCCGGCTCCGCGAGATGATGGGGAGGAAGACGGCCGAGGACGACATCCGCAACCTCCAGCGCCGTTTCGAGTTCATACTCGGCTCAACCCGCACCGGTCTTGTGATCAAGGACTCCGACCACAATATCCGCTACATCGATCCCGAAACCGAAAAAAAATACGGCCCGCCCGGGGGAGTGAAATGTTACCGCTATTTCCTGCAGCGCGACGAGCCGTGCCCTGACTGCGGCATGAAAAAGGCCTTCAGCCGGAGCACCACCGTTATCACCGAAGCC
>CAZPZJ010000144.1:6233-9598 GCA_964591055.1 uncultured Leptospiraceae bacterium
GCGATCACCATGCACTCATGGTCAAACAGCGGCCTTCTCGAGTTCTTTTCCGGCGGCAAGTCGGCCCCGATACGCATCGAAGAAAGCGGCCTTGTGGGCGAGGCAGTCAGGCGCCGTTCCCCCGTTATTGACAACCGATGCATCGCGGGGGCCGATGAGGTGCGCTGTATCAGCAACTTCAACATCGAGCTGAAGCGTTACCTCAACGTGCCCGTGTTCGACGGCAGAAAAATCGTGGCGCTCGCAGGCGTGGCCAACAAGGAAAGCGATTATGACGACTCCGACGTAAGGCAGCTCACCCTGCTGATGCAGGGCATGTACCGCCTCCTCCAGCGAAGGCGCGGCGAGGAGGAGGTCCTGCGCGCAAGGAAGCTCGAATCGCTCGGGACGCTCGCGGGCGGTATCGCTCATGACTTCAACAACCTTCTCACCGTGGTGTACGGCAATATCTCACTTGCCAGGATGTGCGAGCAGGGACAGTCAAAAAATTTCGTCCTTCTTTCCGAGGCCGAGCAGGCTGTCGTCAGGGCGAAGGGACTCACCCAGAAGCTTCTCACGTTTTCCATGGGAGGCACGCCGGTGAAGTCCGCCGCCTCGATTGGCGCCCTTCTCAGGGACACCGCCTGCTTTCTGCTGAGCGGCTCCCCTTCCAAATGCGTGTTTTCCATCGATGACGGCCTGTGGAACGCCGAAATCGATGAAGACCAGATTCGACAGGTGATCCACAACATCGTGATCAACGCGCGAGATGCGATGCCTCAGGGCGGCGTCTTATTCATTGATGCGAAGAATATTGTTCTTTCAGAGCATGGTATCCACGGCATGAAAGCTGGCGATTACCTTAAGATATCGTTCAGGGACGAAGGATGCGGAATTCCGTCCGACCACCTGGGCAGGATATTTGACCCGTATTTTTCAACCAAGGAGCACGGCAGCGGCCTGGGACTTGCCGTCTGCTATTCGATCGTCAAAAACCACGGCGGGCACATATCCGCCAGGTCCGAAGCGGGACAGTGGTCGTCATTCACCGTGTACCTGCCCGCGCTGCGCGGGGCTGACGCTCCGGCTGAAAAGTCCGCCGAGGGCATGAACAATCCGGGCGGCAGGATCCTTGTCATGGATGACGACCCCATGGTGCTGAAGATCACGACCCTTACCCTTGAAAGCCTCGGTTATTCGTGTGACTGCGCCAGCGACGGCGGGGAAGCCGTTGAAATGTACTCTCGCGCCAGCAAATCCGAAGAACCGTACTCCGCCCTGATCATGGACCTCACCGTGCCCGGCGGCATGAGCGCCACTGCCGCAATCCGGAAGATACTCTCGATTGACCCGGACGCGCGGGGCATCCTCTCCAGCGGCTATTCCAACAGCCCTGTCATCGCCCGCCACCTGGACCACGGGTTCAGGGCCGTGCTCGTCAAGCCCTACCGCCGCGACGAGCTCCAAGAAGTGCTTGCGCGCGTGCTCGCCATGCCTTAACATTGCCGCGTGGATTGTAAAACCAGAAACGACCTCCTCGCCATTCACCGTGCCTCGCTTGCAGCCGCTGACCCGGCTGAAGCGGTGCTTCGCCATCTCTCCATCGAGGGGAGCCTGCTGCGCCTTCACAGCGTCTCGACGGATGAAAAGCTAAATCTTGATGATTTCCGTCGCATCATCGTAATCGGATCGGGAAAGGCTTCCGCGATGATGGCTGAAGCGATCGAATCCCTTCTTGGTACGCGGATACACTCCGGGCTTGTCGCGGTCAAGGACGGCAACTTAAGGCCGCTCTCGCGCATCGAATGCGTTGAAGCGTCCCACCCCGTCCCCGACGAGCGCGGCCTAGACGCCGCCCGCAGGATCGTTTCCATTGCCGGGGACGCTGACGAGCGAGATCTCATCATCGCACTCATCTCCGGCGGTGCGTCCTCGCTTTTACCGCTTCCCCCGGACGGAATATCGCTCGACGACAAGCGCGCCGCGACACAGCTCCTGCTGAAGAGCGGAGCCTCGATCTCGGAAATGAACGCCGTGCGCAAACACCTCTCCCTGATCAAGGGAGGCCTGCTGGCCCGCGAGGCGTTTCCCGCCGCGGTGCTGAACATAATGGTCTCAGACGTGGTAGGCGACCGCATCGATGTGATCGGCTCGGGCCCCCTCGCTCCGGACAGCTCGACATTCACCGACGCTGTATCCATGTGCGAGCGCTACGGCATTTACCATTCGCTGCCCGGTCCGGTCAGGGACTACCTCGAACGCCAGGCGATAAACCCTGTCAACGAAACACCGAAACCCGGTGATCCGTGTTTCGAAAGGGTTTTTTCACTCATAATCGCGTCCAACCGTCTTTCTCTCGAGGCGGCAAGGCAGGCAGCCGCCGATATGGGCTACCATGCTCTCGTGCTCTCATCCATGATCGAGGGCGACACCGCGCAGGCCGCGCGCTTTCACGCCGCCATCGCCCGGGAAGCCGAAGAGAGCGGAAATCCTGCAAGCCCTCCCGCCTGCATTATCAGCGGGGGCGAGACCACTGTGTTGGTGCGCGGCGATGGGCTCGGCGGAAGAAACACCGAGTTCGCGCTCGAATGGGCCGCCGCCATGGAGAACAGCCAACGATCCGCGCTGCTCTGCGCCGGCACTGACGGCACCGACGGTCCGACCGACGCGGCCGGCGCGTTCGCCGACGGCGGCACCCTTTCAAGGGGGCGCGCGGCGGGCATGGATTACGCGGACTACCTTGCCCGAAATGACACGTACACGTTTTTCAGGAACATCGGCGACCTGCTTGTCACCGGGCCGAGCGGCACCAACGTGATGGACGTGCGGATCATGCTGATCGTCTGACTCAACTTTCGGGAGGCGCACCATGAACATACTGATCACAGGCGGACTCGGGTTTATCGGCAGGGAGCTCACCGCCGGTTTTTTAAAGGACGGCCACCACGTCACGGTCATCGCGCTCTCGCCGTCGCAGAGCGTGTTTTCCGATGAGCGCATGCGCTACATTTCCGCCGATACGTCCGTTCCCGGCGAGTGGCAGGGCGAGGTCGCCCGGCAGGACGTCATCATCAACCTCGCGGGAGCATCGATTTTCCAGCGCTGGACCGGGAAGCACAAAAAGTCGATCTATGACAGCCGCATCCTCACCACCCGAAACCTGGTTGACGCGCTTCCCCGCGGCGGAAAAACGCTGTTTATAAGCACCTCGGCGGTCGGCTATTACGGCCCGCGCGGCGACGAAATCCTCACTGAGGGTGATTCGCCCGGCGGCGATTTTCTCGCGAAAGTGTGCCTTGACTGGGAGATGGAGGCGCTTCGCGCGCAGCGAAACGGCGTCAGGGTGGTGTTCACGCGCTTCGGCCTTGTGCTCGGCAAAACCGGCG
>CAZPZJ010000145.1:0-3978 GCA_964591055.1 uncultured Leptospiraceae bacterium
TGAAGCGCTCGCAGAAAAAACGGCGGCACTGTTCGGGCCTGGTGGCGTATATCGAGCATGCGCCGGAGGGCGCGAGGTGCGGGCACGCATGCAGTGCCGCGCCGCTTTCGAGCTTCATGGCGCGCTGTTCACCGGTGCGCGGGTAACGCGCGCAGCAGACGTGGATCTTCTCCTCGATGGGGCAGCTGTCACAGGCGGACATGGCGGATGACTCCTCATTTCAACAGAAGACCGATCTGCGGCGCTGTCAAGAAATAAAGGCGGGAGGATACGCCGATTCCTGCCTGTCAAAAAGTGCCTATAGGTATACCGAATGAAAAGCCGAAGTAGACGGATGACCCCAGCAATCCCGATAGCTGGTGACGGTATTCCACTGTCAGATGTGTAAAAGAGGTGAACGCCCAGTCAATACCGACGGAAAGGAAGTTGTTGATATAATTTTTTTCAAGATAAGATACCCCATCACTAAAATCAGTTTCCCTGTCGTCGAAATCATCCGGATCGATCGGGGATCCAGCAGGGATTTTTGATGATCCTGAATGGAAGCTCAAGCGCAACGAACAGCGGGATATCCCATACCCTCCAAAAACAGACAGCGATGAAAGGTGGTGGCTGAAATAGTACAGCGGCAGATTAAAGTACGCCATAGCACCGAAGTTACCGCTGATGGACCACTCATCCAGTACGTTGTAGTACTCTTCGTATTGAATATAATATTCCGATTCAGGACTGTTGCCTCCAATACTTCCGCCCAGTATCGCCTTGATGCCGACAAAGTAGTAGCACAAGTTCGAGAACAGGTCGACCTCGAAATAATTTGCTGAGCGAGTCCCTGTGTATTTATGCATTTTTTCGTCAGCAATGCTGACCTTGGAATACCGTACTCCAAGAAACGTATAATAAAACCACTGCCCTATTTTCCGGCGTTCCTCACGCTGCTGTTCGCGCGCCTGCTGCTGCCTCTGCCTTTCGGCGCGCTCCCGGTCCTGCTCGACCTCGGAATCCGTCCGAAGCCTCTCGGATCTCATCGTTCGTGCGACCTCGTTGTAATCCGACTCAGTTTTCCGGGTTAAAAACTGCCTGTTTTCGTTGATCAGCGTTTCAGCCTTGCCGAGAAGCTCCCGCGCTTTCGGGGCGTCCTTTTTCAGGTTCATTACAACGGCGTTGTCCAGCAAAAAGTTGACGCGTGAGGCCAGGAAATTCTGGCCGGTCTTCTTCGCGACATCAATTTTTCTGTCCATCGTCTGAACTACCCGTCTGCGCGCCGTGTTGCTGCTGATGTTGGATGATTCATTTTTCGCTTTCGAGTAGGTGTTGATGGCCTCATTGAATTTCCGTTCGCGGAACAGAGAGTCACCCTGTCCGCCGATCCGGGAGCAGATGGCAGAGTACACGCTGTCCAGACGCTCAATCGCGGCCGTCCTGAGCGGGGTGAATTTCGCAGTGCGGTATTCGCTCGGGGTGTTGTTGATGAAGTCGGCGATTCCGCGATAGGTTGATGCGCTGCCGTAGAGCGTATCGGTGTCGGTTCTGTCAAGCTGCTTCACCCTGGCGTCCTCGATGTTGATATCGGTTGCGGCCTGCATGTAATAGGTCTGCTCGATGCGCTTTCCAACCAGGGAGATGAATTTTGAAAGCTCCCGGTCCTTGCGCTTGGAGGCGGGTATCGCGTTTTCTATGTCGGTGATGATGGTCGCGTAAGCGGTCCTTGCGTTTTCAAAATCCTTTTCTCCATACGAAGTGTCACCTGCGGCAACACTTCTCCAGAGCTCCGGCATGATTCGGCTTATAAGCGTGTCTCTCGATGAAAAATCCATTATTGAAATATCAAGGTCTTTTCCTTTTTCGACACTAAGGGTCCCGATAGCGACCGCTTCACCGCCGAGGTCGGCGAGTTCGGGGTGCCTGATCTGGTAGCGCCGGTTCATCAGTTTGCGGCTCATTTCCCGGGAGTACCATTCCACCTGGTTTTCATCGCAGTCCTGTGTCACGTAATTTTTCGTGCTGAAGAGAAGGGTGTTCCTGTCCTTTTCGAGGTTCGTCAACGAAAGTCTGATTTTCTGCCCCTCGCGGGCGATTTTCCCGTATATGATCTCATCGGTTCTGATCGAGTCTCCGAGGCGCTGCATGCATTTCTCGTCGCTGCACCCGATGACCTGTTTGAATTCTTCAATTGCCAGGGTCTGTCTGATGTCGTCTGTGCTGATTACAGTGTAAGAATCTCCATAATGTTCCAGGATCGCACTGAGAATTCCGCTTTTCATTAGGTCGGCCGACACCCTGGATACGCTTCTGGTCTGAATGTCGCTGATAAAGACTTTCTTCCTGGCTTGAGCCGGGAGGTCTGATGGAAGAATTGTACATACAAGCAATGAGATGATGAAAACAAGGAATGATAGTGAGCGAATGTGTTTCAATTCCGAAACTCCTCGATAATAGTATTGATCTCCCTGATGTTCTGTTGTTTGTATCCTTCAAATTTTTTCACAACTACGCCCCTGCCGTTGATGACCATGGTGAAAGGAAGGCTGCGGACTCCAAATTCCCTTTGCAGAGTGCCAAACAGGTCAATGCATATGCGTCTGGAAGAATCAGCGGTAATGCCTTTCAACGCAGAATCGTTTTTCACCGCTACAGAATCATAATCGGTGTAGAAGAATATCAACCTGACGCAGTCGCCTTGGCGATTCTGGAGGGAGAGCAGTTCAGGAATTTCCTTTTTACATGGCAGACAGTGGATGGAGGTGAAGTTGAGTATGATGAATCCGTGGGGTGGTGTTGTTTTCAGGTCGTCGCTGAAGACGAACCGTTCGTTGTCAATGGTGTAATAAGGAAAATTATGAACGGTTTCTGACATGACAGGAAAAGGGGATAAAGTGCATAGCGAGGCGAACATGATGGATAAAAATTTTATGAATTTCAACATGATAATTTTATTTTTCATATAATTGATTTTATCAACGATTAAATGTTCATATATAAATTTATGGATTTCCATTGTCAAGAATGATAATAATCATGCATTAGCTTTTATTAAGGGGAATGATTTATACCGGCGTTGTAGCAAATGATGGGATATGATGGCTTGCACTAACTCCATACGCTTCTCGGAGTGAGGATTATTGGGAGTTATGAAACTCGCTGGCTACGTCTCACAAGTAGCCCCCCTCCTTCATGCTGAGAAACGAGCGCTCGGTGACGATGACGTGGTCGAGCACGGGGATGCCGATGATCTCGCCCGCCTCGCGGAGCCTCCTGGTTGAGGCGATGTCCTCCTTCGAGGGAGTGAGCACGCCCGACGGGTGGTTGTGGGCGATGATGACGGACGAGGCCGACTCCCTGATGGCGTCGCGGAACACCTCGCGGGGATGGATGACCGCCTCGGAGATGGTGCCCACCGACACCACGCTGTTTTTCAGCAGGTGGTTTTTGTTGTTGAGTAGCAGCACGCGGAAATGCTCCTGGTCGAGTCCCAGAATCCCGGCGCGCAGAATCCCCCACACCGCCGACGGCGAGGAGACGACGCTGCGGTCCTCCTCCCCGCCCAGGAGGCGCCGCCCCATCTCCAGCGCCGCCTTGATGCGCACCGACTTCTTAAGCCCCATGCCGCGGCATCGGGCGATCTCGCGAAGTCCCGCGCGGCGAAGGCCGCAGAGCCCGCCGAACTCCTTCATCAGGAATGCGGCGACGTCCACAACGTCGCTGTCGCGCGTGCCGGTGCCAATGATGACGGCGAGGAGCTCGTGATCGGAAAGCGCACCCACATCATGGCCTCCGAGGCATTTCTGCACCGGCAGCTGCCGCTCAATTTTCGCAAGCGCTTCCCTCATCGCCCGCCTCCCCGTCGTCTTCTTTGCGCTGAAGCGCGTATTCCCCCATTAATACGATTCCGGCCATGGCGAAGGCAAAGCTTTTCAGACGGAGAGGATGGTTGGCGTAAAATTGTTGCAAATAATACCGTTTCGGGATAGTGTAATG
>CAZPZJ010000145.1:4078-9589 GCA_964591055.1 uncultured Leptospiraceae bacterium
GACCTCGACAACAAGATCATGGGGCTCAACATCGGCGCCGACGATTTTCTGATGAAGCCTCTCAACGACAAGGAGCTCGCGGCGCGGGTGAACTCCCTCCTGCGGCTGAAGGGCGCGCACGACGAGCTCTTTGCCAAAAACGAGATGATCCGCCGGGAGCTGGCCATCGCCAAAAGGGTACAGCAGTTCATCATCCCCGGCGACTTCAGCCGCTTCCCGTCCCCGATTATCACCGGCAGATACCTGCCCATCGAGGACATCGGCGGCGACTACTTCGACGCCTACCGGCTTGAAAGCGGCAGTGTCGGGATGGTGATCGCCGACGTGACCGGCCACGGCATACCCGCCGCGATGGTGATGACCATGTCCAAGATGATTTTCAGCGTGTACGCCGAAGAATACGCGTCGACAAGCATGCTGATGGCGCGCGTCAACAGGGAGATGCGCGGGCTTCTGCTGGACGGGCAGTACATCACCGCGTTCTACCTGATCTACGATCCCGGCTCGATGCGCCTGTTCTTCACCAACGCCGGTCACTGCGCACCGCTGTATTACAGGAAGCGGACCGACCGCGTGTTCGCGCTGGACACGAAGGGCCTTTTCATCGGGATCATGGACGGGACCGAGTACGAGGAAAAGGCGATCGACGTTGAGAGCGGTGACGCGCTGCTGCTGTTTACCGACGGCATCACCGAGATGCGCAACGGCGGGCGAGAGGAATACGGCGAAAAAAGGCTTGCGCGCTTCCTGCGGATGCATCATGAACATGCGGGGGACGCGTTCTGCGACGGGCTGCTTGGCGAGATCGGAGCTTTCGCCGAGCTGGAGAACCGCGCCGATGATCTGGCGTTTCTCTACGTGAAATTCTGAGGCCGCCTTGATAAAGAGGATAAGGGGGAGCCATGCGAGCAATGAACAGTGCCGCCCGTGTGATGGCGATGATCGTGTGCGCGTCGATCATGCTCGTGCCGGCGTGCAGGAAGAGAGATCCGAACAGGTATTCCAACGCGGAGAAGGGGTTCTCCATCCGCCTTCCCTCGAGCTGGGAAAAGCAGGAAAACGTAATGGGAACCGACCTGATCGTGGTGAGCCCGGCCGAGGGGCCCGAGGACAGCTTCAGGGAGAACTTCAATGTTCTTGTTGAAAACCTCAAGGCGGACATGACGCTCGACCAGTATTACCAGGCGGGCATACCGGTGTTCGAGCGCTACACAAAGGAATTCGCCCAGCACGAGCACGGGTACACCGCGCTTGACGGCGAAAAGGCGCGCTGGGACGTGGTGTCCCACAAGATGGGGCCGGTCCGCATCAAAGTGCTTCTGTACACCATGATACGCCAGGGGCGGGGCTACCTGCTCACGTTCTCCGCAGCCGACGACAGGTTTGGCCAGTACAAGGACATGTTCGGCAAGATAGCCGAATCTTTCAGGTTCGAATGACACAATTTTCTGCGATCCTGTTTTCCCCGCGATATGATTGTAGCTGTCCACTGAAACGGTTCCAATGAAGCGCACCATCAATACACGGGATGTTTTCGACTCGGCCGTGAGGCTGCTCTACCGGGCAAACTTCACGCTTCCGGACGGCGTCGGCGAGGCGCTCGGCGCCCTGCGCGAAGGAGAAACGGGCGAAACCGCGGCGATGGCGCTGGATGTCATCGCCGAAAACGCCCGCATCGCCGCCTCCGACGAGCTTCCGCTCTGCCAGGACTGCGGCTCGGTCATCTTCTTTGTCGAGATGGGCCAGGACGTGTGCCTGGAGGGCGGGCCGATTCGGCAGGAGCTTGACAGGGCGGTCGAGGAGGCGTACCGGCGCTACTACCTGCGCAAGTCGATCGTGCGTGATCCGCTCAGGCGCGAAAATACCGGCACCAACGCGCCGTGCTCTGTCCACGCCGATATCGTCGCCGGCGCATCGTTCCGGCTCACCGCCTACCTCAAGGGGGGAGGCTCCGAGAACATGACCAGGCTCGCCATGATGAGGCCCACCGCGCCGGTTGAGGAGATCATTGAATTCACCGTGCGCTCCGTGATCGACGCCGGCCCCAATCCCTGCCCGCCGCTGTTTCTTGGCATGGGCATAGGAGGGACCGCCGACGCGGCGATGCTCAACGCAAAAAAGGCCGTGCTTCGCCATCCCGCCTCGCCGCATCCCGATCCGTTTTACCGCGACCTGGAGCTTGAGATCGGGCGGCGCCTCAACGCAACGGGCGTGGGGCCGATGGGCTTCGGCGGGACGTCCACAGCGGCGCGGGTGTTCATCCTGCCCGAGGCGACGCACATCGCCACGCTCCCCGTCGCGCTCAACATGAACTGCCATTCGCTCCGCTACGCGATGGAGGAGCTGTGAACTGGAAATCCATCACAACGCCGTTCGATGATTCGCTGGTAGAATCGCTGCGAGCGGGGGACACGGTGCTTCTCTCGGGTGTGGTGTACACCGCGCGAGACCGGGCGCACGAACGGCTGATCGACATGGCCCGGCGGGGAGAGCGGCCGCTGTTTGAAACGAGGGGGCAGGTGATCTACTACGCAGGTCCCAGCCCCACGCCTCCCGGAAAAGTCACAGGTTCTGTGGGGCCCACCACATCGTACCGTATGGATCCCTTCACCGGGGGGATGCTTGCAATGGGGATCAGGGGGCTCGTCGGGAAGGGGCGGCGCAGCCGCGAGGTGCGCGACCTCCTCACGAGGCACAGGGCCGTCTACTTCAGCGCCTTCGGCGGTGTGGCCGCATATCTCAGCCGCAGGGTGGTCGCGGCGTGCCTCGTGGCGTTCGAGGACCTTGGCCCGGAGGCGGTGTATCGCTATGAGCTGCGGGATTTTCCCCTGGTGGTGGCGAACGATATTTACGGAGGAGACCTCTATGAATCTCCAGTTTCCCGACGAGCGTGAGTTCGGCGGTTTCATTGACGAGCTGAAAAGAAGGCTCGCCTCCCGCGAGATACGCTCGCTCGACCGTCCCAATCTTCGCGTTTCCGCGGTGCTGATACCGCTTCTGCTGAAAGACGGCGAGGCCCACGTGCTGCTCACCAAGCGCACGTCCAAAGTGGGGACCCACAAGGGTGATGTTTCCTTCCCGGGGGGAGCGAGGGACCCCGAAGACCCCGATTTGCTGCACACCGCCATCCGGGAGACCACCGAGGAGGTGGGGATCGCCGGGAGCGATATCGAGTACATCGGGGAGTTCGACCACTTCATGTCCATCGCGGGATTCCATGTCTCGACCTTCGTGGGCGCCATTCCCCATCCCTACGAGTACAAAGTGAGCGACGACGAGATTGAGGCCTGTATTGAGGTCCCGCTCCGGCTGTTCAGGGACCGCATGTACGACGAAAAGCGGGAGTTCGAGTTCGAAGGTGAAAAATACAACATATATTATTATCATTACAACGGGTACGAAATATGGGGGCTGACCGCGAGAATCCTCACCGACTTCGGCGCAAGGATCCTCTGCAGCGCCGAAAGCCGGCAGGAAGGCCCCGTCTGACAGGGCATTCATGGCGCTGCAAAATATAACCTCTACATGAATTTGTACTTTACAACTGGTGGTGCTGTTTTCGATTATTAAAGAGACGGTTTGTACTGGGAGAATCGCCGTCTTTACCGCATAAAAAAAGAGATGGCAGAGAGATCATGACAAATTATGACCGCACCAGGGAAAACATAGGCGCCTCGAAGCTTGACGAAAAGACGAAGAAGGATCTTTTCAACAAGTTTGTCGACGCCGGCGGGCAGGTAGTCCAGGAGAAGAAGAAAAGCGGCCTTTCCGACTTTGACCGCGACAAGCAGGCTGGTTATCGCCGCAAGATCGAGGCCCACCAGAAGACCCTGCAGGACAAAAGGCCCACTCCCGCGGCCGCGCGGCAGGCGCAGGCAGGGCGGAAGGCGGCTTCTCGCCAGACATCCGTCGCGGCGCAGCCGCCCGCAGGCGAAGGGAGCTTCCTCGACAGAATAGTGATCCGCTTCAAGCTCTTTTTCGGCGGCATCGCCGAGTTCTACAATCCCTATTTCAAGCGCTCGTTTATCGAGAAATTCAACGCGGAGTACAAGAGCGCGCTGCTGGAAGCGCAGATGATATTCTTCGACGTGTTCAGGCAGAACCCGGTGCAGGGGCGCGAAATCATGTCGAGGATGGACAAGATCAAACCCCTCTACTACGAGCTGATCGAAATGCTGTCGGGGGTGTATGACAGAGTGAAATTCCTGCCCATCACCGAGGCGCACGAGAACTTCCCCAATGTCTCGCAGAAGATCATCGACCACGAGGACTTCATGCTGGAGCTGTTCAAGCGGCTGTATGTGCTGCGCGCGTACCCCGCCGTCATCCTCGACTCATTCGAGCGCGCGATCGAGATGCAGATGTCGCTCGAGAAAAGAAAAGCGTCGGTGTACGCGGCCAAGCGCAAGAAGATACGTAACGACGTGTACATCGTCTTCAATAAACTGCTTCCCCGGCTCTACTGGATTTTCTGCCGCAGCCGCCGCGCGGTGATCCCGATGGCCGATCCCGCCATTGAGAAAATCCTCGGCATCACGGCGGAAGACCGTCCCGGCAGGCGCACGGCGGACCAGCCGCCCGCGGAAATTGAAATTCCCATGCCCGAAAACGCGCAGCCGCAGGAAGAGGAAGCCTCCGTCGAGGAGGAGCCCCACGCCGGGCTTCCCGACGAGGTCAAGCGCGGGCTTGAGATGATGTACCGGCTCGATATGAAGAAGCTGCGGGAGGAGATCGACCAGAAAAATCCGCTGAAGAGCGCGTCCGAAAGCGACAAGATGCTGATGGCGTACCTGCTGCTGCGGGAGTTTGACCACGAGTACTCCTTTATCCTGACCACCAGCAAAATCAAGTACAACGTGCTCTACGACACGCCGGTCAAGGTGGATTACCGGGGCGTACTCTCCGACATGTACAACCAGCTCCGCGACTGCTTTGAAAGCCTTTCGCAGTACGGGGGGATCGTCGACGGCTACGAAAAGGCGCGCCTCGACAAACCTGTCAGCAACGAACAGTACCTCTCGTATTCCAAAAAGCTCACGCTCATGGAGAAAACGAGGACGCAGTCGGGCCACAAAACGAGGCTGACCATCAAATCGTTCATGGAGAAAATTTCCGAGACACTCAGGCCGTTGATCACCGACATGGAAGGACCGCAGAAGATCGTGGGCAATCCGCAGGACATTCTGGAGTTCGATTCCGGCATTGAAGGCAAGAAAAAGCTGAGCGGCAAGAAGATATACGAGAGCATCTACACCGCCTACGCCTACGCGTCGGCGTTCGCGTGGAGGCTCAGCACCGAAGGCGATCTTGCCGGCCACCTTGAGTTTCGGGAAGGCGAGTTCAAGCAGCCGTCCGGGCCGGCCGCGGAGGAGCCTGCACCCGAGGCGGCACCCGCGCCCGCTCCCGTGAACAGCCAGCCCGCAAAGCAGGGCGCCGCGAAACAGAAGCCGGCGGAAAACGGCGAGCAGAAATCCGTCATCGGCGAGCTTGAGGACCTCTTTTAAGACGGCG
>CAZPZJ010000146.1:0-9535 GCA_964591055.1 uncultured Leptospiraceae bacterium
GCTAAAGCTTTTTTGAACCACCTGCATAGCAGGTGGTTTTCGTTTCACAAAAAGGGAAACGGCCCTTTCAGGCCGTTTCCCCTGCATGTCCGCGCTAGTTGTTCGATGTCTGGACCCGCCTGAACTGGTTGGCCCATGCCGCGAACGAGTTCTGGTTTCTGGTCTGCACGTACAGCGTCCCGCTGCCCGAGAAGCGGCACACAAGGCCCTCTCCCGACAGGAACAGCGACTTGAGCCCTCCCACCTTTTCAAGCTTGAACGAGAGCGACGGCTCGAACGCCACGATGTGGCCGGTATCGACGATGTACTCGCCCTGCACCTGCACCTTGTGAATGGCGCCGAAGCTCGAGAAGAAGAGCTCCCCGGTCCCCGAGGCCTTCAGGAAGAAAAGCCCCTCCCCGCTGAACATCGCCTTGAATCCGCCCCACTTGCTGTCGATCGTGACACCCGGCGAGCTGCAGACAAAGGCGCCGGTCGACATGATGAGCTCCTGGCTGTTGAGCGTCACGCATTCAAGGTCGCCTGTGGTGGCTGGCGTGAAGTATATCTCGCCCGCGCCGCCCTCGGCGGTAAAGGTGTTCACAAAAAACGATTCCCCGCCCAGAAGCGAACGCTTCGCCGCCTGGAGGAGGCCGCCTCTCGCCTCGGTCTTGATGGCCACGCCGGCGGAGTGCGCCACCATCGCGCCGGATTCGGCGATAACAGACTCGCCCGCCGCAAGGTTTATCTTCACAATCGGGAAATCAGGCTTTCCCAGCAATTCGTAGTTCATGGGATGTCCTCCTATCGTTGGATGGGCGGAAGCTTGTCGCGCAGCCACCCCGTGAGCGCCGGCACGTTCCGTGACTGGATCCACACGCGCCCGCTGCCCCTGAACGTGCACACCAGCCCCTCGCCCCCGAAAAAGAACGATTTCCACCCGCCGAGCTTTTTGATTTCGTACGTCAGCCCTTCCTCGAACGCGACGATGTGGCCCGTGTCGACGATGAGAGAGCCGCTCACCTGCATTTCCTCGATCCCGCCGTAGCTGGACACCAGGAGCATTCCCCTGCCCGAAACCTTGAGGAAGAAGAGCGATTCGCCTGAGAAAAATCCCTTGAGCCCCTGGAACTGCGTATCGATGTCAAGCTCGGGCGAGCCCGCCATGTAGGAGCTCGACTGGATGTACACCGTCTTCTCGACCTGGATCAGCTTCACGTCTCCCGGGAGCGTGGGGGCCAGCGTGACCTCCCCGCTTCCGCCCTCCGCAGTAAAGGTGTTCATCCAGAACGACTCCCCGCCCAGAAACGCGGTCTTGAGCGTCTTGAGAAGGCCCTTCCCCGCCGTCGCCCTCTGCGTCTGTAACGACACGTTCGCGGTCTTGCTGACCATCGCGCCGCCCTCGGCCTTGATCTTTTCGCCCGCTTCCAGGGCCACGACCGCAAGCGCGTATGACGGATTGTATTTGATATCTATGTTCATCATCTCACCTCGGCAACAGTTTCGCGACCCAGCCTATGAAGCCGCCGGGAACTCTCGACTGGATCCACACCTTTCCCCGCCCGCTGAACTCGCACACGAGCCCCTCGCCCGAGAGCAGGGTGGACTTCCATCCTCCGACCTTTTTTACATTGAACGCGAGCGACTCCTCGAAGGCGACGATGTGCCCCGTGTCAACAGTGTACCGGTCGGAAACTTCGATCTCCACGATCGAGCCGTAGGATGAAAAGAAAAGATCGCCCGCGCCGGTAGCCCTGAGCAGGAAAAACCCCTCCCCCCCGAAAAACGAGCGTATCCCGCCGAATTTCGTCTCGATTTTCACCCCGGGACTCGAGCACAGGTACGCGCCGGCCTGGAGGTAGAGAGAGCCGTTGAGGGAATAGTGCTGCACGTCTCCCACCATGGGCCCCGCGATGCCGATGTACTCGCCGGCGTTGCGTGCGGTGAACTCGTTGATGAAAAGAGACTCACCGCCAAGAAATTTTTTGGACAGCGCCGACAAAAGACCGCTGCCGAACTTCGTTTCCATGTCGATGCCGGGCGTCATGTACACCATCGCCCCGGCCTCGGCCGTAATCTTCTCCCCCGCTCCGAGCTCCATATGAAGCATCGAGTAGGAGGGTCTGTGTTTAACGCTGAAATTCATAGGCATTCCCCCTGTTCACAAACATGCGGCTGTTCGCCGTCCGTCAGCGGTTGAAACATGCGCCTGTTGATCGCCACCGCGTGGGCGGAAACGCATGGATTCATATCACCTTTCTGAAACATGGTCAATGAAAAAACAGTACGGAAGGAAAAATCCGTCAGGAGAGACAGCTCTGTTTGTATTCAGCCACCCTGATATCGGCGATTCTTGTGGGGAGAGGAACGCGATATGTGCGCACGCACCGCATCATGAAATCAGCCGCCTCATCGACGCCGAAGAGATGGCCGGGGGAGACGAACACCGGCTTCACGCGGGACCTGGTACGCACTACCGCGCCGATGCGCTCTCCATCGTCCGCCAGGAGCGGGCTTCGGCTGCCCGCTTCCGGTCCGGGCTCATCGTATCTCCCGCAAAGCCTCGACTTTGCACAGCCGATGGAGGGGATGCCGCACACAAGGCCCAGGTGCGACGCGATGCCGAACCTGCGCGGATGTGCGATCCCCTGCCCGTCGAACACAAGGACATCGGGCGTGCGCGACAGGAGCGCGAGCGCCCCCATGACAAGCGGCCCTTCCCTGAACGAGAGGAGGCCCGGGATGTAGGGGAAATCAACGCCCGACTTAAAAAAACGCTCTTCGAGGACATCAAGGCCGGGAAACGAAAAGAGGACGATCGCGCAGAAGCCCGTGTTTTCGGCCCTGCTGAACGCGCAATCGACGCCGGCGACGGTGGTGATGCGTTGCGGCATGCCCTGGATGGCGAGGCGGGGAGAGAATTCCTTTTGCAGCCTTATCGCGTCGGCGGGGGTGATGTTCCATGCATGCACGGTATCGCCATGCTCTCAGAACGTGCTGCGGTAATCGACGCGCACTACCCGGTTGACCGGCTCGTCATGCTGGAACAGGAGCCCCAGCTCAATACCGAGGTTTTCCATGTAGGTGTAGCGCAGTCCCAGGTTGCCCAGCCATTCATCGGGACGGGAGAAATCATAGTACACGCGCTCCCCTTCCATTTTAAACACGAAATAGCCGCCCAGGGGAATGTCAAGCGACACAAAGTAGGAGGTGTCCTCGGGCACGTAGTTGGGCTGGGTGGGGACACGCATGCCGAAGCTGATGTGCTGTTCATCGTCAAAAAGGTATATCGGCTTGGTAACGACAAAGTACGGGCCGTATATCATCCGGTTGAGCTCATTGTCGCTGTAGTAGCCGGGGTCCTCCTCCCGCGCCTCCTGGAGGCGCACGGTGCCCTGCTCCCCGATGAAAAACGAATCGTAGCCCAGGGCGATCGATATGGGAAACATCTCCCAGCCGTCGGTGATCTTGAGCTTGGCGATCACTCCCGGCACGTTGGGCTCGGTCTCGTCCTTTCCGATCGCTTTCTGCACGTCAAACGACACTCCCAGGAACAGGTTGTCGTGAAGCCCGATGAACGCCTTCATCTCAATGCCGCCGTTGTCGTATCCCAGCATGGACACCTGGTAGGTTCCGCGGCCGATGGTGTACGCGGTGGGCGTGTCGATGATGACGGTGTTGCGGATGTAATTCTGGGCGTACAGGCACGGGGCGAACCCAAGGCTCGCGGCGAGCGCAGTTGTCAGTAACAGTTTTTTCATCACGTTTGCGACCTTCACCGGCAATATGGTTTCCTCTTACAGGATACATCGGCATGTCGCGCGCCGCTGATGATAAAAAAAGCGGGGATCGCTCCCCGCCTTATTCTGTTCGCTGAATCGGTGTTTACGCGGCCTGCGGCTGTGCCGATTTCTTCTTGTAGATTATGAAACCGACGATGACCGCAATGGCAATAAGCACGACCCACCAGTAGTAAATGGCCATGTAAAACACGATCGAAATGACCGCCGCGACCAGTGTGAGCACGAAGCGGATGAGCCCGGCCCCGAACTGCCCTATGACAGGGATGAAATCGAGCAGCGTGGTGAGGGGGCCGACGATCATGTTGAGGCCCGCCGACATCAGCACAAAACCGATTATCAGGTACACCCACCACATCATCCGGTCCTCAGACTTGAGCCCCCCGACAAGCTGCTGGAACGAGCCCGCTGTGGCATAGAGCACGCTCGAGTTGTCCACGCTGTAGCCGGTGATAGAGCGGCCGCTCTTCGCCCCGGCGAAGGTGTACTGCACATCGGAAGGATACACGGTATACATGTAGCGCTCATCGCCAACGCTCGGTGACTCGAGGCTCCCCACCACGGCGATCGGGTCAAGCTTTTGCCCGCCACCCTTGAAGGTGACATCGGACATGGTGATGCTGACATCGTTGACCTTGACGCTGTCGGAGTTGATGACCTTCGATCCGCTGTCCGAGGCTGTCGGGTTTGACACCGCCGTGTCGAGATTGTGGCTGTAGGCGAAATCTCTCCACCGCGATTTGTCGCGGCCCTGGATCGGCTGCGGATTGGACGTCCACTCGAGCGTATAGGTGTAATAGCTCTTGGTGACGGTTTTGTCGCCCTTCTTTTCGCTCTCGGAATGGCTGTGCGAGATCACCGCGTAGTATTCCTTGTTCTTCTGGATTCGCAGGTACTTGCCGGGCTGCACGTAATTCTCGTCTCCGATTTCGCTCGCCTGGGGCACCCCGGTCACGTAGGCGAGCTTGCCTTCGTCAGCCTGCCCTATTTCCTTGGCGTTCGTGAACACCGCACCCATTTCGGTCCTCGTCGCGCCGCAGTACAGCACGATGAACGACACGAAAAAGCAGATGATGCCGGTGAACACTCCCTTTACCGACGATCCAATCCGGCTCATAGCCCCCGGAGTATCGGTAACGGTCACCTGGTCATCGTGCCCCACGTTGCCGCTGGAATAGCTGCTATCCCCCCCTTCTTTATCATCTCCCGAATCAATATCGGTGAGATACTCATGTAATGACATATTGCTATCCTCCTGTTTTTTACGAATTTTCCGTATCAGTGCGTGGACTATACATGACCAGTAGCGGTTTGTCAAGCAATTGGGCGCAAAAGCACCGCCGCGCGGTTGAAACCGTGTCCGGCAAAGAGGAACTGCGAACGCTCAACGCCCGAGGGCGCGGTCCTGGATTGAAAAGAGCTGTTCGATGCCGTCCCGGGCCAGCTTGATCATCGACAGCATCTGTTCCATGGTGTACGAGCTGTTCTCGCCCGTGCCCTGCACCTCGACCAGGTTGTAATCGCCGTCCATCACCACGTTCATGTCGACGTCGGCCGCCGAGTCCTCCGCGTAGTCCAGATCGAGCAGCAGCTCCCCGCCCACATATCCCGCGGACACCGCCGCGACGCTGCGCACGACAGGGTTCACCGCCGCCATGCCGCGCTCCACCATCCTTGAAGCAGCCATTCTGAGCGCGATGCAGGCTCCGGTGATCGCCGCGGTCCGCGTGCCTCCGTCCGCCTGAAGCACGTCGCAGTCCACCGTCACGGCGCAGCCCGGCATCAGCGAGAGGTCGACCATGCGCCGCAGCGAGCGCCCGATCAGGCGCTGTATCTCGACCGATCGCCCGTCGGGATTGCCGGTCCGCCTTTTCGTGCGCGGGCTGGTGGAATACGGCAGAAGCGAGTATTCGGCCGAAATCCAGCCGCTTCCCCTCGCATTCGCGTGGTCCGGTACGTCGGCGCTCGCACACGCCGCGCAGATGAGCCTGGTGCTCCCCATTTCGAACAGCACCGAACCGTCAGCGTCCGGGCAGAAGTTTGTCGTCGTTCTGACGCTCCTGATTGAATTTGTACTTCTCGTAGTCCTTTTCAAGTTTTTCACTCTGCTCCCTGAGATCCCTGAGCTGCTTCAGATCGTCGATTTTCTGGTTGATGTTCTTATGATAGGGGTTGAGCCTTCTCGCTTCCTCAAGCTCGCCGAGGGCGGCGTCAAGATTTCCCTTCACGTACTGCTTGATTCCCTGCTTGTAATGCCACTCCGCCGCCTTCCTGTCGTCAACAGTGATGATCCGGAGCATGAGCTTACAGCTCACGGTGAACGAGTACACCGGGCCGAATACCCCCGCGTCTGAATACGACGCGTCAATATTGAAGTTCACCTTGTCGACCTGGTAGTTGAAGCCCATGCCGAACGAGTAGGTTCCGGCGTCGTTGAAACGGTACCCGGCGCGGAGCGCCAGCAGCTCGAAGTAAGTGAACTCGATACCCGTGTTGATGCGGAAGCTCTCATCGAACCCGTAGGTGAAGTCGTACAGATCCGAAGCGGATATGAAGTTTTCTATCATGTCCACGTTGAACGACAGCCATTTCGTCAGGCTGTACATCACCCCGAACCGGAACAGGCGCGGCAGTGGGTCGTCCTTGGCCTTGGTGCCCACATTCTGGACGGAAAGCCCGATTGAGAAGTTGCGCACCGGGGCGTCGAACGGAGAATACATGTAGAGCCTTTTCAACACTCCTATGTCGACCGCCACCGAGTGGAGGTTGAGCGTGTCAATCTGCTGGTAAATGTATTTGAGGGACCCTCCCACCTCCAGCAGGTCGAGCGACATGCCGTAGGCAAACACGCTGCTCACATTGTAGAAATTGACGGTGCCGGTCTCGTTGCCATCGATGTCGATGCGCTCGAACGGGGGCACCCAGAACATGGAGCTGGATATCCCCATAAAACCGTCGTACAGCGGGAATGCGACGCTCACATTCTCGAACCTGGAATCCAGAATCAGCTCCTGGTGCATCACCGAAAGCGAGGGATAGCGCAGTGTGCCAAGACCCGCGGGATTGTAATACAGGGAGTTGATGTCCCCGACCATCGCCGTGAACGCCTCCCCCATGCCGAGAGGCCTGCTGCCCACTCCGATCTCGAGAAAATCCGCGCCCGAGGTCCCCACATTGCCCGCGGCACGGGCCGGAGACATGAACACAAAACCTCTCGCGGCGAGAACCAGGGCGGCGATGATCATCACCCTTCTACACATAGATGAATAGATATACCGGAAAAGGCGTAAAATCAAGAAAACCGTCACTGTTTCGCATCTGCCGCACCCATACAGTTATATAACGGCAAGAAGCCGCTGAAGTGTGAAACTTTTACCCGGCTCCTTCAGAATCACCGACAGCGATCCAGGATACAGCCTGTTGAACTCTTCGATGCATTCCCCGATCGCGGTTGAATCCCCGGGGGATGTGAACACGATCATGGTATCGCGTGTGAGCCTGAGCACGAGCGAGGAGCGTGAAACATGACGGTACAGCCGGTAGTACAGGAAGCCGAAGGCGAAAAACACCTCCGGGCTGTCTGCCTGAACACATCTGACGGCCTGGACCTCGTTGCCGTAAATCGCCCCGTAGAGGCAACAGCAGTATTCGGCAAGCGAATACGCGCGCTCGAGATCATCTGCGCTTTTTACAAGCTCCCTGCGCGCAAGCACGCGGCCGTAATACACCAGCTGCGGCATGACGAGCCGCTGTATCTTTCTGAACAGAGAGCCTTTTTCACCCGGAGAATATCCTGAGGTTATCTCCACAAGCAGCAGGAGCGAAATGCCGTTGAGATCGATATCGGGAGCGGGGCGCAGCGTGACTGCGTAATCAAGATAAAGGCTTCTAACTGAAATCATCAAAAACCACGAAGATACGCCGTTCTCATCCGGCCGGAAGCGCTTCCTGAGGAATTCATCCCCGGCGACAAGCCCGTCATCGATGACGACGCCCGTTTTGGTCTGAAAAGCGTTTTTCACCAGGGGCTCGCCGATGTCGAACACAAGGCTTTCATCCGGCAGGCCCCCCGTGCGGCTGATCACCGGTATAAAGCAGCGGCGGCTCAAATCGAACGACATGACGGCAAAGGAAGGCGCGCCGGCCGCCGCCATCCCGTTGACGATAAGAGCCTCAAGGGATTCCTGGGGATAGTCTTCGAGCAGGTCAAACTGATTGAAGGAAGTGTTGGCCCTGTCAAGACCGACAAGCGATGCGGAGCGGTAAAAAAGACCGTGAAAGCGCTCAAGCAGCGCTTCGCTGCCAAGCGAATCAAGCATTTCGCCGGCGCGGGAATGCGCCGTAACCTTTGAGACGAGATCAACAAACTCCGGAGTGAACGTCCTTTCTCTTATGCGCTCAATATCGTCATCGGGCTCGAAGTCCGCGCCGGACCGGACTTCCTGGGGAAGCATGTCGGGACTGCGGCCGCTCCCCGTATTCTCATTGATGCCCATCCCCTCTCCGCACGCATTAATCGCAGCCGGCCCCGCGCCAGGGCTGCAGCGGCCCGGAAACCGGGCGCGGCCACAAGGCCCATTCCATACGAATTGTTACAGTCAATTTATCAGCGACAGGCCTGGAAAGCATCCTCGATTCAGGAGGAAAGCGCAAGCATTTTTTGCAGAGACGACAGGGCGCATTTCGCGGTTGCGACATCCACTGTGATCACGGGAGCTTCATTCAGCAGCGAATCGCGAAGCTTCTCCAGCGTGATTTTCTTCATATCCGGGCAGATGAACCGGGGTGACGCCGGTATGAATTCGACGTGCGGCGCGGCCTTTTGCAGCCTGTGGATCATTCCCGATTCGGTGCCTACGATAATTTCCCGGCGATCTGTCTTTTCAGCGAAGCGCACCATTCCCCCGGTTGACAGAACCTCATGAGCGCGGTCGACGACTTCCGGCCGGCATTCCGGATGCACCATGACCAGCGCCTCCGGGCGTGCGCGCCTCGCCCTCTCCAGGGCCTCAACGCTGAAAAGCTCGTGCGTGGGGCAGAACCCCTTCCATGGAATGATCTTTTTGGCCGTAAACCGCTGCACGTACGAGGCGAGGTTCCTGTCCGGAAAAAAGAGAATTGTGTCCGCGGGCATCCTCTCCACGATGTCGCGCGCATTGGCTGACGTGCAGACGACATCGGACACGGCCTTGACCGCCGCGCTGGAATTAATATAGGTGACGACCGCCGCACCGGGGTGCTCGCGCCTGAAGGCTTTCACATCTTCAGGCGTGACCATGTCGGCCATCGGACAGCCCGCGCCCGCGTCAGGAAGGAGCACCTTTTTGGCCGGATTCAGGATCGACGCCGACTCGGCCATGAAATGCACGCCGCAGAAGACGATGATATCGGCGCGCGTGCCTTCGGCGATCCTCGCAAGCTCAAGAGAATCCCCCGTATAATCCGCGATGTCCTGAATTTCTCCGGGCTGATAGTTATGCGCTAGAATGACCGCGTTTTTACGGGCGGCCAGCTCCCTGATTTCCCGTATCACATCCATTGAAACACGCTCCATGCTTCTGATCGCCCCGGCACGAGCAGGCGTATGCGACTCTTTGATTCCGGCCTGTCGTGCTTGCCAGCGCAAAGCCTTTTAGGCAAGATAATTTTATTCCACACGAAAAAAAACAAAAAAATCGGTTGACACGACATCACCCCATCAACTAAGTAGTATTTCGCGTTTGAGCATTCCCCTGTAGCTCAGTCGGTAGAGCAGT
>CAZPZJ010000147.1:0-5142 GCA_964591055.1 uncultured Leptospiraceae bacterium
CCCATCTCGTAGAGGGCGATGTTCATGCCCACCAGCCAGGCCTCGCCGTCGCGAATTTTCGCCCAGGCGTCGATGATGCTCACCTTCTTGTTCCGGATCGATTTCACCTCGGTGCCGGCGAGCACAATGCCAACCTCGAAGGTCTCGAGAATCTCGTACTCGAAGCGCGCCTTCTTGTTCTGGATGATGTCCTGTATCTGGTCGCTCATGCGCGCTCCGCCCGTTATGCCCTCGATCGTTTCCATACGGACAGGAACGCCCCGCCCGTGATGAGCAGCGTTCCGGCCCACACCAGAATTATCAGCCTCTTGATCGAGATGTCAAGCATAACGGTGTCGCGGGGCAGGGTCGCTCCTGGGGCGGGCTCCACGAAGAGAGTGACGCTTTCCGTTTCGCGGTTGAGCTCCTTGAGGCTCGCCTTTCTGCCGCTGGCCTTCAGCAGCACTTCGTCGCCCGTGACCTCGCCCTTCGCGTTCATGGACAGGGTCGGCTTGATGCGGTAGCGAGCCGCACCTTCCAGCACCTCGATGTCCGCCGTTATGGCCGCCTTGCCCGCCATCATCATCTTCATGTCAGGCCGCTCGAAACCGTGGAAGGTGAACGACATTCCGCCAAGCACTCTTTGCTCGCCCTTCTTCAGGGAAAGGTAGGCTGTCCGGTGAAGACCGGATTCGAACATAACCGGGGAGAGATACACGTCGCGCGTCAGTCCCGAGATGATGTAGGGCTCCTTGTAGATGGAGTTCATCCTCTCGTTGAGGTAGTAGGGTACGCGGATATCCACCTCGCGCCTCTGCCTGACCGTCGTGAAGACGAGTGAGGATTTCGGCTCGTCGGTGACGCCGCGGAAGGTGACAAGAAGGCCGCCCGCGTCGGTCTCGCGTCCCGCCTCGAGCGTCATCTGGTGCGCGATCGTGTGCATGCTGGAGAAGACGATCCCGGCGATAAGCACGGCCACGCCGAGATGGGTTATCTGCGCCGCGCGCAACGACGCGCCCCGGCCCGTGATCATGTCGACGGCGATTACGATCGCGGTAAAGAAGGCGGCGAATGATATCGCGTATGCTTTTACCGCCGTGGTGTGTCCGGCGTTGAGAGCGACGACCGTAATGAGCGCAGCAGCCGCAATTGCGCCGATGACGCTCCACCTGCCCCTCATGACGCTTCTCGCAATGATCGCCATAGAGAGGAGCGCGGAGAGCAACAGCGAGAACGGGACCGAAACCATGTTGTAGTACCGCTCGGTGACACGCGCGGCGTTTGCAGTGAAAAGTTTCGTGATGATGGGCATGGAGGTGCCGAGCGCAATCAGCGCGGCGTACACTGCTATCAGCAGCACGGCGTACATCAGAAGCGCGGGCGTCGACAGCACCCCCCCCGGAATCCGCTCCGCTCCGATGCCGCTGGCCTTCGCGAAAAAGAGCGCGAAGCCGGCGACGGCGAAGAAGAGAAGGTACCATGCGATCTCGTATGACACGGAGCCGGAGCTGAACGAATGCACCGAAAAGTTCGCGAGGATGCCGCTGCGCGTCAGGAACGCGCTGTACATCACGGCGATGAAGGTGAGCATCGCCAGCGCCACATTCGTTTTCACGAGCGCGCTGGCGCGTTTCTGCACGATCAGTCCGTGGAGCAGCGCGATGGACAGGAGCCACGGCACGAGCGATGCGTTTTCCACCTCGTCCCAGCCCCAGTATCCGCCCCATCCCAGCACCCGGTACGCCCAGTAGGCGCCCAGGATAATGCCGACTCCAAGCGAGAGCACCGTCACCGACGTCCAGCGGGCGGCGCGTCCCGTCATCAGGCTGTAGTCGTTTTTCAGCATCGCTGCGATTGCGTAGGCGAATGGCACGGTCGCGGCAGCGTAGCCGATGAACAGCGCCGGCGGGTGCACCGCCATCCAGGGATCTTGGAGTAGGGGATTGAGCCCGGCGCCGTCGAATCCCGGAGGCAGCGCCCTCGACGGGAAGCTTTCAGGGAACGTCTGCCAGATTGAGGCGAACGGGTTTTTGCTGATCATCAGCAGCAGAATGAAAACCTGCGCAAGCGTGATCACCGTCATGATGACCGGCTCGCTGTCGTCGTTTGACTGGATGATGACGATG
The DNA here is from genome assembly GCA_964591055.1 of uncultured Leptospiraceae bacterium. Lineage (GTDB taxonomy): Bacteria > Spirochaetota > UBA4802 > UBA4802 > JAGODF01 > CAZPZJ01. The sequence goes on from CAZPZJ010000147.1 coordinate 2,106, forward strand.
CCGATTACGGAAAGTATCGCCAGCCACAGGAGGTAGCTCCCTTCCTGGCCCGCCCAGAGCGCGGAGATTTTATACAGAGTCGGCAGATCCCTCGACGTGTTCTGGTAGACATAGGTGAGGGAGAAATCGCCCGAGAGGAGCGCCTGCAGGAGCAGAAGCATGGAAAAGAACACGGTGATGGACGCCAGGTAGTACAGCTTCCTGGCCGTCGAGCGCGCGAAGGCTCCTCCCGCCGCGCTTTTCATCTGGAAGCCCAGCGATACGACAAGGACGAGAAGCGTGAAGAAGATCAGCACTGTTCCTGTGTGCATTGCGTGTACCTGTGCATGAAAGAGAGTATCGCCCATCCGCAGCCGGATGACGGCGGCGGTTTAGCGCCCGGGCTGCTGCTTCTGGTATTTCGACGGGCAGTTCACCAGGACCTTGTCGGCCTCGAAGATTTTCGTTTCGCGGTTGTAGCTTCCCAGCGCGACGATTTTGTCCGAATGGTCGAAGTTGAAGGGCATGGGGCCCCGGTGAAGCACGTCAATGGCCGCATTGCCCTCGTCCTTCAGGGAAAAGGTGTAGAAGCCGTCGCCGCGCCTTACGGCTTTCGTCCTGTCTAGTTTGCCTATTACCTGGACGCTGGAGCCCGACTGTATGGCCTCGGCGAATGACACGTAGGGAGTGAGCACTCCCTGAATGGAATAAAAGGCCAGCCCGGCGAAGCCGAGGATGATCAGGATGATGATTATGTTTTTACCGTTCATGTCGTTCTTTTTCCATTCGGGCAAGTTTTCTGTCAATCCGGAAAAGATACAGTGCGAGTCCCGCCCATGCAGAGAGGGTGACCGCCATGACGCGGCGTGCGACATGGCCGCAGTCGGCTTCATGGCTCGATGTGATTGCGGCGGGCGAGGGGGATGGCGATACCGCTGTTCCCTGGGGAAAAAGAGCATCGGGCCGGAGGGCCATGAACGCGGTTGCAACGGCAAGCGCCGCCAGTATCTGTTTTATCTTCATCGGATTTCCTCTTCAAATGTCCGGACGAGGGCCTCGGCCCTTGCGCGCAGCTCCATGAGGTACGCGTAGAGAAAGGTATAGGCGGCGATCGACAGAAGCAGTGTCGCGATCATGGGCGCCTCAAGGTAGACGCGCCTGTCCGGATTGATGATCGGGTTCGGGTGGAGCGAAGGAAAGATGCGCGGCACCACGAAGACGAAAAAAGGCATGGTGGCCATCGCAAAGATGAGGTACGCCGAAACCAGCCGCTCGCGGCCATTGCGGTCCCGGAGCGCCTGATCAAGGCTGAAATAGGCGGTGTAGATCAGCAGAAGCACCACAATTGAAGTCTGGCGCGGGTCCCAGTTCCAGTATGCGCCCCAGCTCAGGTGGGACCACACCGACCCGCCGACGGTCGCGAGCAGGGTAAACAGAAAGCCGAGCTCGGCGGAGTGGCGCGCGTGCAGGGGCAAATCCCCGAGTCCGGCGCCCTTTCCTGCGAGAAACAGGATCGAAAACAGGCCGGAAACCGCGAAAGCGAGCACCGAGACCCAGGCCAGCGGCACGTGAAAGTAGAGAATTCTGCTTGCCTCCCCGAGGCCGCGCGCAGGCGGAGCGTAGAGAAACGCCATGACGATCACCGCCGGCATCAGAAGGTATGTGAGCCGGGTCCATTTCATTGCTCTGACCAGATCACCTCGAATAGCAGGTATGATACAGCGATTATAGCGCACGAAAATGCAAGTAAAAAAAGAACCTCTCCTCCGCACGCATGTGTGGGGCGCTCGATGGCGCCCGCGGTCGCGGTGATGGACACCCAGAACACGGGAAGCGACACCGGCAGTGAAATCACGGGAAAGAGCGCTCCACGCGCGTTGGCCTTGGATACGATCGCGGCCATGGTGGTGGAAGTGGAGGACAGCGCGAATCCCCCCGACGCGAGCACCGCGGCGAGCGCTCCCGGGGACGCCGGATCGACCCCGAAGAAGAAAAGGTACAGCGGCGCAACAAGCGCCTGAAGCACAAAAAACAGCGAACAGTTGAACGCGAGCTTGGCCGTCAGAACGAGCGGTGGGTTGGAATGCAGCCGCAGAAACATCGCGGTCGAGCGGTCCTCCTCGCGCGCGAACACGTGTGAGAGGGAGCTCATCGCGGTGAAAAACAGTATGATCCACAGTATGATCGCGTGCGTGCGCGCGGTGAGGGAAACGCCCCCCGACGCCAGGCTGATGCCCAGCGTCGCGATCGCCGCGAACGACAACGAGACACTCAGCGCGTAACGGTTGCGGTACTCAATGGTGAAGTCCTTGCGTATGTGGGCGGCGATGGCTTTAATCAAGGCGTATGCTCCCCGCGCAGAAGGCCGCTTCCTCCGCGTCGTTGGTGGCGATGATGATGAGTGAGCGCTTTCCGGCCTGCTCAAGCTCGCTGAACAGCGCAAAGCGCCCCTCGGCGTCCAGGTTGGAGCCGGGCTCGTCGAGGAAGAGCAGCGGCGGCTCGTGAAAGAGGGCGCAGGCGAGCCGCAGCCGCTGCACCATGCCGGACGAGAAGCGCGACACAGGGCGCCGCCGGTGCCGGTCGAGCCCGAACACTGCGAGAAGCTCGTTGGCCCTTTCGCGGCAGCGGGCGTTCCTGCCGGCGCAGATGAAATCCATCGTCTCGTCGGGGGTAAGCTCGCCGTAGAGGCCGAGGCGCGGGCTCGCGAAACCGATGAGCTCAAATCCCGGACGGGGGCAGGATATCCCCTCGCGGGAGAATGATATCTCCCCTGAACTCGGGGCCTGCAGGCCGGCGGCGATTTCAAGCAGCGTGGACTTGCCCGCGCCGTTGGGGCCGGTGACGGCCAGGGAGCTTCCGCTCTCGACAGAAAAGGACACGCCGCTGAAGACCCTGAAGGCCGCAAAGCGCTTGCCGAGCGAGACGGCTGTGATGGAGTAATGGTCGTTGTTCATATAATTGAGGCCCGGCCCCCGGATTGAAGCCGCGGTGTAACGGTCTCCGGGCGGGTGACATGATGACAGGCGGGCGGGAGGCTGGCAATAAAAATATAATCGGG
>CAZPZJ010000147.1:5242-9493 GCA_964591055.1 uncultured Leptospiraceae bacterium
CCGGGCCGCTGGACGCGGGAGCAGATACTTGAGGAGCATGAGTTTCTGCTTGAGCTGCAACGCGACGAGATACCTGTCTGCGCGCCGCTTTCGTTTCCGGGCGGTGGCACCCTCCGGGAGGAGCGGGGAATCTTCTACGCCGTCTGGCCGCGCACCGGCGGAAGGGCCGCCGACGAGCTTGCCGATCCGGCGCTCGAAATCCTCGGCCGCATGCTGGCGCGCATCCACAACATGGGCGCGGTCCGGAAGGCTGCGCACCGCATCGAGCTCAACGCCGACACCTACGGGCGCGGACCGCTCAAGTTCCTCCTCGATCACGACTTCATTCCCGGGCATTGCAGGGACCGCTACGCCGCCGCCGTCCGCGAGATCGCTGACCTGTATGACACGCTTGCCGCCGGCGCGCCCCTGCACCGCATCCACGGCGACTGCCACACGGGGAACCTGCTCCATGGGGCGGACGGGTGGTTCTTCCTTGATTTTGACGATTTTCTCACCGGACCGGCGGTGCAGGACGTGTGGATGCTCGTCCCGGCGCGCGATCCGGAGGGGCTGCGCCAGCGGGGGATATTCCTCAACGCCTACAGGCTCTTCAGGGACTTCGACGACTCGTGGCTGCGGCTCGTCGAGCCGCTGCGCTCTCTCCGCTACATCCATTACGCCGCCTGGCTGGCGCGGAGATGGGACGATCCCGCGTTTCCTGCGGCGTTCCCGCACTTCGGCACGGTGGAGTACTGGGAGAGGGAGACCGCCGACCTGGAGGACCAGATACAGTACATGCGTCATTCCGCCGATATGCCCGCGTCATTCGCCGCGAAGCCGGAGGCAGTCGAGGAAAAAGTCGAGCTCACCAACAAGGATTTCTTCTGGGACTGGGAGGACGGGTAGGCTGCTCAGCGCTTCCTCTCCCTGAAAAACACCAGCCTCACCGCTTCAAGGAGGATGACGAGCATCAACATCAGGACGATGCTCCAGAGCGGGATAAAGATGAAGATGATGGCCGAGGTCGACGATCCCGACGCGATGCCTCCCGCGTCCAGTATCCACATGAAGTGTATTGAGCCCGGGAACACGGCCAGCACCAGAAACAGCGCGAGGATGTATATCTTTTTAAACAGCGTATCCGCCGGGCGAAAGCGGAAACGCAGGAAGAGCGCGAAGATTGCGAGCGGCAGGGCCGACCACAGCCAGAACAGGAGCATCGGCGCGAGGTTTATAAAGCTGAAGGAGGAGCCGCATTCCCCGCCGTTGCAGGTGAGCGCCGGGGTGAACGCAACCGCCATGATAAGCGCGATCGCCAGCGTCATGATGTACAGAAACAGCCTGAAGTTTTTATCGCTCATTGGTGCTGCGCCTTCCGGGTGTTGAATTGCCGCAATGATGCAAGTGCCCGGTGATGGTTGCAATAACTTTTCAGGGGTGCATGGCGGTCAAGGAAAAATGCGCCGGCGGGTGCGCCGTCCTACTGTACGGACAGCAGAAACGCCGGCCTGTTCGAGAGCCTCTGCATGCGATTTTCGCGGAAATGGTAGAGGTACAGCCCGTCATCTCCCGCGTCCGAAGCGAATACGGCCACCGCGACGCTGTCTTCATCGTACGCGGCGATCGTTATGCTGCCGTTCGTTGAAGGAAACGTATACGCCGGGCTGAGCGATGATCCCTGCACACGGTAGATGAGGAGCGATGGTGATGTGTTTCTCCCCGCCGCCAGAATGCCGTCAGCGCCGGCAACGGCGATTGATTGCAATGTCGCGCTTGCGTCGGAGGCGATCATCGTACCGTTTGCGTAGATGCCCATGGCCTTCAGTACGTAAAACACTCCAGGTGTGGCAAGGAAGCCGACCAATCCGGGGCCAACGGAGTACGTGGGGATGGCCTGCGTCATCGTATCGTAATCCCAGATCGCAATATTGCCGCCTCCAAAGCTTTCGAGGATGTATATTCTGTCGTCGGCCCGGGAGTAGGATATTTTATACGGGGCGTTATTGGGGGCGATCCTTCCCATGCTTGTCCAGGTGCCCTCATCGTCATTGTACCGGTACACGCAGTCCGTGGCCGTGGGTATCAGCGCGAAGGTTTCCCCGTTGCGCGAGGCGATGCCGTACACCGTGGCCGGAAGCGTATAGCTCTGCCATTCGCCGTTCTGGATGTCATCCGAATGGTGGATAATACCCGAGGCCGCGATCGAGATGAATACGTTGTGCGGGTCCTGCGCACTGAAATAAATCGGGTCTCCCGATGGAGGCACCGTGGTGGGAAACTCCCGGTAATAGCCGTTGCCCGCCGCAACGATTAAAAGCGTTGTCAGGCCGTCATCGGTGTCAGCGGTGGCGTAGATCAGCGGCACGCCATTTCGCGCGAGATCGTACAACTCTGACTGGCTGCAACCGGCAAGGAAAAGAAACGCGATTGCAAGTATTCTGACTAAAGGTGCGCGGTATAGGCTCATAGCTGATCCTGCCTGTCTGCCGGCGATGCGCGTCCTCCCGCTGGATCCACACGGCGGAAGGATGCGCGGCGAACCCGAGCTCGCCGCGCCGATCGCCGTTGCGTTTACTTCTTGGTGTATACGAGCGTTTTCCCGTCTTTGTTGCGTTTTACGGTCATGCTCGCGTTGTCCGACTTGACGATGGTGAACACTGTCGATTTCGAGTTCGCCACCGTGGTGAGCGTGTTGTTTTTAAGCGTGTACGTGCCGCTGATCGTCATGTTCCCCATCTTCTGGACAAATGATTTGTCGGCCTTGTACTCAACCTCGGCCTTGAATCCTCCGCCCATGTCGATTTCCCAGCTGCCTACTATCGCATGCCGAACCGCGGCGGCGTTGATGAAAAACAGTGCAGAAAAAAGAATCAGTGGAACTGTAAGTTTTCTCATGCTTCCCCCTGAGATAAAGATTGATGATGCGTGCTGGTGGGGGAATATATGCTTCGTCTTCCTGCTTGCCATCCGTAAGATTACGGATACGGGGAATTTTTTTCAATTTTCCCCGCTCAGGTTGAATCGATGGGCGAGGCGCAAAAGCTCAACTTTTCCGGCAATGCCCAGCTTCTGGTAGACATGTTCCTGGTGGGACTGCACGGTGCGGTCGGAAATGCCGAGTCGTTGGCCTATCTCCCTGCTGGAAAGGCCGGCAAGCGTCAGGTCAATTATTTCGAGTTCCCTGTCCGTGATCCTGTACGCGACCTGGAACCGCTTTCTTCCCCTGTTCTCTTTCGAGATGACCAGGAAGCCAATGATATCGGAGAATTTGTCGGTCACGCGGGAGATGGCCGTATCGGCGAGAACCGGGCCCCCGGGAGAATTGTAATTGAGATGAAGAATAAAACCTGTATCACGTCCCTCCAGGAGATTGCGCATTCCGGAAACCACCGCCTCGCGTTCCTCGACCAGATCGGCGAACGCCCTCCCTGTCAGCAAATCCGCGCCGCGTGCGAGGATCTCTTCGCATTTTCTGTTGGCGGAAAGGACGGTAAAATTCCTGTCAAGGAGCAGCACCATGTCGCTGATGCCGGATATGATCTCACCGGCAACGATGGACGGCTTGAGCTCCATGAACCTGAAATGGAACACCGAATAGAAAAGCCCGGCCACGTAGACAAGGTGAAAGGTCGGGCCGATGTTGGGGATCGTGTAATTGAAAAACGGGACGATCCAGATGCCGACGGCGCAGACCGTGGTGCTCAGCGCCAGGTTCGCGACAAGCAGCTTCGCCTGGCTCTTTTCCTTGTTCAATACGGCGTTTCGCCTGAAAAACACGATGGCGGAAAGTGTCGCGATGACGTAGAGGACTACATATCCTGCGGCGGCATAAAACCAGAAACTGCGGTAATTGGGAACGAGCTTCCATTCATCATCGAATAGCACGTAGTCGAGCACCGACAGCGGGTTGATGGCGAACACGAAGATTATGACAAGGGGCGGAAGATACAGGCACAGCGCCTCATGGAGCCTGAGTTTTCTTTTTATGACGAGATCAATATGGAAGTGCAGGTTGAGCGCATAAAACGTGTTGACACAGCACGAAGCGATCTGCGTCCAGAAAAACACGTCCCTTCTTTCGAGGGCGGTATACGCCGGAATGAATACGAGGTTGAGTATTGACAAACTCAGGCAGATGAGAAACAGGAGGCGGTGTCGCGTCTCGAACCTGTTCAGGCTTATCACGTACAGGCCCATCATGATGCACGCCATGGAGCCGCTGAAAGCGACAAGATACAATGTGTTCATAGCACGGCAGACCGTATGCGG
>CAZPZJ010000148.1:0-9406 GCA_964591055.1 uncultured Leptospiraceae bacterium
GGCACCCGCTCCCCGAAATAAATCGCAAACTGGTTCAGGGCTGCCCCCCAATCACCGCATCAGCGCCATGGCCCCGGTGATAAACGCGGTGACCATGGTGAAGCCCAGCCCTGAAAACCACATCATCATGGTAAAGCGCCGGTTCATGTCCTCGAATCGTTTGTCAACCTGTTCAAAGCGGAATGTGAAGTCGGAACGCATGTCTTCGAAGCGTTTGTCCACTTGCTCAAAGCGCTTTTCCATCAGTTCAAAGCGTTTGTCCACCTGTTCAAATCGTTTATCGATCTGCTCAAAGCGCCTGTCCATCTGCTCGAATCCGCGCATCATCAGTTCACGCTGGTTTTTCAGCTCCTCCTCCAGGAAGGTGCCGGACCTGATGGAACGCGAAGTCTTTGCCGACCGCTCTCCCCTGACGGCGGGAAATTTCTTTGCAATGTATTCGGCAATCTGTTCAAGATGCTCTTTGCTGAGTTTCGAGGCCATCGTCGTCATGCTCCATCCTCTCTCATTGTACCGTCGGTCGTCGGGTTGTCAAGCCCTCTTTACTATTGAATACGATTGAAAATAGGAAAGAGTGAAATTTATCGCCCCCAAAACCGCTGTCTCATGATAACGGGGGATGACCGGGCGTACGGTGAAGGGAACAGGTAATGTCGCATCCGGCATTTCGCCGCCTGGCGTCGCTGCTCTCATCCCGCGAGCGGACGGAAGGCGGTCCGCGATGCCATTGTTTTCGAATCTCTCACAGGTCAACACCGGCGGGATTATTTCGGGACCTGCTTCGAATCTCGGGCTGGAGCGCCTTCCCGGGCGCCTGGCGGTGGAAAACTTTTCCTGTTACATTATCACCCCGGACCGGGAATTGCTTGAGCGACTGGGGCCGTGGAGAGTCGGGATATAACGCGGGCGTCTAATGGACCGTGCCTTCCCACATGATTTTTCCGCTGTCCCTGAGGTCATACCCGTTCAAGCTTTCCACCAGCATGTGAAACTGGTTTGACCTGATGACGTTCAGCAGCGTCTGGACTGATTTGAGGTAAGTGTGTTCCTTCGGGATTACAATATCATAGCGCTCGTCCTGCAGCGCGATAAAATCGATGTTGGCCGAGTGAGCAGCCGCCATGATGCCGGGCCCGGTGTCGGCGGCCCCCTTTTTTATTTCGAGGGCGACTTCAATGTGCGTGCTGACTGAGCGGAGATATCCGTTAATTGAGTCCCGGGAGATTCCGTGTTTATCGAGGAGGTAGTCAAGCAGCACGCGGGTGCCCGATCCCTCCTGGCGGTTTATCATGGTAACATCGCTTCGTATCAGATCGGTTATTCCCTGGATGTTTTTCGGGTTCCCCTTCTGGATGATGAGTCCCTGGTTCCTGTAGAACAGGTTGACGACCAGAACATCGTGACCCGCTAAAAAAGGTGAAAGGTAGGGGATGTTGTATTCTCCTGTTAAAGGGTCAAGAAGGTGCACCCCGGCGATATGGGCTTTCCTGCGGCCCAGGGCAGAGAGCCCCTCCATGCTCCCTACGCTGGCGTAGGGCGTTATCAGGTGGTAGGGGGTCTTGATCAGCTCGCGGGAGATGGTTTCCCAGACCAGGTCGTTGCTTCCGATGATCACAAGAACGCTTTTGTCCGGGGCGGGAGCGTATTTAAGGTTCTGCCTTGCCGATTCCCGTATCCAGTCCTCCAGGACTGTCTTTGGAAACAGCCATTTACCGCCGATCCGGGCCGCCGGGATCAATCCTTCACCGGCAAGCTGGTATACTTTCTTGACGTTCAGGTTCAGAAATTCCGCAACGTCTTCCGCTGACATCATTTCCTTTGACATATGGCCAATGCACACCCGTGCGCAAGCATGGTCAAGTAAAATAACGTAAATGTCCGATTTGGCGGGGCCCTTTATCGCGTATTCACGGTGAATGTCCTCGGGAACGCCTTGCACACCGCATAAAGGCCCTTCATCTTCAGCAGGAAGCTGCCCGCGTAGAGGAACATGGCTGCGCCTTTAATCCCGTTGTAAATCTTCAGCCCCGAGGGGTGCCACCAGAAGTTCTTCTTTACGAAGGGCATGATATCGTTGACCAGCACCTGGGGCTGCGTCATTTCCGCGAAGCCTATGTCTCCATGGGTTCTCCCTATGCCCGATTCCCTGAACCCGCCCCACGGGGTTTCCGCAAGGCCGTGGCTCATCAGGTGGTCGTTGATGGTGATCGCTCCCGACCTTATGCGGCGCCCGATCGACAGGGCCTTCCTGTGGTTTTTTGACCACACGGATGCGGTAAGGCCCAGCTGCGAATCGTTTGCAAGCCTGACTGCTTCGTCGACGGTGTCAAACGGCATAACGCCCACCACCGGTCCGAATGTTTCCTCTCTCATCACTGTCATCTCGTGGGTGCAGTCGGTCAGCACAACGCATGGCATGAACTGCCCTTTCCCTTCTGGCGGGCATGATGATTGAGCGAATACCTTTGCGCCTTTTTTGACCGCATCGTCGATGTGTGATTTGACTGTGTCCATCTGTCGGCGTGTCGTCATGGCGCCGATGTCGGTATCAAAGGCGGTATCGCGCCCAACCCGGGTGGATTCGATCTCCTGTTTCAGGATTCTCAGAAAACCGTCATACACCCCCCGCTGGACATAAATGCGCTCGATCCCGCCGCACGACTGGCCGGCATTCTGGAACCCGGCCCACACCGCCCCGCTGGCGGCCCTGCTGAGGTCCGCGTCATCGCACACGATCATGGGATCGTTGCCGCCCAGTTCAAGTGAAACGGGCGTGAGGGTCTCTGACGCTTTTTTCATGAGATACTTTCCAATGGGAACCGATCCGGTAAAAAAGAGCTTGTCGATGCCCGATTCCAGAAAGGCGTCGCCGGCCACACTGCCGGGCATGTTGACGAAGGTGAATATGTGTTCGGGAAGGTCCGCCGCCTCAATGCACTGTTTCAGTACGAATCCCGTCGCGATCGTCTCAGTGGCGGTTTTCAGGATTACCGCGTTTCCGGCCAGAAGCGCCATTATAATCTCAGAAAATGGAATCGAGAAAGGGTAATTCCATGGCGATATGATTCCGACCACCCCGAACGGGGAGCGCGCGATCCGGCTCTTCTTGTTGAAAAACAGGAGGTTTCCTCCATGCAACCGGCGGTCGGCTAAAAAGCGGGGGGCCTGCCTGCAATAGTATGACACGGCCATGAGCGAGCATAAAATTTCCGTCCCCATGGCGTCGACGCGGGTTTTTCCGTTGTCGATTGATATTGTCCGGGCGAGGTCATCGAGATGCTCCATGATATAGGGGATGATGGGCCTGATGCGCCGGACGCGCGCCTGTGCCGGCAGCGCGCCCCATGCGGGTTGCGCCGCTTTCGCTTTCTTCACCGCTTCGCGCAGGTGGTCAACGGTGTCGATCTTGAATTTCGCTATCGTTTCTCCTGTGGCGGGATTTGTGCAGATTGTCATATCGGGCTTTACGGTGGCGGATTTGGTTCGGTGTGTAGCCATTGATCTCTCCCTGTGGAATGCTCCTGGAAAATAATCCGCAATAATAACTATAAGTCTTTAAATGTCAATTATAATCCGTAATATTGACTTGATGGAGTGTTGCATGGAGTATCTACGGGTGCAGGGTTATTGAAACGCCGTCATCGATTGCATCTCTTTCTGTGATCATAAAAGCATGAGTGTTTGAGTGCGCAGCAGTGCGCCATAACACCGTCGGCCTGCGCTGTGTGTGCAGTGTACTGGGGAGACAGGTAAGGCGGTAAAATAAGGAAATTACCGCTACTTGAAGTCAAGATCTCGGGTGGGATCCCATCCTTCGCCCGGCGGATTGTCGCGGTACCCGATACAGCGCTCAAGGTACATGCGGGAAATGTAGTCGTCCGGCACCGAGGCGATCACATTGCTGAAATAGGTGATACCTGTTTCCCAGTTGCCGATTTTGTACATGCTCATTCCCTTGTTGTAGTCCTGCATCACTTCATCGGTGAATACATGCCTGCGCGCCTCCTCGAGCTTGTAAATGGTCGTGGGGATGTCCTTGCCCTTGACGCGGACGCTGTCGATCTCGCGGAAGAGCAGGAGGTGCTTGAGCTTGTCCTGGACGCTCTGCGAAACGATCAGGTGGGCGTGGTAGTGCTTGGTCAGGCCCTCGAGGCGGGAGGCGAGGTTGACGGCGTCACCGATCACGGTATAGTCGAATTTTTCGCGCGAGCCGATGTTTCCCACGATCACGTCGCCTTCGTGTATGCCGATGCCGATGTCGAACCCCTTCGGGGGAAGCTTCATCTTGCCGGGGTTGATCGTGGGAAGCGCCGCGAGCATCTGCGAGGCTGCGCGCACCGCGCGTTCGGCGTTGTTCTCATAGCTCTGCGGCGCGCCGAATATCGCGAGGATCGCGTCGCCGATGAACTTGTCGATGATCCCCCCGTACTGGTTGATGATGGAGCCCATGGTGTCGAAATAGGCGTTCAGGAACGCCACCACGTTCTCCGGGCTGTTGTCCTCGGCGATCGTAGTGAATGAGCGGATGTCGGAAAACAGGATCGCCACGTTCCGCTTTTCGCCGCTGAGCATCGAGGATGTCGATCCCCGCTCGATCATGTCGTCGATCACCTCCGCGGGGACGAACTTTGAAAACACGAGGCGGATGGAGGTCTCCATTTCATTCGTGTGGTGGAGCAGCAGCATGTTCTCGAGGATCGTCGCGGAGGAGCGGGCGAACGCGGTCATGTTGGCGCAGATCGCGTCGGAGTAGTAGTTGTTGATGAAATTTCCCAGGTGGATGGTGCCGATTCCGGGCAGGTCGAAAAAGGTGTAGGACTGGATTTTCTTTTTGTCAATTCTGATCTTCTGGTAGTCGGTGCGCTCATCGAGCCCCAGCGTGAATTTTTCGGGTTTTCGCAGCGTTGCGCCGGGATAGCTGTTGTGAAAGTCCCCGAGGCATATGCGGTAGAAGTCTTCGACATCGCTTTCGTACACGTCGGGGGAGGGGGAGATGAACACCCTGACTTTCTTGTTGTACAGCAGGTTGATGACGGCCACGTGGTGCTGGCATACCTTGTTCATCAGCGCAAAAATCCGCGTGACCGTTTCCGTAATCGAGCTGATGCTCGACGCCACCGCGGCAAGCTCGTTCTGTAGCGTCGACTGGAAGAGCTGCTGGTCGACGATGGTGCCGAGCATTTCCAGGATGTAGGCGGGGCTCATTTTCGGCGCGTCCTCGCGTATCCATTCTGTCGTGAAAGGCGGATGCTCGCCCAGCCGTTTTACGGTTTCCCCGAGCGGCTCCAGGTTGTCGAAGTCCTTGGTGATGAACGCGTCGGCGCCCGATGAGCGCGCCCAGAACTCGTCTCTGTCCTCGGAAAGGGAGGTGTGCATGATGATGGGGATGTCCCGCACGCCCCTCCGCGCCTTGAGCAGCCGGCTCGCCTGGTATCCCTGGAGCGCGGGCATTTCCACGTCCATGATGATGACATCGGGAATTTCCCGGTACACGGCCAGAATCCCCTCCACGCCGTTGACCGCCCGGAGCACCTCGTGCCCCGACGAGGTGAAAAAGTCCGTCAGCACTCCGGCGATAAGATCGGAATCTTCGACTACCAGTATCCTGATTTTCCTGCCTGGCATGGTATAACTCCGTTATCCAATGAGATTGTGGACGCTTTCGAGAAGGTTGTTGCGGTCAAAATCGGATTTCACGATGTAGCGGTTGGCCCCGATGTCGGTCGCCTTCCGCCTGCTTTCCTCGTCCTCGAAGTTCGAAACGACGATGATGGGCACACGGCCGAATTTGCTTTCCCTGCGGATGTTTTCAATGAACGTGAACCCGTCCATGCGGGGCATGCTGATGTCGGTGATGACCAGGTGGAAATCCTGCTGCCTCATTTTGGCGAGCCCGTCGATGCCGTCCTGCGCGGTGACGACAGCGAAGCGCGCGGTTTCAAGAATGGATTTCTGGATATCGCGTGAGTTGGCCGAATCGTCCACCACGAGTATCTGCTTGCTCCGGCGCTGGCTGCGCGCCAGCCGCTTTTTCATTTCCATGTCGCTCATGCTCTTGCACAGGTCGATGAGGGCCGGCACGTGCAGGATCGTGACGATGTCGTAGCTCTCGTCAAAGACGATGCCCTGGACATAGCGGTGTTTCTGGAGGTTCTGCGGCAGCGGCTTGTAGATGAGCGATGCGTACTCTATCACCGAATCGACGATGATGCCGATGACGGTGCCCAGGGATTCCACCAGGAGCACGTGAAGCTTGTCTTCGACGGGCCGCGATTCCCTGTTGAGGAGGTGCGAGAGGTTGTAGAGGTGGACCATTTCTCCCCGGAGCATGAAGGCGTTCCGGTTCAGCACCTGGATGGTGTCATCCTCCCTGATGAGAAGGATCTCCCTGACGAAATTGGACGGTATGAAAAACTTGACGGATGAAGCGGTGATGAAGTATCCGCCGATCGTCGCGAGCGACAGGGGGAGCGTCATGCTGATGGAAGTGCCCTGGCCGGGGAGGCTTGAGATGGTGATCCTGCCCTTGATCTTCTCAATGTTGTGCTTGACGATATCGAGGCCTATGCCTCTCCCGGAAATGTCCGACACGGTTGAGCTGGTGGAAAATCCCGGCATGAACAGGTACGCCGAGAGCTCCGCTTCCGTCATGTTCCGGATTTCCTCGACCTGCGTGGGGTGCATTTCCATCGCGCGCTCACGGACTTTGTCGAAGGGGATTCCACGGCCGTCGTCGCGGATGGTGACGACGACCGCGCCTCCCTCGCTTGCGCAGTTGATGGAGATTGTCGCCGTTTCGTCCTTGCCGGCGGCGGCGCGGGAGTGCGGCGACTCGATGCCGTGGTCAACGGCGTTGCGGACGATGTGGATGACGGGATCGTTGATGGTCTCGAGGATCACTTTCTCAAGCTTGAGGTCCGCGCCGCTCACGGAAAAGCGGACCTTCTTGTTCAGGCTGAGCGACAGCTCCTCGACCATTTTCGGCAGCGACCCGAGGATCATGTGCAGCGGGAACATGCGCAGCCCTATGACCATCTCCTGAAGGCCGAAGGTGCCGTGCTCGATGGATTCCACGTGTTCGTGCAGGGACTTGCGTATTTTCTGTATGTCCTTGTGGAGGCTTTTCAGGAACTTTTCAAATTCGGCCCGGTGCGCCGATCCGTTTCCCGCGGCGGGGGAGGGAAGTTCATGGTCGTTGACCCTGTCCTCAAGCTGGGCGATCAGGTCGTTCTGCTTTTTCAGTTGAAACTGGCTGATGATCAGGTTGTTCATCGCCTTGATGATCTCATCGATATGGTCGACGCGGATGCGGATGGTCTGGAACTCGTGGAAGAGGCTTTCGGATTCGTCGACGCAGGTGTTTTCGGGCAGGGGCTTCGCCCCGGGGGAGGGCGCGGGGGCGGGGAGGGGCTGCTCCGTGCGCACTTCCCGCTCGGGCAGAGAGAAAGGCTCGTTGGACGACGCTTTCTGAAGGACGTCGGTTATCACGGCGATGTCGATGTCGTCGGATTTGGTTTCGCGTATGCGGCGCGCGCCTTCCTGTATGCGGTCGGACGCCAGAAAGGCGAGCCTGGTGATGCCGTCAGAAAAGGGGTAGCGCTGCTCCCTGACGCCCTTGAAAACGCTCTCGAGGCCGTGGGCTATTTTTTCAATGCTTGAGAACTTCAGCATGCGTGAGGAGCCCTTGATGGTGTGCAGGAGGCGCAGAATCCGGTTGAGCTCCTCGTCGTTGCCGGGGTCCCTTTTCAGCGCAATGACCGATCCGTCGAAGAGCTCCACGTTCTCGCGGAGCTCTTCGAGATACTGGTTGATGAAAGCGTCTCTCTGAATTGCCATTATTGTGCACCCTCACTTGTTTTTCAGCGTTTCAATCCAGTGAGTACAGAGCTCAAGGAAGTACCGCTCGCTGAAGTTTTCCACCAGGAAGCGGTAGCGCCGGTTTGCTTCCCCGCCCGCCGCAACGATGCCGTCCCTGCACAGCTGGAACTCTCTCAGCGCGCCGTTGTAATCGCCTTCGTCTTTCAGCACGATCGCCAGGTAAAACCGCGCCGGCCAGAACCCGGCGTTGCGGCGGAGCGCCTCCTGAAAGCGGGCCCTGGCCCGGCCCGTTCGGCCTGCGAGCATCTCGGCGAAGCCGTACAGGTGGGCGGTGATTTCATTTGAAAACCGCTTTTCGATGATGGAGAGTATGCGCTTTGCGGTGTCGAACTTCATGGAGTTTATAAAGTGCAGCGCGTAGAGAAGGGTCTCCGCCGTCACGGCGTCATGCTCGCAGATGTCCTTTGCGGGAGCGCTTCCCTGCGCCATCTCCGCCGCGCAGCGAAGGATCGCGTCGCCGTCAAAGGCCCGCTCCGGCGATTGCAGCTCTGCCGGAAGCTCGCTCCCGGTCACAGATGCAGGCGGAGGCGAAGGAGGTGTCGAGTAATCCCTTTTCCTGAAGAAGTACACGCCGTCAATCTCCTGCAACACCAGGTCGTCATGGCTCATGTGGGCGATTTCGGTGGACGACAGGAACAGGTATCCGCCGGGCGCGATCTTGCGGGCGATCGCGTGAAGCGCGTTCATCTTCGCGTCGGGTTTCATGTATATCAGAGTGTTCCGGAACAGCGCAAGGCGGATTCCGTCAGGGATGTCGTGGAAGGGGGGGCGGCTGATGTTAAGGTGCACGGGGACTACCCTGGAAAGCAGGTCTTCCCCGGCGCGCCATGTTTTGCCCGACCGGTGGAAATGCCTGCGGACGAGCGGCATGAACGTGCTCCCGTCTCCCCGCATCGAATTGCCGGTGTAGGCGCCTTCCTCCAGCCTGCGCAGGGAATCGGTGTTGATGTCGGACGCGAAGACGCGGTATCGCGATTGCGCTTCCGGAAATTCACCGGCGATCATCGCAAGCGAGAGCGCCTCCTCGCCTGAGGAGCAGGTTGCCGACCAGAGAAGGATCTCTCCCCCCGCCGCCGCAAGCTCCGGCATGATGTGTTTCCGGATGACCATGAACTGGCGGTGCTCCCTGAAGAAGTACGTTTCGTTGATGGTCGCGGCGTTCAGGAAGAGCTCCCGCTCGCCGGCGTCCCTCTCGATGAGATCGAGGTACGACTCCGCGCCGACGCCCAGCATGGAGAGCCGTTCCGTGACGGAGTCGCGCAGCGAGCGGATATTGGTTTCCGGCACGGTCATGCCCGTAATATCCTCGACATACGCGAGGAAGGGGCCGATGTCGTAGCGCAGTACCGGGCGCGCTATCATGCTGAACCGGCCAGGGCGAGAAGCGTCTCGCTGATTTTGTCGAGGGGGAGCACGCGTGAAGCCCCTCCCAGGCGGATCGCGCTTTTCGGCATGCCGAAGATCGTGGAGGTGTCGGCGTCCTGCACCAGCGTCGTCCCGCCGTTTTGCTTGATGTCCACGCAGCCCT
>CAZPZJ010000149.1:0-7586 GCA_964591055.1 uncultured Leptospiraceae bacterium
CCCCACACCGCTCCCAGAAACAGCGCCGTGAGCATGTAGTTGAACGCCGGCCCTTCCGCCGGCCCTTTCCTTGTATCGTCGTAAAATTTCATTGTTTGTCCCCTCTTGATGATTAATCCGCACCATCGTGTGCGCAGTATACACTGCGTCCCCGGGCCTTCGGGCCCGGGGACGCCTCCAGTTACATGATCTTGTCAATCCTGACCGCACAGGCCTTGTACTCGGCCGTTTTCGTGGCGGGATCGAACACATTGTTGGTAAGCCAGTTCGCGTTCCCCTCGCTGAAGTGGAATGACATCCAGACAAGCCCTTCGGGGATCTCGTCAGTAACCTTCGCCCTGACCTTCACCGATCCGCGACGCGAGCTCACCTTGACATATTCGCCGTGCCTGATGCCAAGCCTGTTGGCGTCGGCGGCGGACATGTCGGCGGTCTCCTCGGACATCATCAGGTCGAGGCCGGAGCGGCCGGTCTGCGTCCTGGTATGATAGTGGAACAGGCGGCGGCCGGTGCTGAGAACCAGCGGATACTCCGCGTCCGCGACTTCCGCGGGCGGCGTCCATTCGATTCCCACGAACATCCCTTTCCCGCGCGTGAACTTGCCGTCCTTGTGAAGGAATTTGGTTCCGGGATGCTCTTCGTTGGGGCACGGCCACTGGAGTCCGTCTTCCTCAATCCTGCGAAACTTGATGCCCGCAAACGCCGGGGCGACCATTGAGTGCTCGTTGTCCCAGATTTCCGGCCCGCTATTCGACGTCCACTCCTGCCCGAGCCTTTTGGCAAGCTCCTTGAATATCCACCAGTTCGGCTTCGCCTGTCCCGGGGCCTCCTTGAACTTGCGCACGCGGTTCAGGCGCCGTTCGCTGCTTGAGAACGTGCCGTCATCCTCCCCCCATGCCGCGGCGGGGAAAATCACGTCAGCGAAGCGGGTCGTCTCGGTGTGGAAAATGTCATTGCACACCAGAAATTCCGCCGATTCAAGCTCGTGCTCGACGTGGGTGATATTCGGATCGGTCCTGGCAAGGTTTTCCCCGAAGATGTAGAAAGCCCTTACCTTCTTGGTGGGGAGCGCCGCCATCATGTCGGGGATCATGAGTCCAACCTTGTCGGAAAGATTGCTCACTCCCCATGCTTTCTGGAACTTCTCCCGGATCGCCGGATCGGTGACCGACTGGTATCCCGGATACACGTTGGGAAGCGCGCCCATATCGCAGGCGCCCTGGACGTTGTTCTGGCCGCGCAGCGGATTCACTCCCGCGCTTTCCATGCCCATGTTCCCCAGAAGCATCTGGAGGTTTGAGGTGGACATGACATTGTTCTTGCCGCAGGTATGCTCGGTAATGCCGAGGGTGTAGCAGAGCATGCCGGGTTTTATCGCCGCCATAGTGCGGGCGATTTCCCTTATCATATCCGCCGACACGCCGGAAATTTCCGCCGCGCGCTCGGGGGTGTACTTCATGACGACTTCTTTCATCTCGTCGAATTTTTCGGTGTTTTCCTCAACGAACTTTTTGTCGTAGAGGTTTTCCGTGATGAGAACATTCATCAACCCGTTGATGAACGCGATGTCGGAGCCGACTTTTATCTGGGCGTAGATGTCCGCTTTCTTGGCCAGCGCCTGGTAGCGCGGGTCAACGACGATGAGCTTCGCGCCCTTGAGCTTCGCGCGTTTTACATAGTACGAAGCGACGGGGTGAGCCTCGGTCATGTTTGTACCGATGAGGAAGAAGAGCTTGGCGTTTTCAAATTCACCGAAGGAATTCGTCATCGCGCCGGAGCCGAATGTTGTTGCCAGACCGGCAACCGTGGGAGCGTGTCAAGTTCGGGCACAGTGATCAATGTTGTTGGTGCCTATCGCCGCCCTGAACAGTTTCTGCATGTAGAACGAGTCTTCGTTGATGCTTCTCGCGCAGCTCACGCCGGCGATCGCGTCGGGGCCGGACTCCTTGATGATCTGCTTGAATTTATTCGCGACGAGATCAAGGGCTTCGTCCCAGCTCGCCTCGCGGAATTTACCGTTGCTGTCCTTTATGAGCGGTGTCGTGAGCCTTTCCTTGGAATAGATGAAGTCATATCCATACCGACCCTTCACGCACAGATGCCCGTTATTGGGCTTTGCGCCTTCGACCCCTTTTACGCGGACAATCCGGTCGCCCTTGAGATGGAGCTCGAGCTGACAGCCCACGCCGCAATACGGGCAGGTTGTCCGCACCTTGCGGATTTCCCACGGGCGCCCTTTCCCAATGGCTTTCTTCTCCGTGAGCGCGCCCACCGGACACACCTGCACACACTCTCCGCACTGCACGCACGAGGACAGGCCCATCGGCCTGTCGTCATCGCAGATCACCCGCGTGTGACCGCCTCGGAGGCCGAAGTCAAGCACTTCGTTGACCACCAGCCGGTTGCAGGCCTCGACGCACCTTCCGCACTGGATGCACTTGTCACCGTCCCTCACGATAAACGCCGCGGATTCGTCCTTTTCCTCGTGCTCCTCCACCACAAAAGCGGGAAGCTCAAGGCCAAGGTAATAGACGGCGTCCTGAAGCTCGCAGTCGCCGTTTCGCGGGCAGATCAGACAGTTGTGGTTTCCGTTCGAGAGTATGAGGCTTACCACCATCTTCTGCGTCTCGAGCACCCGCGCGCTGTCGGTGGCGATCTTCATTCCTTCGGTTGGAATGAGGGAGCAGGACGTCTGAAGATTTCTTACGCCCTCAACCTCGACCACGCACACCCGGCATTTGCTCGCGGGCCCCAGCTTGGGATGGTAGCAGAGCGATGGAATGTAAATACCGTTCTCCTTCGCGATCTGGAGCACGGTTTTATTCCCATCAATGGCGAACTCCCTGCCGTTGATAAAAAATGTTTTGCTCATTGTATCATCTCCTGTGTTTTATCTAGTGTCGCACCAGGGCCTCAAACTCGGGCCTGAATTTGCTGACCATTGCCTGAATCGGAACGGCGAACGCCTCGCCGGTGGGGCACAGCGTCAATCCCCTGATTTTACCGGTAAGCTGCAGGATGAGATCGATATCCTCCATCTTCCCTTTCCCCTCTACGATGTCGTGGAGCTTGTGCAATATCACGAGCGAACCCTCCCGGCACGGCGCGCACTGGCCGCACGATTCGTGGTGATAGAACTCCATGGTGCGAAGCGCAAGCTCGGGGATTGACACCGTGTCGTTGATGACCATGATGCCTCCGGAGCCAAGCGCTGTGCCCGCCTTCGCGCATGAATCGTAGTCGAGATTGAGCCCCTCGGCCTCTTTCGCGGTGAGGATGGCCACCGAAAGCCCTCCAACGATCACGCCCTTCATCGTGCCCTTCACGCCGCCGGCGGCGTCCAGAATTTCCTTGAGCGGCGTGCCCATCGGGTACTCGAAAATGCCGGGCTTGTTGACATGCCCCGAAACGCCGTAAATTTTGGGCCCGAAGTTGTTGGCCACGCCGATCTTCTTGTAGGCATCGGCGCCGTTTTGTACGATGTACGGCACGCAGGACAGCGTCTCCACGTTGTTCACAACCGTGGGGCTCCCGTAGAGTCCATAATTGGCGGGAAACGGGGGCTTGACGCGGGGATTGCCCCTCTTGCCTTCGAGCGATTCAATCTGCGCGGTCTCGTCGCCGCACACGTACGATCCGCCGCCCCTGTGCACCACGATGTCGACGTGGTTGAGCAGGCCGGCCTTCTTCGCTTCGGCGATCGCGGTTTCGAGAATGTCTGCGATCCAGTCGAACTCGCCGCGGATGTAGATGAAGGATTTTTTGGAATTGATTGCGTAGGCGCTGATCGCGATTCCCTCGATCACGAGATGGGGATTGAACTCCATGATCTGCCGGTCCTTGAATGTACCGGGCTCGCCCTCATCGGCGTTGCAGATCAGGTACACGGGACGGGGATCGTTCTTGGGGAGGAACGACCATTTGGTCCCTGCGGGAAATCCCGCAC
The DNA here is from genome assembly GCA_964591055.1 of uncultured Leptospiraceae bacterium. Classification (GTDB taxonomy): domain Bacteria; phylum Spirochaetota; class UBA4802; order UBA4802; family JAGODF01; genus CAZPZJ01. The sequence continues at coordinate 3,947 of CAZPZJ010000149.1, forward strand.
CGCCCCGCCCCCTGACGCTTGCCTCTTTCACTTCGGTGACCACGTCCCCGGGTTTCATCTTCAGGGCTTTCGCCAGAGCCTGGTAGCCGCCATTGCTCTTGTAGAACGCGAGGGTGCGGCAGTCTTTTTTAGTCCTGTCATTGAGGAGGATGCCGCATTTCGAGACCACCGTCATCGACGGATCGCTTTCCGGCATTGACCCTTTTTTCAGCGCATCAATAAGCGCGTCCGTTTTGGCGATGGTCATGTTTTCAAAGTAACGGTCGTTCACCTGGATTACCGGCCCGGTGGCGCACGAGCCAAGGTCCTGGACCGTGCTCAGGGTGAACAGCCTGTCTTTGGTCGTTTCACCAACACCGATGCCAAGCTTTTTTTCGAGGTGCTTCACAATGGCGTCCGCACCGTGAAGGAATCCCGGCACGCAGGTATCCACCTGAAGGTGGAACTTGCCCACCGGCTTCGTGTTGAACATCGTGTAATAGGTCGCAACACCATAGACCCTGCTTTTGCTGCAGCCGATAATCTTCGCCGTCTGCTCAATCGCTTCGGGGCTCAGGTAATTGCCGTTTTCCTTCTGGAAATACTGCAGCACCGGCATGATGGCTGACTCCTTTCCCGGATAACGGCTGATAATTTGAGTTATTACTGCTTCCTGGTCTGTGTTCATAATCCCACCTGTATTGTTATTATTCGAAACGCATTCACTGATCCTGCTGATAAATACCGTCACCCTGGCAGGCAAGGCAGACCCTGCCGTCTATTTGCGGGTACGCCTCACCGCACGACGCGCAGACAGCGATGGGGCTCATCGCATGCTTGCCGCGGTGCCTGGGTGACACGACTATTTCCTGCATTGTGCAAATCCCGCATCCGGCCCTGATGATCTCGGCGCGGAGAGTGTCGGAATCCTGCTCGTTTTTAGGCTTGAGACGCATAAACCACGTCTTAATCTCCGGGTACGGATCGAGCTTCGCGACGTCGAGGAACACCCTGACGCCCCTGCCGCTTCTTTTTTCATACAGCGCGATGGCGTAGCGACCGGTATCAATGATTTTCAGCCAGCCGTTTCCGACGGTACAGGGGGTGAGCATCTGAATGGCGTCAGGCAGGCATGAGGGGGATTCGCAGATGGCGTCGTAGAATTCGTACTGCGTCATGTTCTTCACGGCAAGATCGACCATGTACCCGCCAATCAGCAGGCCCGGAGCGAAATTCCCGTGGAATTCGGTGAGCTTCGCAATAAACTCTTCTACTGTGTAGCGACCAATATTATCCACTCCAAAACCCCGCACATGGAAAAAAACGGAACGGCAAAAATATCGTATACAATCCGATACGACATCCTCCATCAGCCCGCACACCGGGCGATTTTGCCGCTTGACGTTTTACCCCTTTCCAAATTCGGGAGGCGGCCACGTTTCCGAAAGCCACCCATCGTCCGGAAATTCATGGCCGGGGCTTTAGAATTTCCGGATCGGGATAATATTGCGCCAGCAAAACAATTTCAAACAACGCTTACTATTGTATTACCAGGACACTTCCGACCGGACTACATATTCCTACAATAAATAAAATGCCGATATACATATCCCAATAAATACAAATTCCTACAAATAGCTCCACAAACATGTCAGGCTCTGCACATTCAACTGTCAAGAAAGTTTTAAAAATAATCAATTCGATGGCAATGTGGAGTTAAATCTAATTATTAAATACTTTGTATTTAATATTATTATAATCAATCCCCCGCAAATCAGGTTTTTCCTCAAAAGAAAGATGATAATACGTTCCGGTGTGATTGATGCATCCATCAGGGGATGCGCAATTCGCTTCCGGGCCATGCGCCATTTTCCGGCATTCGAACACAGTGACCGTCAGGAAAAGCTTGCAGGGGAGCGGTGAATAAGACAGCCCCGGAGGAAAAATTTTCCGGCGGAGAGCAGTTATTGTCGCATGCTAATCGGCTCTGCCGTGGATAGCCGCGGCGGGCTCAATCCGTAGAGATGAGTCCCAGGTCGACAAAGAAATCAAACGACCTGTCGACGACGAGCGCGAGCGCTTCCTGCGGCACATCGCGATATTGTTCGATTTCCAGCAGATCGTCAACGATCCGCATGCTGGAAACCCTGCTATACCCCGAAAAAAGGTCCACCACATCGCCGGCGAGCTCGTCTGCGTACCTGTCGGGGTCATCGATGTATTCGGAAAGCACGTCCCTGGCGATGTCCGCAACAGCGTCCCTGTGGGTACAGGGGGTTTCGAGGATTGTGCCCCTCTCGGCGCACACAAACAGCATCAATTCGTGCATCAGCGCGTCAAGGCCGATGCAGGCGATTCCGAGTTTTGACAGGTCCCGGGCAACCGCGTCTCGGATCCGGGAAAGCTGGATACCGCCACCTTCGATCGAGTCAATCGCTGAGCTCATTGAATCGAAAATCATTTCAACAATCGAAACGTGGTATTGAGCACAGATTTCCGAATGCTCCATCAGTTCATCACGGATAAATGCGTCCATTCGCCGATGCCTCGCAGAATTGGCAACGCAAATGCTTTCCGGAAAACGGCCCCGGCAAGTCTTTTCTGTCGCCGAACTTGATTTTGCCGGAAAAACTGCTCCCGTCAATAATAATTAATACGATTTAATGTGTGAAAAAGTTAATTCCCCCACCTTTTATTATGGAAAAATCCTGTCAGGCGTCGTGAGTATCCTTCACCAGAATTGAGCGGATTCTCGACCGGCTGCGTTCATTCGGGGAGGCGTTCACCCACATCGGCGAACCTGCCGGCGGAAAGCTCACCGCGACCGCAGAGAACATTGCGTGATATGCAGGAACGCTGAAGGCGGAAACAGGATTTTTCCGGCTTGCGCAGTGATTGATGATCACTTCAACTGCGTGTCCGTAACGTGCTTTTCCCTGTACGGAAATCCCTGTTCAAAGAGTTCCAGCTCACGCTCATCGATTCGGAACACGGGGTCCTCGAAAAATCTCCCTTCAACACCCATCAAACCGTTTTCCTGTAGCTCCAGCGCCATGAAGGCGTCGAAGTTTTCGCCCTGCGCCGTTGTTATGCGGCACCCGGCCGCGTTCCGGAAGCCGAAGCGGCGGTAATACGCAGGATCGCCGTAAATCACGACGCCCCCGTATCCCGCCCGGCCGGCCTCGGCGATGGAATGCCTCATCAGCATGGAGCCGATGCCGCGCTTCTGGCATGAGGGAAGCACGCTCAATGGGCCCATGCACAGAACGGGGCGCTCGCGGCCGTCATCGCCCGCCACCTTCGCGCGCGAGTACACGATGTGGCCGACGATCCTCTCCCCCTCGCAGGCGATAAAATTGAGTTCGGGAATGAATGCCGGCGACATCCGGAGTTTGTGGAGCAGCAGGTGCTCAACGCAGCCGGGCTTGTATTTGTCCCAGAACGCCTCGCGGACCAGCGTTTCAGTTTCGCGCCGGTCTTCGGGCCCTTCATGCCTTATGGTAATATCCATCATCTCTCCATGTAAACAGCATTTCTCCGAGGGCTCGCGGGACACTGTCTTTTCAAGGTACACAATGTATTTCCCGTTGCCGAATGGCTCGGTTTTGAATTCCTGATAGCCCAGCCTTTTGTAAAGGCGTATATTGTCAAAGCTCTCCGC